>NZ_OZ245882.1:2556621-2876198 GCF_965229465.1 Cellulomonas sp. | reverse complement strand
TCCTCCGGGGAGTCGGTCGCTGCGCGCGTGACGTGCAGGTTGAGCGTGACCGAGATGGGGGTGTCCTGGCCCAGCACGTCCTTGATGGCGCGGCCCGCCAGGCCGTGCCCGAGGTTGAGGTGGTGCACGGCGGCGAGCGCCGTGGCGTCGTCGGTCACGCCGGGGGCGTGCACGCCGGAGGCGTAGCCGAGGAACGACGAGCACCACGGCTCGTTCAGCGTGGTCCAGAGGTGGATGCGGTCGCCCAGCACCTCGGCCAGCTTGCGCGCGTACTTCTCGAACTGGAGGGCGGTCTGCCGGTTGGCCCAGCCGCCCTCGTCCTCGAGCGCCTGCGGCAGGTCCCAGTGGTAGAGCGTCGCGACGGGCTTGATGCCGGCGGCGATCAGGCGGTCCGCGAGGTCCACGTAGAAGTCGAGGCCGGCCTGGTTGAACTCGCCCGAGCCGGTGGGCTGGACGCGGGGCCACGCGATCGAGAACCGGTAGGCCGCCAGGCCCAGATCCTGCATGATCGCCACGTCCTCGGGGACCCGGTGGTAGTGGTCCGCAGCGACGTCACCCGTGTCGCCGTCGAGCACCTTGCCGGGCGTGCGGGAGAAGGTGTCCCAGATGGACGGGCCGCGGCCGTCCTCGTCGAACGCACCCTCGATCTGGTACGACGCGGTGGCCGAGCCCCAGAGGAAGTCGGCGGGGAACTGGCGTCCGGAGGGGCGCGAGGTCGTCATGTGCGGGTCCTTCGATCGAGCGGACGGGTCGGAGGTCTGGTGCCTGCTCCGCAGGCGGGCCGGGACGTCTCGTCAGGCGGCTGCGCCGACCGGTCCATGGCCTCGTACGGGATTGTCGAATCGATACGATACACGTCGTGGGAACGCTCTCGCCACCCCTGCCCGGGGGGTGCGAGAGGGGGCGCCTCAGAGGGTCAGCTCGACGATCGCGCCCTCCGCGGTCACCGCAGCACCGGCGAACCCGGTCTGCACGCTCCACGGTCCGACCGCACCTCGCGCCTCGACGCGGACGGCGTCACCGTCGCGGCGCACCACGAACCGCGTCGGCTCCCCACCGTCGGGCGACGGCACGCTGGTCGTCGACCGGTGGCCGTCGGCCAGCTCCACCAGGTGCAGCGTCACGCCGTCGGCCCAGGTGTAGTCCGGCCGGTCGGAGCGCGCGCCCACGGGCAGCACCGAGTCGGGTCGCACGTACAGCGGGATCGACGAGTAGTCGTGCCGCTCGCGGACCCAGCGCGGGCCGGTCACCTGCTCGCCCGACAGCAGCGAGGTCCAGGTGCCCTCCGGCACGTAGACGTCCACGGTTCCGTCCGCGGTGAACACCGGCGCCACCAGCAGGTTCTCGCCGAGCATGTACTGGGTGTCGACCGTCGCCGCGCCCGGGTCGTCCGGGAACTCCAGCACCATCGGGCGCATCACCGGAACTCCGGAGGTGTGCGCGTCCTGGCCGAGGCGCGCGAGGTACGGCATGAGCGAGAGCTTCAGCCGGGTGAACAGCCGCGTGACGTCCACCGCCTCCTCGTCGAACGCCCACGGCACCCGGTAGGAGTCCGAGCCGTGCAGGCGGCTGTGCGACGAGAGCAGCCCGAACGGCAGCCAGCGCTTGAACACCGCCGCGTCGGGGACACCCTCGAAGCCGCCGATGTCGTGGCTCCAGAACCCGAAGCCCGACGACGCCAGCGACAGGCCGCCGCGCAGCGTCTCCGCCATGGACACGAAGGTCGACTCGCTGTCGCCACCCCAGTGCACCGGGAACTGCTGCCCGCCCGCGGTGGCCGACCGCGCGAACAGGACGGCTTCCCCCTCGCCGCGCTCGGCCTCGAGGACGTCGAACACCGCCCGGTTGTACAGGTGCGTGTAGTGGTTGTGCATGCGCTCCGGGTCGGAGCCGTCGTGCCAGACCACGTCCGTGGGGATGCGCTCGCCGAAGTCGGTCTTGAAGGCGTCGACCCCCTGCACCAGCAGCCGGCGCAGGTAGCCCTGGTACCAGGCCACCGCGTCCGGGTTGGTGAAGTCGACGAGCCCCATGCCGGACTGCCACTGGTCCGTCTGCCAGACCGAGCCGTCCGCGCGCGTCACCAGGTAGCCCGCCGCGCGACCCTCGTCGAACAGGGCGGAGCGCTGCGCGATGTACGGGTTGATCCAGACGCAGACCTTGAGGCCCTTGGCGTGCAGGCGGGTGAGCAGGCCCTCCGGGTCCGGGAACGTCGCCGGGTCCCACGTGAAGTCGGTCCAGTGGTACGCCCGCATCCAGAAGCAGTCGAAGTGGAAGACGCTCAGCGGGAGCCCGCGCTCGGCCATGCCGTCGACGAAGGACATCACGGTCGCCTCGTCGTACTGCGTGGTGAACGAGGTGGACAGCCACAGGCCGTACGACCACGCCGGTACCTGCGCCGGACGCCCGGTGAGCGCGGTGTAGCGCCGCAGCACGTCCTTGGGCGTCGGCCCGTGGATGACGTAGTACTCCAGCGACTCCCCCGGCACCGAGAACTGGGTGCGCGAGACAGCCTCCGACCCGACCTCGAACGACACCCGCCCGGGATGGTCGACGAACACGCCGTAGCCCGCGTCGGACAGGTAGAACGGCACGTTCTTGTACGCCTGCTCGCTGGCCGTCCCGCCGTCCTCGTTCCAGATGTCGACGGACTGGCCGTTCTTCACGAACGCGCCGAACCGCTCGCCCAGACCGTAGACGTGCTCGCGGACGCCCAGCCCCAGCTGCTCGTGCACGTAGGAGTCGCCCCGGGCGTCGGTCACGACCCCGACCGAGCGTGCGGTCGACGACGTGAGGACCCGGCCGTCGGCCTCGAACTCGACGTTCCACGCGCCGCGCGTCGAGACCCGCGCGGTCAGGGCACCCGCCCGGAAGGTCGCGACGCCGTCGGCGGAGTCGTCCGCCTCGACCACCTTGACGTCCGCGGTGGAGCGGGACAGCGCGAACGAGGGCCCGCGGTCGGCTCCCCCGCGGTGGTGCTCGATCCGCACGCCGATCACGTCGTCCATCGGGCTGTGGAACGAGACCGTGACGAGCGCCCGGTTGAGGGTGTCACCGCGCGACGTCAGGGGCACCGTCGAGGCGTACACGGTGAGCGAGTCCTCGCCCACCACGACGTCCGCCACCTCGCGTGGTCGCAGGACCGTCACGCCGGGGAGGTGCTGCCAGTAGCCGTCCGTGAACTTCATCGTGGCGCCTTCGGGTGGAGGGATCGGGTCTCGTCGGCATCGAAGCGTTTCGATGCCGAGATTACGTTAGGTGTCTGCGCGAACGGTGTCCAGGATGGGTGGGCACCGACTGCTGTTTCGACGGCGGTTCGACTCGCTAGGGTGGGCCCGGCAGGTGCCGACGAGGGGATGGCGTGGTGGCGACGATCGACGACGTGGCGCGGATGGCGGGGGTCTCCGTCTCCACCGTGTCCTACACGTTCTCCGGCAAGCGGCCCATCTCCGCCGAGACCCGCGCCCGGGTGGAGAGGGCCGTCCGCGAGCTGGACTACCGGCCGCACGCGGGCGCCCGCGCGCTCGCCTCGCAGCGCACCCAGGTGCTCGCGCTCATGGCGCCGCTGCGCGTCGACGTCAACGTCGGCGTGATCATGCAGTTCGTCACCGGCGTCGTCACGCGCGCCCAGTCCTACAAGCACGACGTCCTGCTGCTCACGCAGGACGACCACGAGGGCATCGAGCGGGTGGCGGCCGGCTCGATGGTCGACGCCGTGCTGATGATGGACGTCGAGGCCGAGGACCCCCGGCTGCCGATCCTGCGCCGACAGAAGCAGCCCGCGGTCCTGATCGGTCTGCCGCGCGACGCCACCGGGTTCTCCTGCGTCGACCTGGACTTCGAGGCCGTGGGCCGGGTGGCCGTCGACCACCTGGCCGGTCTCGGTCACCGGCAGATCGCGCTCATCGGCTCCCCGAGGGCGGTGCTGAGCCGGCGCACCACCTACGCGGCGCGCCTGGTCCGCGGCTTCACGCAGGAGGCCACCCGGCTGGGCCTCGACGCCGTCTTCGAGACCTGCGAGTCGTCGCACGCCGGCGCCGTCGAGGCCGTCGACCAGGTGCTCGCCGCGCTGCCGGACGTCACCGCGGTCATCGTGCACAACGAGGTCGCGCTGCCCGCCGTGCTGGAGACCCTGCGGTCGCACGGCAAGGACGTGCCCGGGGACATCTCGGTCGTGGCCGTGTGCCCGGAGGACGTGGCCCTCGGCCAGACCCAGCCCCTGACCGCGGTCGACATCCCCGCGCACACCATCGGCGCCGTCGCGGTCGACATGGCGATCGGTCGGCTCACCGGGGAGCAGCCCGCCGAGACCCGCCTCCTCGCGCCCGTCCTGACCACCCGGACCAGCACCGCTCCCCCGCGCAGCTAGCACCACGGCGCCGCCGGCGGGGACGTGCAGCGTTCCGACCACCGGTGCGCCGGTCAGCAGGTCCACGCCGTCCCCGGGCAGCGCCGCCGCGCTGTCACCGTGGTTGAGGACGAACAGCAGCTCCCCGCGGCGGGCGACCTCGACACCGTCCGGGATCGTCGCCAGGGGCGGCTCGATGCCCGCCGCGCCGAGGCAGTCCGCCACGATCGCGCGCAGGACGTCTGCGGGCGGCACGGTCGACACGTACCAGGCGGTGCCGTTCCGCAGCACGGCCGGCCTCCCGGTCAGGCCCGCGCTCTCGTAGGTGGCCAGCACCTCGGCCCCGTCGGCCGCCAGGTGCTCCGACCACACGGTCGCGGTGAAGGTGCCGTACCGCGCGGAGTGCACCTCGACGCCTTCGGCAGGCAACGGTCGGTGCTGCTCGCCCGAGGCTCCGAGCACGTGCGCCCACGGCACGGGGAAGCGGCCCGAGCGGATCCGCTGGTCCTCGTCGGAGATCCCGCTGAACGGCCCGACGAGCAGGACGCCCCCGCGCTCCGCGACGCGCGCCAGGTTCGCCGCGTCGGCGTCGGACACCAGGTGCAGGAGCGGGACGACCACCAGGTCGTAGCGGTCCAGGTCGGCGCCCGGGGGGACGACGTCGGTGGCGATGCCCGCCCGCCAGAACGGCTCGTGGTACGCGGCCAGCTGGTCGGGCACGGTCAGTCGCGTGCTCGGCAGCGAGTCGGACTCGGCCGCCCACAGCGAGGGCCAGTCGAAGACGAGCGCCACCCGGGCGTCGACCCTCGTGCCGACCACCGGGCGCAGGCGCGCGAGCAGCCGGCCCTGCTCGCGGACGTCCCGGTGCAGGTCGGTGTCCGGACCGGCGTGCGGGAGCATCGCCGAGTGGAAGCGCTCGGAGCCGGAGGTCGAGGCGCGCCACTGGAAGTAGCAGACCGCGTCCGCACCGTGCGCCACCGCGCGCAGCGAGTCCCGGAGCATGCCCCCGGCGGGCTTCGGCAGGTTGTGCGGGCGCCAGCTCACCGCGCCCGCGGCCTGCTCGAGCAGCGCCCACGGGCGCCCGCCTCCGACCCCGCGCGTGAGGTCGTGCGTGAGCGCCGCGCGGGCCGGCGCCGACGGGTCGCCGGGGTCGGCGTAGTGGTCGTCGGCGACGACGTCGAGGTCGTCGGCCCAGGAGAACTGGTCGACCAGCGGGAAGAAGCCCATCGCGTTCGTCGTCACGGGGGCGTCGGAGGAGGCGCGGATCACCGAGGTCTGGAGGCGGTACACGTCACGGAGCTGGTCGGACGTGAAGCGCCGGAAGTCCAGCAGCTGCGCCGGGTTGTGCACGTAGGGCACGGCCCGCGGCGGCACGACCTCCTGCCAGTCGGCGTACCGCTGGCTCCAGAACGCGGTCCCCCAGGCGCGGTTCAGCGCGTCGAGGTCCCCGTGACGGGCCTCCAGCCAGGTGCGGAACCGGTCGGCGCACAGGTCGCAGAAGCAGGCCTGCCCGAACTCGTTGCCCACGTGCCACATGGCCACCGCGGGATGCCGGGCGTACCGCGCGACCAGCGCCGTGACCACCGCCGCCACCCGCTCCCGGTACACGGCCGAGCCGGGACAGAAGTGGTTGCGCGACCCGACGCTCATCCGCACGCCCGCCGCGTCGACCGCGGACGTGGTGGGGTCCAGCCGGGCCAGCCACGGCGGGGGCGATGCCGACGGGGTGGCCAGGTCGACGGCGATCCCGCCCGTGTGCAGCAGGTCGAGCACCTCGTCGAGCCAGTCCCACCGGAGGTCGCCCGGGCTCGGCTCGATGGTCGCCCAGGAGAACACGCCGACCGTCACCAGGTTCACGCCCGCCTCGCGCATGAGCGCCACGTCCTCGCGCCACACCTGCGGAGCCCACTGCTCCGGGTTGTAGTCGCCCCCGTACAGGATCCCGCGCTCGCGCGTCAGCGCCTCGAAAGACCTCACGTCACCCCTTGATCGCGCCGAAGATCACGCCCTTGGTGAAGTGTCGCTGCACGAACGGGTACACGACGAGGATCGGCACGATCGCGAGGACCATCACCGCCATCTTGATCGGCAGGCCGGTGACCGCGCCGGTCGCGACGTCCACCTGGCCCACCCCGCTGCCGGGCAGCGTCACTCCCTGGAGCACGTACGAGCGCAGGACCAGCTGGAGGGGCCACTTGGCGTTGTCGTTGATGTAGAGGATCGCGTTGAAGAACGCGTTCCAGTACCCGACGCCGTAGAACAGGGCCACCACCGCGACGACCGCGCGCGACATCGGCAGGACGATCCGGCCCAGGATCCGCCAGTCACCGGCCCCGTCGATGCGGGCCGCGTCGAGGATCGAGATGTCGATGCCCATGAAGAAGTTGCGCAGGATGAGCACGTTGAACGCCGAGACGGCCCCCGGCAGGATCAGCGCCCAGTAGCTGTCGATGAGCCCGAGCGAGCTCACCAGCAGGTACGTGGGGATGAGCCCCGCACCGAAGAACATGGTGATGAGGAAGACGAACAGGATGGGACGGTGGGCGAACGAGCCCGGCCGCGACAGCCCGTACGCGCCCATCACCGAGACGGTGGTGGACAGGATCGTGCCGACGATGGTGATGAACGTGCTCACCAGGGCGGCGCGCGTGACGATGCCGCCGTTGAGGATCTGCGTGTAGGCGTTGATCGTCAGCTCGCCCGGGACGGTGACCAGGCCACCGACGCGGATGGTCTCGGCCTGCGTCGACAGGCTGGTGAGGATGACGGTGTACAGCGGGAAGACGACCGCCAGGACGACGCACGCGAGCACGATGACCTTGAGGGTCTGGCCACCTACCGAGGGCCGTCCCTCCCAGGCCGGGCGGTGCTTCGAGCGGCGCTGACGCCGCAGCACCGGCACGGAGGTCTGTGTTGTCTGGGTACTCATGCGCGCTTGTACACCCCCGACTCGCCGAACACGTGCGCCAGCTTGTTGGCACCCAGCACGAGGCCGAGGCTGACGACACCCTTGACCAGCCCCGCCGCCGCGGCGAAGCTCCAGTCCCCGTAGACGACACCCTGGTAGTAGACGTAGGTGTCGATGACCTCCGCGACGTCGGCGCCCACGGCGCCGCGCTGGAGGATCAGCTGCTCGAACCCGACGGTCAGCGCGTCACCGAGCCGCAGGATGAGCAGCAGGATGATGACGGGCCGCAGCGCGGGCAACGAGATGTGCCACATGCGCCGCCACCGGTTGGCGCCGTCCACCGCGGCCGCCTCGTACTGCTCGGGCGGCACGGTGCTCAGGGCGGCGAGGAAGATGATGATCCCCCAGCCCGCGTCCTTCCACACCGACTGCATGGTGATCAGCACCAGGAACGTGTCGGGGTTGGTCATCATGTCGAACCCGGCGGCCAGGCCGTGGTCGCGCAGCGTCTGGTTGATCAGCCCGGCGCCGCCGAAGATCTGCTGGAACAGCGTCACGACGAGCACCCACGAGAAGAAGTGCGGCAGGTAGACGATCGACTGGATGGTCGTGCGCAGCCGCGGGGTGACGACGCTGTTGAGCAGGAGCGCCAGCAGGATCGGGATCGGGAAGAAGAACACCAGCTGGAACGCCGTGATGATCAGCGTGTTCTCGACCGCGGTCACGAACAGCGGGTTGGTGAACACCCGCTCGAAGTTGACCCAGCCGACGTACGGGCTGTGCAGGAACCCCGTGTACGGCGAGTAGCTCTGCCAGGCGATGACGTTGCCCAGCATCGGGACGTACGCGAACACCGCGAGCAGCAGGATCGCCGGCGACACCATGAGCAGCAGCGACCGGTCGCGCTTGAGACGCACCCGCCAGCCGATCTTGCGGGTGGGGACGGGCGCCGGCGGCGCCGCCTTCTTCGGAGAATCCGGAAGGCGGCGCCGGACCAGCTCGGGCAAGGACATCAGCTCTGGCTGTCCAGGATGTCCTGGTAGAACGCCCGCAGCTCCTCGCCGCCGGAGCTCCGCCACGTCTCGACGGCCGCGTCGAGGTCGTCCATGCTCTTGCGGCCGCGGGAGATGTCCTTCTCCAGGTCGACGAACGGCTGCCCGATCGAGGCGTACTGCTGCGGCTCGACGA
This sequence comes from Cellulomonas sp., assembly GCF_965229465.1. GTDB lineage: Bacteria > Actinomycetota > Actinomycetes > Actinomycetales > Cellulomonadaceae > Cellulomonas. The sequence goes on along the minus strand of NZ_OZ245882.1, from coordinate 2,867,757 downwards.
TCTGCTGGGCGTAGAACAGCGGGTCGGTCGCGTACTGCGCCGCGTTCGCCTTCCACTCCGAGGCCGCCTTGACGTAGCCCGGGTACTGCACGTGGGTCTCCGAGATGGGCGGGTCCACCAGGAAGATGTACGTCGGCTGGAGCTCGGTGGCCGCCAGCTCGGTGGGCACGGGCAGGCCGTCGTCGCCACGCGTGTAGTGCACGCCCTCGACGCCGTTGTTGATCGTGTCGTACTCGGTGGTGCCGTAGGGCGCCGCGAGCACGTTGGCCAGCGCGAGGAGCTCCTTGATCTTGGCCTCGTCGTCCGTCTTCTTCAGGAACGAGAAGATGTTCGCCGGGTTGCCCTTCCAGAGCACCGGGGTGCCGCCGTCGGCCGCGAACGGGTCGAACGGCTGCTGCCAGTAGGAGGGGTTGGCCGCCAGGTTGTCGCGCAGGGCCTCGTGCCAGCCGCCGACGCCGTCGTTGGCGATGAGCGACTTGCCGGACTGGAACCGCGACTTGGCCTCGCCGTTCTGGTCGGCGACCGCGTCGGGGTGGACGGCACCGCTCTTGAACAGCGCGGCGTTCCACTCCAGGGCCGCACGGTACTCGTCGCTCTCCACGCGGTGCACCAGCGTGTCGCCGTCGAGCTTCCACTTCGGCGGGACCGCGTGGATGATCGCCGCGGTGTTCCAGAGGTCCTCGGCGCCCCAGACGTTGCCGCCGGTGAGCTCCACGGCCAGGTCGATGAGGTCCTGACCGTTCGTGATGTCGGGCGTGATGCCCAGGCTCTCGAGGACGTCCCGGCGGTAGAAGATCGCGTCGGTGATGACCTCACCGGGGAACGGCAGGCCGTAGAGCTTGCCGTTGAAGACGCAGAACTTCCACGCGTCCGAGGAGATGTTGGCCAGGTTCGGGTACGGCGTCACCTTGTCGCCCGCGAGGAACGGCGTGAGGTCCTGGAAGACGTTCTCGACGATCTCGGAGCCGAAGCGGGGCGGCAGGTTCCAGGTGGGGACGCAGACCCAGTCCGGCACGTCCTTGGCCGACGCCAGCACCGTGGCCAGCTTGTCGCCGTAGACGTTGCCGTCGGTGATCTGGAACTCGATGTCCGACCCGAGGAGCCCGTTCACGGCCTCGTAGTACTTGTTGCCCTTGGTGGGCGGGATCGTGCCCCACAGCGGGGTCATCGCGGTGAGGGTGAGCCCGGTGCCCGGGGCGGTCTTCACGGACTGCACCAGCTCCGCGGGGATCGACTCGAAGCCGGGGACCGAGCCGTTGACGCTGGGGTAGTCCGGGTCGATGTAGGTGACCGGGATGTACTTGGGGATCACGTCGCCGGCGGCGGCGGCGTTCGCCGTGGACGACGGCGCCGGGGTGGTGCTGCAGGAGGTGAGCAACCCGGGGATCCCGACGACGGCCGCACCCGTCGCGATCAGGCCCAGGAACCGGCGGCGGTCGACCGCGTGGTCGCCCAGCCGGCCGAAAGTAGGCGTGGCATTCATCTGCGTCCCTTCACTTCCTCGTGGAGATCGCGTCGAAGCGGTTCGACGGCGAGACTCTATGGCTATGTCCCGACAGTGGCAAGGCCCCTGGTCACGGATGCGGCACTTGCGGCAAAGACGGCCGTCAAGCACCATGAATGCCGCAGGATGCCCGCTCGGCATCCGTCGAACCATCATCGAATCGGTTCGACATCTGCCTGCCTAAACGATTCGAACCGCAGCATCCCCCACTCGACGACGAGGATCCCGTGCCCGAGCCGACACCCCACGCCCGGCCCTTCGCGGCACGCGCCCAGCAGCTGCTCGACCAGCTCGCGCCCGCCGAGCGGCTGGCGCTCCTGCACCAGCACGCGGCCCCCGTGCCCCGCGTCGGTCTGGGCTCGTTCCGCACGGGGACGGAGGGCCTGCACGGGGTCGCCTGGCTCGGCACCGCGACGACGTTCCCGCAGCCGGTCGGCCTGGCGGCCACCTGGGACGCGGACCTGCTGGAGCGCGTCGGCGCGGTCGTCGGCACCGAGGTCCGGGCCAAGCACGCCGCCGACCCGACCGTCTCGCTGAACGTGTGGGCGCCGGTGGTCAACCCGCTGCGGCACCCGCGCTGGGGACGCAACGAGGAGGGGTTCTCCGAGGACCCGCACCTCACGGCGCACCTGGCCACGGCGTACGCCCGCGGCCTGCGCGGGGACCACCCGACGTACTGGCGGACGGTGCCGACGCTCAAGCACCTGGTGGCGTACGGGAACGAGACCGACCGCAGCGTCACCAGCGCGCAGCTGTCCCCGCGCGTGCTCCACGAGTACGAGCTGCCGGCCTTCCGCGGCCCCATCGAGGCCGGCGTCGTCGGCGCGGTGATGCCGTCGTACAACCTGGTCAACGGCCGACCCAACCACGTCGCCCGCGAGCTCCTCGACGAGCTCCGGGGGTGGACGGAGGCCTCGCTGCTGGTCGTCTCCGATGCGGGCGCGCCCACCAACCTCGTCACCGGCGAGCGGTACTACGACGACCACGTCGAGGCCGCCGCCGCCGCCGTCCGGGCCGGGGTCGACTCGTTCACCGACCACGACGCGGACCCCTCGCGGACCCTGGCGCACCTGTCCGCGGCGCTCGAGCGCGGGCTGCTCGACCAGGCCGACATCGACCGCGCCGCCCTGCGCCAGCTCGAGCTCCGGCTGGCCACGGGCGAGCTCGACCCCGACCTCGACCCGTGGGCGTCGACCACCGCGGACGACCTCGACCTGCCCGCGAGCCGCACCCTCGCCCGGGAGGCGGCCACGCGTGCGGTCGTCGTCCTGGAGAACGACGGCGTGCTCCCGTTGCGACCCGACGCTCGGGTGGCCGTGATCGGTCCGCACGCCGACCAGGTGCTCGTCGACTGGTACTCGGGCACCCCGCCGTACACGGTCTCGATCGCGGAGGCCCTCGCGCCGGCCGACGTGGTGACCGGCGCGGACACGGTCGCCCTGCGGTCCCGCACCACGGGCGCGTACGTCGACGCGGGCGCCGACGGCACCCTCACCGCCACCGCCCGGACGGCGACCCACCACGAGGTCACCGACTGGGGGGAGGGCGTCCTCACGCTCCGCGCCGCCGGCACCGGCCTGCTGTGGACGGGCGGCGGCTGGATCCTGCGGGCCGACGCCCAGAGCGTGCACGGCTGGGTGGCGCAGGAGAGCTTCCGCGCCCACCGGCACGACGACGGCTCGGTCTCGTTGCAGCACGCGGGTTCCGGCCGGTGGGTCGTCGTGCAGCACGACGGCGGCGTGCTGGTCGCCGACGCGCCCTCGGCCGCGACCGCCGAGCGGTTCACGCTGCGGACGGTGCGGTCCGGGACGGCCGCCGCGGTGGCCGCCGCGCTCGACGCCGACGTCGTCGTCCTGGCCGTCGGCAACGACCCCCACCTGCTGGGTCGCGAGACCGAGGACCGCCCGCACCTGCGCCTGCCGGAGTCGCAGGCCGAGCTGGCGCGCGCGGTGATCGAGGCCAACCCGGCGACCGTCCTGGTCGTCGTCTCGTCGTACCCGTACGTGCTCGGCACCCTCGGCGACGACGCCGCGGCGGTCGTCTGGACGTCCCACGGCGGTCAGGAGCTCGGTCACGGCGTGGCCGACGTGCTCACCGGCGTCGCGGAGCCGTACGGGCGGCTGGCGCAGGCGTGGCCCGAGGCCGAGGAGGACGCCGGCGACCTGCTCGACTACGACGTCATCGGTGGCGGCCTCACGCACTGGTACGCGTCGCGGCCGGCCCGGTGGGCGTTCGGGCACGGGCTCAGCTACGCGTCGGTGGCCTACGACGCGATCGACGCGGCCCCGGGCTCCGTCCGGGTGACCGTCCGGAACACCGGCGACCGGCAGGTCGACGAGCTCGTGCAGGTCTACGGCGCCGCGCCCGAGCACCGGCTGCGCGTGCCGCAGCGCCGGCTGGTCGCGCACCGCAGGGTCCGGCTGGAGCCCGGGCAGGTCACGGTCGTGGAGCTGGACGTGCCCGCGGACGCGTTCGCGGTCTGGGACGTGACCCGCGGCCGGTTCGTCGTCGAGCCCGGCCGGTACGAGCTGCACGCGGGCCCCGCGTCGGCGGACCTCCCGCTCGCCGTCGGGTTCGACCTCGACGGCGAACCCGTCCCGCCGCGACGCCTCCTCGGCACGGAGATCCGGGCCATGGACCACGACGAGCGCGAGGACGTGACGTTCGCGGAGCGCACCCGCGAGGCTGGCAACGCCCTGGAGGTCACGCGTGGCCGGCGCACCGGCCGCGTGGTGTTCCGGGACGTCGACCTCGACGGCGTCGGTCACCTCGAGCTGACCGTCGCCGGGGGCGGCTCCGTGCGGGTCGAGGTGCGCGACGGACGGTCGTGGCGGCCGCTCGGTCAGCTGGACGTCCCCGCGAGCGACCGGTACGGCTGGTCGTCGCTGGAGGTTCCTGTGTCGGCGGTGGGCGTGATGGACGTGCGTCTCGTCCTGGTCGGTGCGGTGCGGCTGACCTCGCTGCGGGGCCGCGCGTAGCGGCCGCTACGGTGGGGCGATGACGACCCCGGAACGTGCTCCGTGGCTCCCGCCGGCGTGGTTCATCCGGGTTGCGTGGCGTGTGCACCGAGGCCTCTACCGCCTGAGCGGCGGGCGGTTCCTGTGGACGACGTCGAACAAGCGCGGCTGGGGCGCCCTGCGCCTGACGACGACCGGCCGGACCTCCGGGCAGGAGCGCAGCGTCATCCTCGGCTACCTGGAGGACGGTCCGAACCTCGTCGCGCTCGCGATGAACGGCTGGATCGAGGGACACCCCGCCTGGTGGCTCAACCTCGAGGCCCACCCTGACGCCGTGGTCCGGCTGGACGGCCGGCAGCCGCAGCCGGTACGCGCCCGCACCGCGGTCGGCCAGGAACGGGAGCGGCTCTGGACGATCTGGTCCGCGGTCGACCCCAAGCTCGACGCCTGGGCCGCCACGCGGACGACGGTGACGCCGGTGGTCGTGCTCGAACCCCGCTAGACCCAGGCGCCCCCGCGCATCACGCGGACAGGGACCAGGTCGTCGTCGGTCACGACGAGGTCGGCGCGGCGCCCCGCGGCCAGCGCGCCGAGGTCGCGCCGGCCCAGGACGTCCGCCGGCACGGTAGCCGCGGCGAGCACGGCGTCCTCCAGGGGGATCCCAGCGGCGACGACCCTGCGCACGACGTCGAGCAGGTGCGCCACTCCCCCGGCGATCGCACCGGTCTCGTCGGCGATCCGGGCCACCCCGTCGGCCACCCGGACGGCCATCGGTCCGAGCCGGTACTCCCCGTCGGGCATCCCGGCCGCGGCCATGGCATCGGTGACCAGGGCGATCGAGCCCGCGCCCACCAGGTCGAACACCGACCGGACCGTGCCGTCGGCCAGATGGGTGCCGTCGGCGATCAGCTCGACCACCAGCTCGCCGCGGGCGGCTGCCGCAAGGCACGCGGCGATCGGGCCCGGGTCGCGGTGGTGCAGCGGGCGCATGCCGTTGAACAGGTGCGTGGCGGTCAGGCGGCGGTTGGACCGCACGGCGAGCAGGTCGAACGCGCGGTCGACGGCCTCGTCGACCTGCTCCGCGGAGGCGTCCGTGTGGCCGATCGACGGCACGGCACCGGCGTCGACGAGGGCCTCCAGCACCGCGTCCGCGCCCGGCACCTCCGGCGCCACCGTCATGGTCACCAGGTGCCCCCGCGCCGCCTCGGCGATGTCCCGGACCAGCGCGGGGTCGCCGGCGAGCATGTCGTCGGGGTTCTGCGCACCGCAGCGGTCGGCCGACAGGAACGGGCCCTCGAGGTGGATCCCGACGAGCTCGCCGGCGTCCGCCAGGTCCGCGAGCAGCGCGCTCTGCGCGAGCAGCACCGCGGGCGCGGCCGTGACCAGCGACGCGACCAGGCTCGTCGTGCCGTGCCGGCGGTGCTCGTCGACCGCCCGCTGTGCGTCCGCGGCGTCGACCGCGTCGGGGAAGCTGGCGCCGCCGCCGCCGTGGCAGTGCAGGTCCACCAGCCCGGGCAGGATCGTGGCGTCCCCCACCACCGGCAGCACCCAGCCGCGCGGCAGCCGCTCGGCCGGCCCGACCCAGACGATGGTCGCGCCGTCGACGACCACGACGCCGTCGTCGAGGACCCCCCGGGGCAGGACGAGCCGACCGCGCAGGACCAAGGGGGTCTCGATGCTCACGGGGTTATCTTTCCCCATGGGAGCGCCGCGCCCTGCTCCTGCGTCCACGGCGTCTGCCGGGCCATCACCCGACCGGTCCACCACCGGGCGACGCCGGCACCGACCGCTCCTTCGGCCGCGGCGACGAGCGTGTACCAGGCCACGACCTGCAGGAGATGGAACCACGCGCACAGGGTGACGGACAGCAGGGCCCCGACCGCCGCGAAGACCGCCACGTGCACCCACTCCCGGCTGCTCTTCTCGAGCAGTCGCGCGGTCAGCACGCCCGCCGGGAAGCCGACCAGCCCGATCAGCACCGCGGCCACGACCAGGGCCACCCCGAGGTAGTAGATGGTCTGGGGCGCCTGGCGTGCCCACGGCGAGTCCGCCTCGGCCGTCAGGAGGAACACCGTGAGCGCAGCCCCGTTCACCAGGGTCAGGACGGCCAGGCAGCGCAGGCACAGCGCCGCGATCGCCTTCGGCCCCCGGACGCTCATGCCGCGCTCCCGACAGCGCGCCGGTCGGCCGCGAGCACCCGGCGCGCGCCGCGGGCGAGCAGCCGCAGGTAGGCACGCTGGACGACGACGGTGAGCGGGCCGACCGCGCGCACCCACCAGAGGTCGGGGAACGAGTACGCGGTCACGACGAACCAGAGGTCGCCGGCCGCGTCGCGCTCGACGGTGAACGACTCCTCCCCGCGGAACACGTGCCCGGACACGGTGCCGTAGCCGAACCCGATGCGGTCGGCCGTGCGCTCCACCCAGACCACCTCGCACGGCTCGTGCAGCCGGACCGGCCCGATGCCGACGCGGCTGGCCACCCGCACGCCCGGAGCGGCCTCGTCGGCGTCGTGCCGCAGCTCGATGCCCGCCGCCTCGTGCACCTGCCAGCGCAGCAGGGCGTCGCCCACCAGGGCCAGGTCGTCGGGTCGGGAGCCCGGGCTGAGCAGGTGCCGGACACGCAGGTGCCGGTACCCGGCCGGCAGCGGTCCGCCCTGCGTGGCGCCGACCTCCGTGTAGGTCAGCCCGGCCGGCTCCGGGACCGGCCCCCGGAGCCGGAGGCCGAGCACGGTGCACAGGACGAAGCCGAGCGCGTTGGCCACGCCGTGCGTCGCGGCCATCCACGACAGGCTCGGGTGCGCCAGCCCCGTCGCCTCGCCCACCGCCCACCAGAGCGCCAGCAGCATCGAGGCGCCGAGCGTCAGCGCACCGACCCGCAGCAGCGCGCGGCCGGGGCCGGACAGCCGGACGGCGGCGACCGCCGCGCACCAGAGCCCGACGGTGAGCACCACCGCACCCACCAGCTCGGCCGCGTCCGACACGAAGTACCCGGCGAGCACCAGCAGGACTCCCACCGGTGCCGCCGTCGCCGCGGCCCGGGTCAGCGGGGTGACCGCGAGGTGCGCCAGGAGGCCGACCACCAGGCAGGCACCGAACCCGGCGAAGAGCATGTGCGGCACGGTGAGCGCGAGATAGTCGCCGGAGAACCCGAGCAGCCCCCAGCCGGCCCGCTCCGCGACGAGGGCCACCGCACCGACCAGCGGGGTCGCCAGCGCGACGGCGGTGGACAGCAGCCGGACCCGCAGCACGCACGCGGCCAGGACGACGGACGCCGCAGCGAAGGGGACGGCGAGCGCGGCGGCCGCGGGACCCACGGGCAGCCAGACGCTCACCGCCGCGAGCAGCCCCACCAGCGGCCAGAGCAGCGACGCCGAGCGCGGGACCGCCCGGTCGCCCAGGAGGCGCAGACCGAGGGGCAGGACGACGACCGTGCCGAGGCCGACGACCACCCGGACGGCATCCGCCGCGACCGGCGACAGCTCGCTCATGCCCGCACCGCCCGCACCAGCGCCAGCACGTCGTCGGCCGCGCCGCGCAGCACGGGCAGCCGGGACAGGCGCACCAGCCGGCCGATCAGCGGCGCGATCCCCTCGATCAGCGTCCGCGTCCGGCGCTGGCCGGGCGAGCCGTCGTAGACCCAGAACAGGGTGACGCCCAGCTGGGCCAGCCACAGCAGCTCCGGGAGCTCGTCGCGCAGGACGCTGGGCACCGCGGGCGACGCACCCTCCACGAGCTCGCGGAAGATCGCCTGGCTCATCTGGCGCGACTCGCTCGACTCCGCGGAGAACGGGCTCGCCGCCGAGCCGGGCCGGATGGCGACCGTGATGAACTCACCGCCGAACGCGTGGTACTCCGCGAACGCGTCGACGCCGGCCAGCAGCACCCCGCGCAGCCGGGTGGCCAGGTCACCGCCCTGCGCGAGCACCGTCCGCGCGGCCTGCGTCTGCTCGCGGTTGACGTCCAGGTACAGCTCCTGCACCAGGTGGTCCTTGGACGCGAAGTGGTAGTACGCGTTGCCGGTGGCCACCCCGGCCTCCTGCGCGATCGCCCGCATGGTGGTGGCCGCGTAGCCGCGCTCGCGGAACAGCCGCAGGGCCGTGGACCGCACGAGGGATCTGGTGTCGTCGCTCATGAGCCAAGTTGAACACGTTCAACTGAACATGTTCAAGTGCCCGGTCGTGTGACGTTCTCGGGCTAGAAGAGGCGGGAGCCGCTGTCGTCGACGCCGCGCATGGCGTCGTAGTCGAGCACCAGGCAGCCGATGCCGCGGTCGGTGGCCAGGACGCGCGCCTGCGGCTTGATCTCCTGCGCGGCAAACACCCCGCGCACAGGCGCCAGGTGCGGGTCACGGTTGAGCAGCTCGAGGTACCGGGTCAGCTGCTCCACGCCGTCGATGTCCCCGCGCCGCTTGATCTCGACGGCGACCGTGCCCCCGGCCGGGTCCTTGGCCAGGATGTCGACCGGCCCGATCGCCGTCGGGTACTCGCGTCGGACCAGCGTGTGGCCCGTGCCGAGCAGGAGGATCTGCGCCGCCAGCAGCTCCTGGAGGTGCGCCTCGACGCCGTCCTTCACCAGGCCGGGATCCACCCCCAGCTCGTGCGCGGAGTCGTGCTGCACGGCGTACAGGTCGATCTCGAGGCGGTCGTCCGACTTCTGGTGCTGGACGGTCCACACCGCGGTCACCCCGGCGGCGCGGGCCTCGTCGGAGGGTGCCGACACCGCGAGCGTGCACGGCGGGCTCATCCAGTTCAGCGGCTTGTACGAGCCGCCGTCCGAGTGCAGCAGCACGCTGCCGTCGGCCTTCACGACCAGGAGGCGCGTGGCCAGGGGCAGGTGGGCGTTCAGGCGACCGCTGTACCGAGCGGAGCAGGACGCGACGACGAGGCGCATGAGCTCGCTTCCGGGGTGAGGGTCAGATGACCGAGCCCACGCGCGACGGCGTGGCCTCGATCCACGACGTGAGCCCGGCGTAGGCCTCGGCGCTCATCAGCAGGTGGACGGTCGGGCCACCGGGGCCCTGCCGACAGGTCACGACGACCTGGCCGCCGCCCTGCTCGCTGCGCTCGACGACCGCAAGGCCCACCCGCTCCCAGCGTTCGCGGGGACGTGCGGCGAGCGAGCGGTAGCGCCACCAGTACAGCCGGTCGGCGCCGTACTGCGCGACGCCCGAGGACCACGGCCCCTGGGCCGTGCGGCCGAGCGAGCAGGGGAACGACCCCACGCGCCGGTTGAGCGTGTGCACCCGGGAGAACCAGAGCGCAACGACGGCGAGCAGCAGGACGACAGCGACACACGCGAGTGCGACGCCGTGTCCGCTCACCGTCCCGGCGCCCTCAGTGCGTGGCCGGCGAGGTCGCGGGGCGCGCGCCCTCCACGACGTTGTCGGCGACGATGGTCAGGTGGTTCGAGTCGAAGGAGAGGAACCCGCCCTCGACCTGCCAGCGCTTCGGCTCGCCACCCCCCACGGGGAACACGCGGACCTCGCCGGGCTGGAGCACGGACAGGACAGGCTCGTGACCGGCCAGGATGCCGATCTCACCCTCCCCGGCCTTGGCCGAGACCATGCGGGCGGTGCCGGACCAGAGCTTTCCGGCGGTGGCGACGAGCTCAACCTCGATGTCTGCCACGGGACCCTCCTTCGATGTTGTGCGGGACTACGGGTACGCAGGGGCGCCCTGGTGGGCGCCCCTGCGTGGGTCTGATCAGGTCAGACGCCGTAGTCCTTCTGGATGCGGGCCCAGTTGCGCTCGAGGTCCTCGAGGCCACCGATGTTGAAGAAGGCCTGCTCGGCGATGTGGTCGAACTCGCCGTCGGCGATCTTGCCGAAGGCCTCGACCGTCTCCGTGAGCGGGACCGTCGAGCCGACGACACCGGTGAACTTCTCGGCCATGTACGTGTTCTGCGAGAGGAACTGCTGGATGCGACGGGCGCGTGCGACGACCGTCTTGTCCTCCTCCGACAGCTCGTCGACACCGAGGATCGCGATGATGTCCTGGAGCTCCTTGTTGCGCTGGAGGATCGACTTCACGCGCGTCGCGGCGTCGTAGTGCGCCTGGCCGACGTAGCGCGGGTCGAGGATCCGGCTGGTCGACGTCAGCGGGTCCACCGCGGGGTACAGACCGCGCGACGCGATCTCGCGCGACAGCGCCGTCGTCGCGTCGAGGTGCGCGAACGTCGTGGCCGGGGCCGGGTCGGTGTAGTCGTCCGCGGGCACGTAGATCGCCTGGAGCGACGTGATCGAGTGACCGCGCGTCGAGGTGATGCGCTCCTGGAGGAGACCCATCTCGTCGGCGAGGTTCGGCTGGTAGCCGACCGCGGACGGCATGCGGCCGAGCAGCGTCGACACCTCGGAGCCGGCCTGCGTGAACCGGAAGATGTTGTCGATGAAGAGCAGCACGTCCTGCTTCTGCACGTCGCGGAAGTACTCCGCCATCGTCAGCGCCGACAGGGCGACCCGCAGACGCGTGCCCGGCGGCTCGTCCATCTGGCCGAAGACGAGCGCCGTCTTGTCGAAGACGCCGGCCTCCTCCATCTCGACGATGAGGTCGTTGCCCTCACGGGTGCGCTCGCCGACCCCGGCGAACACCGACACACCACCGTGGTTGAGCGCGACGCGCTGGATCATCTCCTGGATGAGGACCGTCTTGCCGACGCCCGCACCACCGAAGAGGCCGATCTTCCCGCCGAGCACGTACGGCGTCAGCAGGTCGATGACCTTGATGCCGGTCTCGAACATCTCGGTCTTGCTCTCGAGCTGGTCGAAGGCCGGGGGCCGGCGGTGGATGGGCCAGCGCTCGGTGATCTCGAGCTTCTCGCCCTCCTTGAGGTTCAGCACCTCGCCGATGACGTTGAAGACGTGCCCCTTGGTGATGTCGCCGACGGGCACGCTGATCGCCTCGCCGGTGTCCCGCACCAGCGCGCCGCGGACCAGGCCGTCGGTCGGCTTGAGCGCGATGGCGCGGATGAGCGAGTCGCCGAGGTGCTGGGCGACCTCGAGCGTCATCGTCGTCGAGCCCGTGGCCTCGCCCTCGCCCTGCGCCGACAGGTCGATGTCGACCTTGAGGGCGTTGTAGATCTCGGGGATCTGGTCCGACGGGAACTCGATGTCGACGACGGGGCCGATGACCCGCGCGACCCGACCCACGCCAGGACCGGACGCGTGCTCGACGGCAGCTTCGGTGGTGGTAGCAGTCATGGTGTTTCTCCGGTTCGTCTGTGGGGACGTAGTCGTCAGGAGGCGAGCGCGTCGGCGCCCGACACGATCTCGCTGATCTCTTGGGTGATCTCGGCCTGGCGGGCCTGGTTGGCGAGCCGGGTGTACATGCGCACCAGGTCCTCCGCGTTCTCGGTGGCGGTGTGCATGGCGCGCTGACGTGCCGCGAGCTCGGAGGCCGCCGCCTGGAGCAGGCAGGTGTAGATGCGGCTGCGCACGTACATCGGGAGCAGCGCGTCGAGCACGGCCTCCGGGGACGGCTCGAACTCGTACAGCGGCGGGATCTCGTTCTCGTCGCGCGCCTCGACGCCCTCGACGATCTCGAGCGGCAGCAGCCGGATGACCCGAGGGGTCTGCGACACCATGTTCCGGAAGTGCGTGAACACGACGTGCAGCTCCGCGACCCCGCCCTGGTCGGCCGGGGCCTCGAACGCGGCGAGCAGCGTGTCGGCGATCTCCGCAGCGACGTCGACCGAGGGCGCGTCGGAGTTCCCCGTCCACTGCCCCGCGAGCTCACGTCCGCGGAACGAGTAGTAGGAGACGGCCCGGCGGCCGGTCGCGTACACGATCGGCTCCTTGCCCGCCTCGGTGAGCCGACCGATGAGGCGCTCGGCCTCCCGGATCGCGCTCGCCGAGTAGGCCCCGGCCATCCCGCGGTCGGACGTGACGACGAGGACCGCGACCCGGTTCGTGTCCGACCGCTCGGTGACGAGCGGGTGGGTCACGTTCGAGTGCGTGGCCACGGCCGACACCGCACGGGTCAGCGCGCGCGAGTACGGCGTCGCCGCCGTCACCCGGTCGCGCGCCTTGCCGATCCGCGAGGCAGCGATCAGCTCCATCGCACGGAAGATCTTCTTCAGCGACTCTGTCGACCGGATCCGCTGCCGGTAGACGCGCTGCTGACCTGCCACGGTCAGCCCTTCTTCTGCCGGACGATCTGCTCCTGCTCGACCTCGACCTCGGCGCCGTCGTCGACAGAGCCGACCAGCGTCGTGCCGTCGCCCACCAGGAACCCGTTCCGGAACTCGTCGATCGCGTCGCTGAGCGCCTTCTCGGTGTCGGCCTCGAGCTTGCCGGTCGACGCGATGGTCGACAGCACCTCGGTGTTGCGGCGGAGGTGGTCCAGCAGCTCGGACTCGAACCGGCGCACGTCGGCGATCGGGACGTCGTCCAGCTTGCCCTTGGTGCCGGCCCAGATCGACGCGACCTGGTCCTCGACCGGGTACGGCGAGTACTGCGCCTGCTTGAGCAGCTCCATGAGGCGGGCGCCACGGGTCAGCTGGGCGCGCGACGCGGCGTCGAGGTCGGACGCGAACATCGCGAACGCCTCGAGCGACCGGAACTGCGCGAGGTCCAGCTTCAGCGTGCCGGAGACCGACTTCATCGCCTTGACCTGCGCGGCACCACCGACGCGGGACACCGAGATGCCCACGTCGACGGCCGGACGCTGGTCGGCGTTGAACAGGTCGGACTGGAGGAAGATCTGTCCGTCCGTGATGGAGATGACGTTGGTCGGGATGTACGCCGAGACGTCGTTGGCCTTGGTCTCGATGACCGGCAGGCCCGTCATCGAGCCGCCGCCCAGCTCGTCCGACAGCTTGGCGCAACGCTCCAGCAGGCGGGAGTGCAGGTAGAACACGTCACCGGGGTACGCCTCGCGGCCCGGCGGGCGACGCAGCAGCAGCGACACGGCACGGTAGGCCTCGGCCTGCTTGGACAGGTCGTCGAAGACGATCAGGACGTGCTTGCCCTCGTACATCCAGTGCTGGCCGATGGCCGAGCCGGTGTAGGGCGCGAGGTACTTGAAGCCGGCCGGGTCCGACGCGGGAGCCGCGACGATGGTCGTGTACTCGAGCGCGCCGGCCTCCTCCAGGGCGCCGCGGACGGCGGCGATGGTGGAGCCCTTCTGGCCGATGGCGACGTAGATGCAGCGGACCTGCTTCGTCGTGTCGCCGGTCTCCCAGTTGGCCTTCTGGTTGATGATCGTGTCGATCGCGATCGCCGTCTTGCCCGTCTGGCGGTCACCGATGATCAGCTGGCGCTGGCCTCGGCCGATCGGGATCATCGCGTCGATGGCCTTGAGGCCGGTCTGCAGCGGCTCGTGCACGCTCTTGCGCGCCATGACGCCCGGGGCCTGCAGCTCGAGGGCGCGGCGACCGGTGGTCTTCAGCTCGCCCAGGCCGTCGATCGGCTGGCCCAGCGGGTCGACGACACGGCCGAGGTAGCCGTCACCGATCGGGACGGAGAGCACCTCGCCCGTGCGGCGGACCTCCTGGCCCTCCTCGATGCCGGTGAACTCGCCCAGCACCACGACGCCGATCTCGCGGACGTCCAGGTTCAGCGCGAGGCCGAGCGTGCCGTCCTCGAACCGCAGGAGCTCGTTCGCCATCGCGCCCGGGAGGCCCTCGACCTGCGCGATGCCGTCGGCCGTCAGGGTCACGCGGCCGACCTCTTCGGAGACCACGCCGGACGGCTCGTAGGACTTCACGAAGCTGTCCAGCGCGGCCCGGATCTCGTCGGGCCGGATCGTCAGCTCAGCCATTGCTCTTCTCCTGTCGTGACCGCCGGTCGGGCGGTCGTACGTTCGTTCACGTCGTTCGAGGGGCCGGCCTGGGGCCGATTCTCAGCTGGCAAGTCGTCGTCGTGCGTCGGCGAGCCTGGCGAGCACGGTCGAGTCGACCACGTCCGCGCCCACCTGGATGCGCAGTCCCCCGAGGATCTCGGGGTCCACCGTCACGTTGAGCTGGAGCTCCTGCCCGTAGGCCTGCTGCAGGATGCCGCCGAGGCGGTCCATCTGCGCCTGCGAGAGCTCGCTGCCAGAGGTCACGGCCGCCACGAGGCGCTCGCGCCGTGCGGCGGCGAGATCGCCGACGAGGCCGAGCGTCGCGACGAAGCGCCGACCGCGGGGCGACGCAGCCGCCCGCCGAGCCACCGCGAGGGTGGCGTCGGCGACCTTGCCGCGCAGCAGGTTCTCCGCGAGGTCCGCCCGCTTGTCGCCGGGCACCCGCGGGTCGAACAGGGCCTGCCGCACCTCGCGCTGGCCGACCAGCGACCGCGTGATGCGGAACAGCTCGTCCTCGACCCGCTCGAGCTCGTCGCCGGCCTGCGCCGAGGCGAGCACCGCGTCGAAGCCGAGGCGCTCGACGGCCTCGATGAGGTCGTCGGCCGAGGACCAGCGCTGCTGCACGAGCCCCGACACGACGTCGACCACGCGAGGGTCGAGCCGGCCGAGCGCGCCCGAGACCAGCCCCGCCTTGGCGTCGCCACGGATCGCCGGGTCCGACAGCGTGCGTCGCAGCGAGCCCGAGGAGTCCAGGGCGTCGACGACGGCGAACAGCTGCTCGCCGAGCGTGATCGCCTGCGCACCCGCCGCAGCCAGCACCGGTTCGAACCGGAGCTGGGTGGCGCCGAGCGACGCCAGGCTCGTGCCGCGCATCAGTTCTCCTTGCCGGCGCTCGTGGTTGCCGTCGCGTTCGCCTCGAGCTCCTCGAGGAACCGGTCGACCACCCGCGACTGCCGGGCGGAGTCCTCGAGGGACTCGCCGACGATCTTGGAGGCGAGCTCGGTGGCCAGCGCACCCACGTCGTTGCGCAGGGACACCGCGGCCTGCTGACGCTCGGCCTCGATCTGGCGCTGGGCCGTCTCGACCGTGCGCGCAGCCTCGGCCGCCGCCTTCGCCTTGAGCTCGGTGACGATGGCACCGCCCTCGGCGCGGGCCGCCTCCTTGATGCGGGCTGCCTCCGTGCGGGCGTCGGCGAGCTGCTGCTCGTACTCGGCACGCAGCTCGGCTGCCTCGGCCTGGGCGGCCTCGGCGTGCTGGAGCCCGCCCTCGATCTTCTCCGTGCGCTCGTCGAGGACGGCCTGGAACTTCGGCAGGGCGTACTTGATGAACACGACGGCGATGATCACCACGATCACCAACGACCAGACGATGTCGTAGGTGTGCGGGAGGAGGGGGTTGACCTCTTCCTCCTCAGCGGCCGCTGCCACGCTGTACGCGGCAGCGACGAGCGGCGCGGTGATCACAGGAAGAACGGGGTGGCGATGGCCAGGAGGGCGAGGATCTCGATGAACGCGAGACCCACGAACATGGTGGAGCGCAGCTGGCCGGCCATCTCGGGCTGACGCGCCATGCCCTCGATCGTCTTGCCGAACAGGATGCCGAGACCGATGCCGGGGCCGATGGCCGCGAGACCGTATCCGACGAGGGCGAGTCCGGTGATTTCCACGGGGTGGTTCCTTTCATCTGCGCGCCGCGCGGCGCGTCCGGTCAGGGGCGACGGTCCGAGGATCAGCCCGCCACGGTGGGTCTGTCGATCAGTGCTCTTCGGAGATCGACATCTGCAGGTAGACAGCGGTGAGGATCGAGAACACGTACGCCTGCAGGGCGGCCACGAAGACCTCGAGCAGGAAGAAGGCGAAGCCGGCCACGAACGTGACGGCGCCGAACGCCTTCACTGCGCCCGAGGCCTCGAAGAACAGGAACGAGGTGGCCGCGAAGCACAGGGCGAGCAGCAGGTGGCCGGCCATCATGTTGGCCAGGAGCCGGATGACCAGCGTGGCGGGCCTCAGGAGGAACACCTGGAGGGCCTCGACCGGCGTCAGCAGGATGTAGATGGGCCACGGCACGCCGGGCGGGAACAGGCTGTGCTTGAGGTACCCGCCGACGCCGAACTTCTTGACGCCCTGCCACAGGTACAGGAAGTACACCCACAGGGCGAAGATGATCGGCAGGCCGATCACCGACGTCCCCGCGATGTTGAGGAACGGGATCACGCCGGTGATGTTGAAGAAGAAGACGGCGAAGAAGATCGTCGTGATGATCGGGACGTACTTCTTGCCGTCCTTCTCACCGAGGATCTCGTAGGCGATCGACTTCCGGCAGAAGTCCAGCCCCATCTCGAGGACGCTCTGGAACCGGCCGGGAACCAGCGTGGCGCGGCGGGCACCGATGATGAAGACGAGCAGGAGAACGACGACCGCGATGAGCCGGACCAGGATGATCCGGTTGATCTCGAACGGGGTGCCCTCGAACCAGATGGCCGGCGGGAAGAAGTCCGCGAGCGAGGGCGGATGGAACCCGCTGCCGCCGTCGTCTTCCGCGGCGAGCGGCAGGATCGTCGCAAGGCTGAACAGGGCGGTCTCCTGTGGTCGTGTGCGCCGAGTGCCGCATCAGTGCGGGCACGAGCACGGCGCCGGGCCGTCATGGATGGCGAAAGCCTAACCCATGCAGGGCCTTGGTCCTGACCCGCGGCGGGCCTCCGGGAGGCGCCGCGGCCGCTACCCCTCGAAGTACCCCACGCGACCACGCTGGACCGCGCGCGCGTCCAGGACAGCCGACCCGATGACCCCCGCGATGGACACCAGGAACAGCACCTGCGGGTTGTAGAAGTCGAACTGCTTGAGGATCACCAGCACCACGATGACGACGATGAGCTTGCCCAGCCAGGCGCCCATGATCACCGCCATCATGGTCGTCGGGGCGGAGCGTGCGGTGCGCAGGACCGAGATCACCGTGGTCCCCGAGAAGATCAGCGCGATGCCGACGCCGATCAGCGCCCCCCAGACGCCCGCGGAGCCGTCGACGAGGTAGCCGACCACGACGCCGACGACGGTGAGGATCCCGAGCAGCACGAGCATGTCGCGCAGCGACTGGCGGAAGACGGCCTCCGTGGCCGTGGGCGGGGTGCTCATCGAACGGCCTCCAAGGGCGGTGGTGCAGCGGCCCGGCCGCGCAGCGGTCCGAGCGTCAGCAGGGTGGCGACCAGGACGGCGGCGCCGAACGTGATCAGCACGGCGGTGGTCTCCCAGCGGACCAGGGCGGCGACCCCGAAGGCGAACACCGCCGTCCAGACATACAGGATCGCGACCGCACGGCGGTGCGAGTGGCCGATCTGGAGCATCCGGTGGTGCAGGTGCATGCGGTCGGGGTGGAACGGCGACTTGCCGGCGCCCACGCGGCGGACGATCGCGAGGCCCATGTCCAGCAGCGGCAGCAGCAGCACGGCGAACGGCAGGAGCATCGGCAGGAACGCCGGGAACCGCTGCCGCACCAGCACCTGCTCCGGGTCGATCTGGCCCGTGATGATGATCGCCGCGGCGCTGAACACGAAGCCGAGCACCATGGCCCCCGAGTCGCCCATGAAGATGCGCGCCGGGTAGACGTTGTGCGGCAGGAATCCGACGCAGGC
The DNA here is from genome assembly GCF_965229465.1 of Cellulomonas sp. Taxonomy (GTDB): domain Bacteria; phylum Actinomycetota; class Actinomycetes; order Actinomycetales; family Cellulomonadaceae; genus Cellulomonas. The sequence continues at coordinate 2,849,890 of NZ_OZ245882.1, read as the reverse complement.
GCCCACCAGCACCGCGAGCACCAGGGCCGCAAGGTTCGCGTTGGCGTAGGCGCCGGGGTTGGCGCCCGCGGTGAGCAGGTAGGCGTACAGGAAGAACGCGGTGCCGCCGATGGCCAGCACCCCGGCGGCGAGCCCGTCGAGCCCGTCGACGAAGTTCACCGCGTTCATGGCGATGACGACGGTGAGCACCGTGAAGAACGTGGCCATCCGGGTGGACCCGACGATCGGCATGCCCGCGGTGGGCAGCTGGTACAGCAGCACGCCCTGCCACGCGAGGAACCCGCCGGCCAGCACCTGGCCCATCAGCTTGGTGAGCCAGTCCAGGTCCCAGATGTCGTCGGCGATCCCGAGGGCGCACACGATCGCGGCCCCGCCCATGATGCCGACCAGGGGACGGACGTTGTCGTACACCCCCGCGAGGAAGGGCAGCGAGCTGACCATGAGGATCGCCACGAGCATGCCGGCGAACATCGCCATGCCGCCCAGCCGGGGCGTCGGGATCGCGTGCACGTCCCGGTCCCGGACCGCGGTGATGGCGCCCCAGCGCAGGGCGCACCAGCGGGCCAGCGGGGTCATGAGATAGGCCACCGTGGCGGAGATGAGCAGGGCGAGCAGGTAGACCCTCACGCGGTGGGCCCCTCGACCGGCGTGACCTCGTTCAGCTGCTCCAGGCTCAGGGCGCCCGCGCGGACGAGCCGCAGGGTGTCCCCCGTGGCATCGACGATGGTCGACGCCACCTGGCCGGGCGCGTCGCCCGCGTCGAGGTAGACCGCCACGGACTCGCCGAGCTGGTCGAACGCCGCCTGCGCGGTGACCGCGGCGGGCGAGCCGGTGGTGTTGGCGCTGGAGACCGCCAGCGGTCCGGTGCGACGCAGCAGCGCCAGCGCGGTCTCGTGGTCGGGCACGCGGAGCGCGACCGTGCCCCTCGTCTCCCCCAGGTCCCAGGCCAGCGACGGCTGGGCGCGGACGATGAGCGTGAGGCCGCCGGGCCAGAACGCCTCGGCCAGGGCGCGCGCGCCCGCGGGCACGTCGGTGGCCAGCCCGTCGAGGGTGCGGACGTCGGGGATCAGCACGGGCGGCGGCATCTGGCGGCCGCGGCCCTTGGCGTCCAGGAGCGCCTGCACCGCGGGAGGGGTGAAGGCGTCGGCCGCGATCCCGTAGACCGTGTCGGTGGGCAGCACGACGAGGCCCCCGCGGGACAGGACGTTGACCGCCTCGTCGAGCGCCGGTCCCCAGGTGGTGGGGTCGCTCGCGGGGGTGATCCGCTCGTTCACGGCGCCGAGTCTGTCACGTGCGGCTGAGCGGCTCGCCGGGCGACGAGCATCCGGGGCCGACCGGTCAGGTCGGGACGCGACTCCACGTCGACGAACGCGCCCGTGGCCGCGGCGGCCTCGCGCGCGGCGGCGTCCTGCACCTCGGCGTGCTCCATCACCAGCAGCCCGCCCGGGACGAGCAGGCGGGCGGCCGCGCGCAGGACCGCCCGCGGCACGTCCAGCCCGTCCAGGCCGCCGCCGTACAGGGCGAGGTCGGGGTCGTGGTCGCGCACCTCGGGGTCGACCGGCTCGGCGTCGGGCGGGATGTACGGCGGGTTGGCGACGAGCACGTCGACGGTGCCGTCGAGCTCGCTGAGCATCGTCGGGTCGGCGACGTCGCCGTGCTCGACGCGGACGACCGCACCGACCGCAACGGCGTTGCGCCGGGTCAGGTCCACGGCCTCGGGCGACAGGTCGACGGCCACCACGCGGGCGGCGCGGACCTCGGTCGCCACCGACAGCGCGATCCCGCCGGCGCCGCAGCACAGGTCCACGACGAGCGGGTCGGTCAACCGCGCGGCCTCGTCGATCGCCACCTGCGCCACCACCTCGGTCTCGGGCCGCGGGACGAACACGCCGGGCTCGACCAGGAGCGTCAGGTAGCGGAACCCGGTGGTGCCCACCAGGTGCTGCAACGGCTCCCGGTTCCGCCGCCGCTCGACCAGTCCGGCGAACTGCTCCGCGAAGCCGTCGGGCACGGGCGGCGGGAGCGCCAGCTCGAGCCGGTCCAGACCGAGCACGTGCGCGGCGAGCGCCGTGGCGTCGTGGCGCGGCGACTGCACCCCGGCCTCGGACAGGATCCGCGTGGCACCCTCGACCAGCGCGCGCAGGTCGGGGACCGTCATGCGTCCCCCGCCGCTGCGAGCCGCGCGGCCTCGTCGGCGTCGATCGCACTCTGCACGACCGGGGCCAGCTCGCCGCCGAGCACCGCGTCGAGGTTGTAGGCCTTGTAGCCGGTGCGGTGGTCCGCGATCCGGTTCTCGGGGAAGTTGTACGTGCGGATGCGCTCCGAACGGTCGACGGTGCGCACCTGCGACCGGCGTGCCACGCTCGCGGCCGCGGCGGCCTCCTCCTGGCGGGCGGCCAGGATCCGGGCGCGCAGCACGCGCATGCCGGCCTCACGGTTCTGCAGCTGCGACTTCTCGTTCTGCATCGACACGACGATGCCGGTGGGCAGGTGGGTGATCCGCACCGCGGAGTCGGTGGTGTTGACCGACTGGCCGCCGGGGCCGGACGACCGGTACACGTCGATGCGCAGGTCGTTGGCGTCGATGGCCACCTCGGCCTCGTCCTCGGCCTCCGGGAACACCAGCACGCCGGCCGCGGACGTGTGGATGCGGCCCTGCGACTCGGTGACGGGCACCCGCTGGACGCGGTGCACACCACCCTCGTACTTCAGGTGCGCCCAGACACCGTCCTCCGGAGCGACCGTGCCGCGCGCCTTGATGGCCAGCTGCGCGTCCTTGTAGCCGCCCAGGTCCGACTCGGTGGCGCCCAGGAGCTGGGTCGCCCAGCCCATCTTCTCCGCGTAGCGGGTGTACATCCGCAGCAGGTCGGCGGCGAACAGCGCCGACTCCTCGCCCCCCTCCCCCGCCTTGACCTCGAGGATCACGTCGCGGGCGTCGTCCGGGTCACGCGGGATGAGCACCTCGCGCAGCCGAGCCGAGGCGGCGTCGGCGGTCTGCTGGAGCGACGGCAGCTCGGCGGCGAAGCTTTCGTCGACCTCGGCCAGCTCCGCGGCGGCCTCGGCGTCGTCGGACGCGGCCTTCCACGCGGTGTAGGCCTGCGCGACCCGGCCCAGCTCGGCGTACCGGCGGCCGAGCTTGCGGGCGTTCGCGGCGTCGGCGTGCACGGCGGGGTCGGCCAGCTGCGCCTCGATCTGCGCGTGCTCGGCGAGCAGCGGTTCGGCGGCGGCGAATGCCTCGCTCATGTGCGGGTGTCCTCAGGTGGATCGATCGGCTCCGACAACGACACAGCGCCGGTGCCCACGCGGACACCGCCATGGAGGGCGGTCGTCCGCGCCGGGCACCGGCGCTGCGGGGTTGCTAGTTGGCGGCCTTCTTGCCGTACCGCGCCTCGAACCGGGCCACGCGGCCGCCGGTGTCGAGGATCTTCTGCTTGCCCGTGTAGAACGGGTGGCAGGCGCTGCAGACGTCGGCGTGGATCTTGCCGCTGGTGACCGTCGAGCGCGTGACGAAGGTGCTGCCACAGGTGCAGGTGACCTCGGTCAGGACGTACTCGGGGTGGATGTCAGCCTTCACAGAACTATCTCCTTGGGTGGGTGTCTCCGGGTCCGGACGCGCGACTGGCGCCGGTGAACCGCAGACCAGCGAACCATTGTGCCAGAACAGCGACGCGGCCCGAAATCATCCCGTCCTAGAAAGCCTGTGCGTCCAGCCGAGCCGTCTCCGCCTCCACGTCGAAGTCCGCCGCGGGCCAGTCGACGTCGAGGTCCGCGAGGGTGTCACGCAGCAACCGGCCGATCGCCAGCCGCGCGTACCACTTGTTGTCGGCGGGCACCACGTACCAGGGCGCGTGCTCGGTGCTCGTCCGGTCGAGCACCGCCTGGTACGCCTCCTGGTACAGGGGCCACTTGGCGCGCTCGTCGATGTCGCCCGGGTTGAACTTCCAGTACTTGTCCGGGCGCTCCAGGCGCTCGCGCAGCCGCGCCTTCTGCTCCTCGGGCGAGACCATCAGGGCGACCTTGACGATCACAGTGCCGGCGTCGACGACCTCACGCTCGAACGCGTTGATCTCGTCGTACCGCGGCTCCCACACCTCCTGCGGCACCAGCTGGTTCACGCGGACCACCAGCACGTCCTCGTAGTGCGACCGGTCGAACACGCCGATCCGCCCGGGGGCCGGCAGCGCCTCGCGGATCCGCTGGAGGTAGTGCTGCGACCGCTCCTTCTCGGTGGGCACCCCGAACGACCTCAGCTGGACGCCCTGCGGGTCCACCAGTCCCAGGACGTGGCGGACGATCCCGCCCTTGCCCGAGGTGTCCATCCCCTGCAGGACGAGCAGCACCGCACGCGTGCCGCCCGAGCGGCCGTCCGCAAACAGTCGCTCCTGGTCCTCGCTGAGGTGCTCCCCGTCCTTCAGGAGCCGCTTCTCGGCCGCCTTCTCGTCGTGCGTCCAGCCCGGCGTCGCGGCCAGGTCGGCCGTCGCCAGGTCGAACCCCGGACCGACCCGCAGGGCCTCCCGGGGCGGTGTGCTCCACGACTTCGCCATCGAACGACTCCCGGGACTCGCGCCAGTGCGGACGACTGCACGGTAGCGGGACGACGACGGCCCCGCACCGGAAGCCTCTCCGGTCTCCTAGATGCGGCGGGTCTCATGAGCCCACATGGCGAGCTCCACGCGGTTGCGGGCACCGAGCTTCCTCATGAGGCTGGCCAGGTGGGCCTTCACGGTGCTGGTGCTGATGTACAGCTCAGTGGCGATCTCGTCGTTGGTGCGGCCCTGCGCCACCGGGACGAGAACTTCCTCCTCACGGGCCGTGAGCGGCTCGAGGGGCTGCCGTGCGGGTCCGGTCTGTAGGTGCGCGAACGCAGCGAGGAGGCGGACGGTCACGCTGGGTGCGATGAGCGCATCTCCGTCAGCCGCGGCGCGGATCGCCTGGGTCAGCAGCGCGGGTCCGGCGTCCTTGAGCAAGAACCCCCGGGCGCCGGCCTTGAGTGCCTCGTGGACGTACTCGTCGAGATCGAAGGTCGTGATCACCACGATGGGCAGAGGGTCGGTGACGTGGGGTCCGGCAAGGTGACGGGTGGCCTCGATGCCGTCCATCAGCGGCATGCGGACGTCGAACAGGCCGACGTCCGGGCGGAGCTCGAGAGCGAGGCGCACCGCCTCCCGGCCGTCCACGGCCGCGCCGACCACCTCGATGTCGGGTTGGGCGTCGAGCAGCATCGTCAGACCGGTGCGGACGATGTGCTGGTCGTCGGCGATCAGTACCCGGATGCTCATCGTCCGGTCCAGGTTCGGGGCAGCATCGCGTGGACCCTCCAGCCACGGTCGGCGTTCGGGCCCGCGTGGAACGTACCGCCGAGCAGTGTGGTTCGTTCCTGCATCCCCACGAGACCGTATCCCGCAGTGCCGTCGTCGGCCGAGCTGGGCGCACCATCGTCGTCGACGGTCAGCCGCACGCCCTCGGCGTTCCCGACGACAGCCACGGTGACCCGCGTCGCGTGGCGGGCGTGCCTGCGAGCGTTCGTGATCGACTCCTGGGCCAGGCGGTAGATGGCGGCCCCCACGGCCGGGCTGAGGTCCTGGAGCTCACCGGAGAGCGTCACCTGGACGTGCGGACGCGCTCCGACACCGTTGGTCAGCCGCTCGAGGTCGGCCACTGACGGCTGCGGCGCGAACTCCGCATCCTGCGAGGCGCGGAGGACGCCGACCATGGCACGCATCTCGATGAGCGCCCGGGTGGCGGCGTCCTCGATGGTGACCAGGGCCTCGACGGCACGCTCGGGGTCCGAGACTGCGACGGCACGCCCCGCCTGTGCCTGGATGGCGATGCCGGAGACGTGGTGGGCGACGGTGTCGTGGAGCTCGCGAGCGATCTGCTCGCGCACGCGGGTCTTGGCCTCGTCGATGTCGCGGATGCGGGCTCTCGCGTGGTACCGGATGGCAGCGCCGAGCGCCGCGGAGAACAAGAAGAAGCCGTATGCACCCACCGCATCCGCCGGGCTGGTCGGGTCTGCCACGTTGGTGACGGCCAGCCAGCACAGGATGACTCCGAGGCCGATCACCGCCTCGCGACCGGCTCCCCACCGGAACAGGGCGTAGGCCAGGACCAGCGCCGCCGCGGTGCTCGTCAGCAGACCGCCCTCCGTGCCCGCCCCGATCCTGACGAGGTCGACCATGGTCAACGCACCGAAGGCGACCACGACCGCCCGGAGCGGGTGAGTGCGTCGCCAGAGCAGGGGGGCAATGATCACGAGCGCGGCGACGAGGGCCAGCGGGAGCGGCGCCAGCCCGTCACGGAGCACCGCCTCCGCCACCGACCACACCGTCAGCAGGGAGACGAGCGCCCAGTCCCGGGAGACCCGGGCGGGAGGGTTCGCCGGTCGAGGTTCGGCCCACAGCGCGCGCAGGACGTGGGTGACCATCAAGTCAGCGTAGGGATGCGCTGTGCGCGTCGTATCGGCCGAAAGCACAAGAGGGCAACTGAACGAACGGCCAAGACAGGTCAGGCTCTGCGGCGGTTCTGCCCAGCACGGCAGGCCGCGATCGTGGACGAGCCACACCCCACCACGACGACGGAGCACCCGATGAGCACTCGCCGAGACACCACCACCGCGCTGGACGACTCGCGCCTCCCCGTGAGAGCGACGCTCGTGGCGGCGTGGACCAGTGTCGTGTTCCTGTACGCCTACGTGGACATCCTGGGCTTCTTCGTGCCGGGCAAGGTCGACGACATCCTGGTCGGCGTCGTCTTCGAGTTCGACATCACCCAGACGTTGCTGACCACGTTCCTCACGCTCATGGCCGTCCCGATCCTGATGGTGGTGCTCTCCGCCGTGCTGCCGGCCCGCGCGGCCCGGATCACGAACCTCGTCGTGGCCTCGGTCCAGGTCCCTTACGCGATGTTCAACGCGGTGGGCGAGTCCTGGTCCTATTACTACGGGCTCGCAGTCGTCCTGGAGGTGGCCCTGCTCGCCGTCATCCTTCGGCTGGCCTGGACCTGGCCCCGCCGCGTCGCATCGCCGGAGGCGACGACAGCCGTGCACGAGGAGCCTCTGGAGACGCAGCGTCACTAGCGCGACGACGGCCCCGCTCCTCTCTCGAGGAACGGGGCCGTCGGCCGTGGGTCGGCGGTCAGTCGCTGCCGGGGGTCGTCTTCTGGACCTGGAGCAGGAACTCCACGTTCGACTTGGTCTCCTTGAGCTTGCCGATGAGCAGCTCGATGGCCTGGGTCTGGTCGAGCGCACCCATCACGCGGCGGAGCTTGTAGATGATCTTCAGCTCGTCGTGCGGCATGAGGATCTCCTCGCGGCGGGTGCCCGACGCGTTGACGTCGACCGCGGGGAAGATGCGCTTGTCGGCCAGGCCGCGGGAGAGCCGCAGCTCCATGTTCCCGGTGCCCTTGAACTCCTCGAAGATGACCTCGTCCATCTTGGAGCCGGTCTCCACCAGCGCCGAGGCGAGGATGGTCAGCGAGCCGCCGTTCTCGATGTTGCGGGCCGCGCCGAAGAACCGCTTCGGCGGGTACAGGGCCGAGGCGTCGACACCACCGGACAGGATGCGCCCGGACGCCGGGGCGGCCAGGTTGTAGGCGCGCGACAGGCGCGTAAGCGAGTCGAGCAGCACGACGACGTCCTGGCCCAGCTCGACCAGCCGCTTGGCACGCTCGATGGCCAGCTCGGCGACGATCGTGTGGTCGGACGCGGGGCGGTCGAAGGTCGAGGCGATGACCTCACCCTTGACCGTCCGCTCCATGTCCGTGACCTCTTCGGGGCGCTCGTCGACGAGCACGACCATGAGGTGGACCTCGGGGTTGTTGGTCGTGATGGCGTTGGCGATCTGCTGCATGATGATCGTCTTGCCCGCCTTGGGGGGCGCGACGATGAGGCCGCGCTGGCCCTTGCCGATGGGCGCGACGATGTCGATGACCCGCGGCGACAGCTTGTTCTGGTCGCTCTCCAGGCGCAGGCGCTCCTGCGGGTAGAGCGGCGTCAGCTTGTTGAACTCAGGACGCACGCGGGCGCCGTCGGGCTCCAGGCCGTTCACCGAGTCGAGGCGGACCAGCGCGTTGAACTTGCTGGGCCGGTTGCCCTGCGCCGGCGGCTGCTCGCCCTCGCGCGGCTGGCGGACGGCACCGGTCACCGCGTCGCCGCGTCGCAAGCCGTAGCGCTTGACCTGGTTGAGGGAGACGTACACGTCGTTGGCGCTGGGCAGGTAGCCAGTGGTGCGCACGAACGCGTAGCTGTCCATCAGGTCGAGGATGCCCGCGACGGGGAGCAGGACGTCGTCGTCGTTGACCTCGATGTCGTCAAGACCGGCGAGCTCGCCCGGCCCGGGACGTGTGCGGGTGCCGCGGCCCTTGCGGTCACGGTCGCGGTCCCGGTAGCGGTCACGGGAGCGCCGACGGCGTCCGCCGCGCTCGTCCAGGCCGTCGTCGTCCTGCTGGCGCGGCTGGGTGCCCTGCTGCGGGTTGCCGCCCTGCGGACGCGTCTCCTGCTGACGGTTCTCCTGCTGGCGGTTCTCCTGCTGACGGGGCTCCTGCTGCTGGCGGGGCTCCTGCTGCCGGTTCTCGCGCTGCTGGCCGGCCGGCTGGCGGTCCTGCTGGCCGTTGCTCTGCGCGTGGTCGCCGTCATCGCCCTGCGGCGCACCCGCACCGCGGCCGGCCCGGCGCGAGCGCCGCTCACCGGTCACGACACCGACGGCGTCGGCTGCACGGGCGGCGCGGTCGTCCCGCGCCTCGACGGGCGCGAGCTTGGCGTCCAGCGCGGCCTCGAGGCCGGCCAGCGCGTCGCCGCGCGGCGCCCCGGTCCCCCGGTCCTGCTGCGCCGGGGCGGAGTCGCCCAGGTCGAGCTGGGGCGCCTGCGTCCGGGGTGCACGTGCGCTGCGCGTCGGCGTCTCGGCCACGGCCGTGCTCTGCTCACGGCTGAGGTCACGACGCGGCTCGAGCGCCTGCGGGCGCGAACCGCCACGAGCCTCCGAGATGGCCTGGACGAGGTCGCCCTTGCGCATCTTGGAGGTGCCCTTGACGCCCAGCTCGGACGCCATGGCCTGCAGCTCGGGCAGGCGGAGCGCCGAGATGCCGGCGCTGCGGGCGGACCCGCCGGAGCTGCTCACGGCGGGCTCGATGATGTCTGTCACGAAGGACCCTTCCCCTCGTCGGTGGCCGGGACCCGATGGTTCGGGGATCGGCCGACGTCCGGTCGAGTTGACCGAGACGGTGCTGGAGCCACACGCGCTGCGTACGACGACGTCTGCGCACGGTGGGCTGGATCGTTCCCGGGTCGTCTACTCATTCTGCGGCGCCGGTCACGTACGACACGGGTGGCCAGAGGGCGAGGTCCGGGGAACGCCTCGATGCTATCACTGCGGACCCGGCCTCCCGACCGGGCGAACAACCGGCGTGTACTTCACCCGTCAGGTCACCCGCTGGACCGTCGCGCCCGTGCGGTCCACCGGCAGCGGCAGGATCTGCCAGCCCCCCATGGCCCCGCCGAACGCGTCGCGCACGGCGTCGTCCGCGTCGGTCGTGCCGGTTCCCGTGCGCCGCGCGAGCACCAGCACGGTCGGGCCGGCTCCGGACACCACCGCCGCCACGCTGCGGGCCCGCAGCACGTCGACGAGCGCCAGCGATCCGGGCATGACGGAGCGTCGGTACTCCTGGTGGAGCCGGTCCTGCGTCGCGGTGAGCAGCAGGTCCGGCCGCCGCGCGAGCGCCTCGACCAGCAGCGCGGCGCGGCCGGCCTGGAACGCGGCGTCGCCGTGCGGCACGGTCGCGGGCAGGACGCCTCGGGCGGCCTTGGTGGACAGGTGGGTCGGCGGCACGATCGCGAGCACGGCGACGTCGTCGTGCACCGCGAGGTCGACGGCGCGGAACCGGTCGTCGCGCCACGCCAGGGTCGCGCCGCCGAGCACGGCGGGTGCCGCGTTGTCGGGGTGCCCCTCGATCTGGGCGGCGAGGTCGATCACCACGTCGTCGGACAGCGCCTCCGGCTCGGCGATGAGTCCCCGGGCGGCGACGATCCCCGCGACGACAGCCCCGGCGGACGAGCCGAGACCGCGACCGTGCGGGATCCGGTTGTGGCACACGAGGTCCAGCCCCGTCTGCGACGCGCCGACCAGGTCGAGGGCCGCCCGCAGCGAGCTGACCACCAGGTGCTGCTCGTCGTCGGGCACCTGCCCGGCGCCCTCACCCGTCACCTGCACCTTGACGCCCGGCGAGCCGAGCGCGCGCACCTCGAGCTCGTCGTACAGCCCGAGCGCGATGCCGAACGCGTCGAAGCCGGGGCCGAGGTTGGCGCTGGTGGCGGGGACGCGGACGCGGACGTGGTCCGCACCCAGGCGCATCCGGGGCCTCAGTCCAGGCCGAGGGCGGTGGCGATGGACACCACGTCGGACGAGATGCGCACGGGGACGACGTCGCTGCCGTCCGGCGTGCGCAGCGCCCACTGCGGGTCCTTGAGGCCGTGCCCGGTGACCGTGATGACGATGCGCGCGCCGGCGGGCACGCGCCCCTGGTCGCTGAGCATCAGCAGACCCGCGACGCCGGACGCAGAGGCGGGCTCGACGAAGATGCCGACCTCCGCGGAGAGCACGCGGTGCGCGGCAAGGATCTGCTCGTCGGTGACCGCCTCGATGAGCCCGCCGGACACGTCCCGCGCCTCCTCGGCCTGGAGCCAGGACGCGGGGTTGCCGATGCGGATGGCCGTGGCGATCGTCTCGGGATGGTCGATCGGGTGGCCCTTGACGATGGGCGCGGCGCCGGCCGCCTGGAACCCCCACATGATCGGGGTGTGCGTGGCGACCGCGGGGTGCGCGGCACCGGCGTCGAGCCCGGCGTACTCGCGGTAGCCCTTCCAGTACGCGGTGATGTTGCCGGCGTTGCCGACGGGCAGCACATGGATGTCGGGGGCGTCACCGAGTGCGTCGACGATCTCGAACGCGCCCGTCTTCTGGCCCTCGATGCGGTCGGGGTTCACGGAGTTCACCAGCTCGACCGGGTACGCCTCGGCGAGCTTGCGGGCGGCGATGAGGCAGTCGTCGAAGTTGCCGTCGACCTGCAGCAGCGTGGCCCCGTGGGCGATCGCCTGACTGAGCTTGCCCATCGCGATCTTGCCGTCCGGCACCAGCACCGCGCAGACCATGCCCGCGCGGGTGGCGTACGCCGCCGCCGACGCCGACGTGTTGCCGGTCGACGCGCACACCACGGCCTTGGCGCCGCGACCGGCCGCCGCGGACATCGCGGTCGTCATGCCGCGGTCCTTGAACGACCCGGTCGGGTTCATGCCCTCGACCTTGATGAACACCTCGGCGCCCGTGCGCTGCGAGAGCGTCGGCGACGGGACGAGCGGCGTGCCGCCCTCCCCCAGCGTGATGATGCGCTCCTGGACGTGCGCAGGCAGGCGGTCGGCGTACTCGGCGATCACGCCACGCCACTGGTGGGCCATCAGGCTCCCTCGACTCGCAGGACGGACACGACACGACGCACGACGTCGAGGCCGGCGATGGCGTCGACCGTGCTGCGCAGCGCGTGCTCGGGCGCCGCGTGCGTGGTGATCACCAGGCGCGCGAAGTCGGCCTCGGGCGTCTCGGAGGCCGGCGACTGGCGCACCGCCTCGATCGAGACTCCGTGCGACGCCAGGACGGTGGCCACCTGCGCCAGCACGCCCGGGCGGTCGGCCACCTCGAGGCGCACCTGGTAGCGGGTGCGCGCCGCGGCGGCGGGCAGGACGGGCAGCTCGGCGTAGCGGGACTCGATGGGGCCCTTGCCGCCGAGCACGCGGTGGCGGGCGACCGAGACCACGTCCCCGAGCACCGCCGACGCGGTGGGCTCGCCGCCGGCGCCGCGGCCGTAGAACATGAGCTCGCCCGCCGCCTCCGCCTCGACGAAGACCGCGTTGTACGCGCCGCGCACCCCGGCGAGCGGGTGGCTGACGGGCACCAGCGCGGGGTGCACGCGGACCTGCACGCCGTCCACGCCGTCGGCGGTGCCGCGCTCGGCGATCGCGAGGAGCTTGAGCACGTACCCGGTGCGCTCGGCCCACAGGACGTCGTCGGCGGTCAGGGACGTGATGCCCTCGCGGGACACGTCGTCGATGGACACGCGGGTGTGGAACGCGAGCGAGGCGAGGATCGCGGCCTTCGCGGCGGCGTCGTAGCCCTCCACATCGGCCGTCGGGTCCGCCTCCGCGTAGCCGAGCGCCTGGGCCTCCTTGACCGCCTGGTCCAGGTCGAGGCCCTCGGACGCCATCTTGTCGAGCACGTAGTTGGTGGTGCCGTTGACGATGCCGAGCACGCGGGTGACGCGGTCCCCCGCGAGCGACTCGCGCACCGGGCGGACGATCGGGATGGCGCCGGCGACAGCCGCCTCGAAGTACAGGTCCACGCCGGCCTCGTCGGCAGCCGCGTAGAGCGTGGGACCGTCCTGGGCCAGCAGGGCCTTGTTGGCGGTGACGACGGACGCGCCGCCGGCGATGGCCCGCAGCAGCAGGCTGCGCGCGGGCTCGATGCCGCCCATGACCTCGACCACGACGTCGGCGCGCTCGACCAGCGACTCGGCGTCGGCGGTCAGCAGCCCGCGATCGACCACCGGGTCGCGCTCCGCGTCGACGTCGCGGACCGCGACCCCGACCAGCTCGAGGGGCGCGCCCACGCGGGATGCCAGGTCCGACGCCTGCGTCGTGAGCAGCCGCACCACCTCCGTGCCGACGACACCGCACCCGAGGACGGCGACGCGCAGGGGCGGATGGGCGGGCACGGGCGAGGGCACGGGACGGCCTCCAGTGGGACGGGGCGAGAGCGCCCCCAGGATAGGGGTGCGTCCCGACGGGCGGGACGCGTGTTCCGAGCGGTGGTCGCGCTCAGCCGAGGTCGAGCGCCAGGAGGTCGTCCTCGGTCTCCCGGCGCACCAGCACGCGGCTGGTCCCCTTCGCCACGGCGACCACCGGCGGGCGCGGGACGTGGTTGTAGTTGGACGCCATCGAGCGGCCGTAGGCACCGGTCGCCGCGACGGCGAGCAGGTCGCCCGCGCGGATGTCGGCGGGCAGCTGGACCTCGTGCACGACGATGTCGCCGCTCTCGCAGTGCTTGCCGACGACGCGCGCCAGCACCGTCTCGAGGCTCGCGCGCCGGCCGACGACCTCCGCGTGGTACCGCGCGCCGTACAGGGCGGGCCGGAGGTTGTCGCTCATCCCGCCGTCGACGGACACATAGGTACGGGTGCGGCCGTCGTCGAGCCGGACCGGCTTGACCGTGCCGACCGTGTACAGGGTCAGTCCCGCGGGGCCGACGATCGCGCGACCGGGCTCGATGGAGAACCGCGGCAGTGCGGTGCCCAGCTCGGCGTTGGACGCCTCGACGGAGCCCGCGATGTCCTTGGCGATCCGGTCCGGGTCGAGGGCGACCTCCCCCGGCAGGTACGCGATGCCGTAGCCGCCGCCGAGGTCGACCTCCTCGACCTGGACGCCGGTGCGCTCGGCCAGCCGGGCGCGCAGCGTGAGGACGGCACGCGCCGCCACCTCGAAGCCCGAGGGGTCCAGGATCTGCGAGCCGATGTGCGAGTGGATGCCCAGCAGGCGCAGCTCCGGGCGCGCCAGGACCTTCAGGAGGCCCTGCATGGCCGGGCTGTCCCCGTCGGGCGACGCGATCGAGAGGCCGAACTTCTGGTCCTCGTGCGCGGTCGAGATGTACTCGTGGCCGCCCGCGTGCACCCCGGTGGTCACCCGCACCATCACGGGTGCCGGCGCTCCCCCGCGGGCCGCGACCGCGTCGGCCACCCGGTCGATCTCCACCAGGGAGTCGACGATGATCCGGCCGACCCCGACGTCCAGCGCCCGCGCGATCTCCGCGTCCGACTTGTTGTTGCCGTGCAGGCCGAGGTGCGCGCCGGGGATCCCCGCGCGCAGCGCGACCGCGAGCTCGCCGCCCGTCGCCGTGTCGACGCGCAGGCCCTCCTCGTGCACCCAGCGCGCGACCGCGACGGACAGGAACGCCTTGCCGGCGTAGTACACGTCGATGCCCGCGCCGATCTCCGCGAAGGCCGTCTCGAACGCGCGACGGTAGCCGCGTGCACGGGCGCGCAGGTCGGCCTCGTCGAGGACGTAGGCCGGGGTGCCGTGCTGCGCGGCGAGCGTCCTGACCCCCACCCCGCCGACCGTCACCGACCCGTCGGCCGCCCGCGCGACCCCGGCGGACCAGGGCTCGCCGGGGATGAAGGTGGTCACATCCGCTCCGGGGCGGTGACCCCGAGCAGTCCCAGCCCGTTGGCGAGCACCTGTCGGGTGGCGTCGTTGAGCCACAGGCGGGTGCGGTGCACGTCGCCCACCACCTCGTCACCGAACGGGGCCACGCGGCGCTGGTCGTACCACTTGTGGTAGCTGCCGGCGAGCTCCTCGAGGTAGCGCGCGACGCGGTGCGGCTCGCGCAGCTCGGCCGCCTGGGCGACCACGCGCGGGAACTCGGCGATGCTGCCCAGCAGCACCGACTCGCTCTCGTGGTCGAGCAGAGCGGCGTCGAAGCCGTCCTCGCGCCGCACCCCGGCCTCGGCGGCGTTGCGACCGACATTGACCGTGCGGGCGTGCGCGTACTGCACGTAGAACACGGGGTTCTCGTTGGTCGCCCGGGTCAGCAGGTCCAGGTCCAGGTCGATCATCGAGTCCGCCGACGAGCGCGCCAGCGCGTACCGGGCCGCATCCACGCCGACGGCGTCGACCAGGTCGTCGATGGTGACCACGGTGCCGGCGCGCTTGCTCATCCGCACCGGGGCGCCGTTCTGGACCAGGTTCACCAGCTGACCGATGAGGATCTCCAGGTTGACGCCCGGGGTGTCCCCGAACGCCGCGCAGATCGCCATCATGCGTCCGATGTACCCGTGGTGGTCGGCGCCGAGCATGATGACGACCCGGTCGAACCCGCGCTCCCGCTTGTCCAGGTAGTAGGCGATGTCGCCCGCGATGTACGCGGCCTCGCCGTTGGACCGGATGATCACGCGGTCCCGGTCGTCGCCGAACGTGGTGGTGCGCAGCCAGGTCGCGCCGTCGGCCTCGAAGACGTGGCCCAGCTCGCGCAGGCGGGCGATCGCGTGGTCGACCGCGCCCGACTCGTGCAGCGAGTCCTCGTGGAAGTAGACGTCGAACTCCACTCCGAAGTCCTCGAGGGACTTGCGGATCTCGGCGAACATCAGCTCGACCCCGCGCGCCCGGAAGGCCTCGTTGGCGTCGTCGAACGGCAGCGTCCGCGGGTCGGGCTCGCCGGCGGCGAGGGCGTCGGCCACCACCTGCTCGGCGATCTCCGTGATGTAGGCGCCGCCGTAGCCGTCCTCGGGGGCGTCCTGGCCGAGGGCGCGGGCCAGCAGCGAGCGGGAGAAGCGGTCGATCTGCGCGCCGTGGTCGTTGAAGTAGTACTCGCGCGTCACCACGGCGCCGGACGCCTGGAGCACCCTCGCCAGGCTGTCGCCGACGGCCGCCCAGCGCACGCCACCGATGTGCAGCGGGCCCGTGGGGTTCGCGGAGACGAACTCCAGGTTGAGCGCGACGCCCGCGAGCGCCTCGTTCTGCCCGTACTCGGCACCCTGCTCGACGACCGAGTGCGCCAGCTCGCCGGCGGCGGCCGCGTCGAGCCGGATGTTCAGGAAGCCGGGGCCGGCTACCTCGACCGCGGAGACTCCCGGGGTGTCGGCGAGCCGGCGGGCCAGCTCCTCGGCGAACGCGCGCGGGTTGGTGCCGGCCTTCTTGGCCAGCTGCATCGCCACGTTGGTGGCCCAGTCACCGTGCTCGCGCTGCCGCGGTCGCTCCAGGTGCACCGTCGCGGGGATCGCGGCGGGGTCGAGGGCGAACGTGCCGTCGTCGACGGCGTGCACGAGGGCGGCCCGGAGGGCCTCGGAGAGCTGGGCGGGAGTCACCGGAGAAGGGTACCGAGCCGGACCGAGCCCTTATGCAGCGGGCTCGGCGCCGAGCATCGTCGGCCGGCAGGCGAACCAGCCGGCGACCAGCAGCAGCCCGACCAGGGCGAGCAGCACGGCGAACGCCTGGTCCCACGAGCCCGTGGTGTCGTGCAGGATCCCGATCCCCACGGGCCCGACCACCGCGAGCCCGTACCCGAGACCCTGCACCATCCCGGACAGCGCGGTGGCGATCGCGGGCGTGCGGGAGCGCAGCCCGATGAGCGCGAGCATGATCGGGAACGCCCCCGGTCCGATGCCGAGCAGCACCATCCACAGGGCGGTCCCGTCCGCGGGCGCGAGCATCAGCCCCAGGAGCCCGACCACCCAGCACGCGACGAAGCCGACGACCAGCGGGTAGGGATTGCGCATCCGGGCGGTCAGGACGGGCGAGACGATCGACGCCGGCAGGCCGAGGATCGCGAACACGGCGAGCCAGCGGCCCCCGACGTCGTCGCCCAGACCGGCGTCGGCCAGGATCTCCGGCAGCCAGGCGAACAGCACGTACGTGCAGGTGGTGTTGGCGAAGAACGTGAGCACCAGCGCCCAGGCCAGCCGCGAGCGCCACACGATCCGGCTCTCCTGCGCCCCCGCCCGGACCAGCGCCGCGGGACGCTCGTGCCGGGGAGCCCGGCGCAGCAGGCCGCGCAGGTGCGCGCGGGCTGACACCGACTGCGCGATCACCACCACCCACGGCACGACCGCCGCGAGCCCGAGGACCGCCCACATCCCGACCGACCAGCGCCAGCCCACGGCCTGGGCCACCGGCAGCGCGACCAGCGGGGGCACCGCCGCGCTCAGCGACATCGCCACCGAGTACGCCGCCGTCACCGCGCCGATCCGGTCGGGGAAGTACCGCTTGATCAGGGGCGGCAGCAGCACGTTGCCCATGCCCAGGCCCCCGAGCGCGAGCACCGACCACACGAGGAACTCCGGCGCGCTCCCCGCGAGCGCGCGCAGCGCCTCCCCGCCGACCGAGAGCAGGAGCGCCAGGATCATCGTCGGCTCGAGCCCGAGCCGACGCGCCACCGGGGTGGCCAGCGAGCCGAACACCGCGAACGACGCGACGGGGATGGTGCCGAGCAGCCCGACCTGCGTGGCGCTCAGCGCGAAGTCCTGGCGGACCACGTCGATGATCGGCGACACGGCCGCCACGGCGATGCGCAGGTTCAGCCCGACGAGGACGATGCCCGCCAGGACGACGAACCGACCGCGCCAGGGCGCGGGCGAGGGCGTCGACGGGTGCACGAAGAACTCTCCGGTAGGCGGAGGCGCGATCCGCAGATCATCCGCTGGAGGTATGGCGCCGGCCGATCCCCCGGTGTTGACTGCACCGCATGCCTGGGAACGGAGCCTAACCGGATGGTGCGACGGACCGGACTCATCGACACCGCGGTGGACGAGCTCCGCGGACGGATCGAGTCGGAGCAGTGGCCGGTCGGGGCACGGATCCCGCCCGAGCCCGCCCTGGTGGACCTCCTCGGCGTCGGCCGCAACACCGTGCGCGAGGCGGTGCAGTCCCTGGTGCACGCCGGGCTCCTCGAGCGGCGCCAGGGCTCCGGCACCTTCGTCGTCTCCCGGTACGAGCTCGCGGCCAGCATGGGCCGGCAGATCGGCGACGCCCGACAGCGCGACGTCGTCGAGGTCCGACGAGCCCTCGAGGTCGAGGCCGCCCGCCTGGCTGCCCGGCGGCGGACCCCCGCGGACGCGGACGGCCTGCGCCTGCGTCGCGACGAACGCGCCGCGGCCTACCACGCGGGCGATCTCGAGGCGATGGTCTCCACCGACCTCGACCTGCACCGCGCGATCGTCCGCGCCGCCGCCAACCCCGTGCTGGTGACCCTGTACGAGAACCTGCTGGACGCCATCGGCGAGAACATCCGGTTCAACTTCGTCACCGACACCCACGGGCACGACGCCCACGACGCCCTGGTCGAGGCCGTCGTGGCGGGCGACGACGGCAGGGCTGCCGACGAGACCACGCGATACCTGTCTGCACTGCTGGGCGAGTGAGCCGCGGCTGGTAGTGTCGTGCTCCGCATGGACCCCCGGGTCCGGTGCCCGGCCCGCGTAGCTCAGTGGATAGAGCGTCTGCCTCCGGAGCAGAAGGTCGAAGGTTCGAGTCCTTTCGCGGGCACCACGAGAACTGCAGGAATGCCTGGCCGGGTTGCCCTCACGTGCGCACCGCACCAAGGACACGGATCGGCACCGAACGGGCGCCTCGCGAGCTCGTGGCCGTCACCAGCCGGTCACGGGAGCTCGAAGGGCAGCACGAGGCCGTCGAGCGATGCCCTGCACGGGCACGCGTCGTCGAGCGGCAGGGCGGCCACGAGGTCTGCGAGCAGCAGCCGGAGGCGGTCGACGGATCGCGCGAACTCCTCGAGGACCGCCTGGTGCGACACCGCGCCGGACGCCTCGACGCCGGCATCGGCGTCCGTCACCACCGCGAGCGACGTGTAGCAGAGGGCGAGCTCGCGGGCCAGGGCGGCTTCGGGCATCCCCGTCATGCCGACGACGTCGCCACCGGTCGCTGCGTTGCGGTGCGACTCCGCTCGTGTCGAGAAGCGCGGCCCCTGGATGACGACCATCGTCCCGCCGTCGACGACCGGCATGCCCGGATGCTCGAGACGGACCGCCGCCCGACGGCCTTGCGGGCAGTACGGGTCGGCGAGGCCGACGTGCACGACCGCGCCGATCTCGTCGTAGAACGTCGACGGGCGCCCCCAGGTGCCGTCGATCACCTGGTCGGGGACCACCACCGTCCCCCGAGCGAGGTCGGGGCGCAGGGCGCCTACGGCCGACGGCGCCACGACCCGACGAACCCCGAGGCTGCGCAGCGCCCACAGGTTGGCGCGGTAGTTGACGCGGTGCGGAGGGAACCGGTGATCCGTCCCGTGCCGCGGCAGGAACACGACGGGCCGATCGCCGAGGTGGCCGACCAGCGGTGGGTCGCTCGGGTCGCCGAACGGGGTGCTGACCGGCACCGCCCGCGCGTCGTCGAGGAGCTGGTAGAGGCCGGAACCGCCGATGATGCCGATCGGCGACGCGCTGCTGCTCATGCCGCCGACCGTAGCCCGGGCGATGCGCGGGCCAGGGCCGCCCGCCAGATCCGTCAGGCTCTCGTCATGCGTCCCTGACCGTCCGCGGCGGGATGCTGGGGCGATGCGTGTCCTCGTCACCGGCGGAGCCGGATTCATCGGCAGGCCGACGGTGTCCAAGCTCGTCGCGGCAGGTCACGAGGTGACCGTGCTCGACTCCCTGCGGGAGGACGTGCACTCCCGCGGCGACGCGCCAGACCTGGCCGGTGCCCGCCTCGTGGTCGGCGACGTCCGGGACGGTGAGGTCCTTGCGTCGCGGGTCCATGGGTCGGACGTCGTCGTCCACCTCGCTGCCAAGGTCGGTCTCGGGGTCGACCTCGACGACGTCGTCGACTATGTCTCGGACAACGACCTGGGGACCGCCGCGGTGCTGCGCGCTGCGCACCGCGCGGGGGTCGGACGGATCGTGTTCGCGAGCTCGATGGTGGTCTACGGCGAGGGCGCGTACGACTGCGCCCAGCACGGTCGTGTCGCTCCCGGACCGAGGCGCGTCAACGATCTCGAGGCTGGCCTCTTCGACCCGCGGTGCCCGCGGTGCGGTGCGGTGCTGACGCCGACGGTGGTGACCGAGGACGCCCCGCTGGACCCGCGCAACGTGTACGCCGCGACCAAGGTGCACGGCGAGCACCTCCTGCGGGCGTGGGCGAGGGAGACGGATGGTGGCGCCTTTGCACTGCGGTTCCACAACGTCTACGGCCCGGGGATGCCCCGCGACACGCCCTACGCAGGCGTCGCGTCGCTCTTCCGGTCGGAGCTCGCCGCCGGTCGCGCACCGCGGGTGTTCGAGGACGGCGCCCAACGTCGCGACTTCGTGCACGTGGAGGACGTCGCGCGCGCCGTCGTCGCGGCGACGACCGGGGTGACCGGCGCCGGGGAGGTGATCGCGCTCAACGTCGGCTCCGGCACGGTGACGACGGTAGGGGCGCTCGCGGCTGCGCTCGCGGAGGCGCTCGGCGGCCCGGCACCCGTGGTGACGGGCCAGTTCCGGATCGGCGACGTCCGGCACGTCACGGCTTCCTCGACCCGCGCCGAGCGCGTGCTGGGGTGGTCGGCCGGTGTCGATCTCGCCACCGGCCTGGCGGCCTCCTGAGGTCAGTCCAGCAGGACGCCGCGCGCGGGCAGACGCACCTCGAACAGGCACCCTGCGTCGGTGGGTTCGACGCCGACGTGACCACCGTGCGCGGCGACCACAGTGCCGACGATAGCCAGGCCGAGCCCCGCCGACCCGACCTCCCGGCCCGCCTCCCGATGGGAGCCGCCGCCCTGGAATCCCTCCTCGAAGACGTGTGCGCGCTCGTCCTCGGGGATGCCGCCGCACGAGTCCTCGACGGCGACCCGCACCTGCCCGTCGGCCCGCGACCCGGCGACCCGGACGACGCCGCCGGGACCGCTGCTGCGCACGGCGTTGCCGACGAGGTTGTCGAGCACCCGCGCCAGCTCGTCGGGCACGCCGACGACCTCGAGCCCGGGCTCCACGTCCACGAGCAGCGAGACGTCCTGCGCGGCCGCTACGGGTGCCGAGTGGCGGAGCACGTCGCCGAGCACCGCGCTGAGCTCGACGGTCTCCGGCTGCCGGACCGAGGGCGGCGCGTCGGGTCGCGAGAGCTCCGCCAGGTCGTCGATCATGCGACCCAGCCGGTCGACGGCGGTGCCGATCCCCCGGTAGGCGGCGGTGGTGTCGGTGATCACGCCGTCCCGCAGCCCATCGATCGTCGCGCCGATACCGGAGAGCGGCGAGCGCAGGTCGTGGCTCACGAAGGCGACGACCTGCCGGCGGGCGGACTCCAGCGCCCTCTCGCGCTCCCGCGAGGCCTGAAGGGAGGCGCGCGTCCGGGCCAGCTCGGCCGCGAGCTCGGCGATCTCGGCCGTGACCGGGACTGCGACTGACCCGCCGGTGCCGCTGGCGAGCTCTCTCGCCTGCGCGCCGACCGCGCGGACGTCCGCCAGCACGAGCCGCCCCAGGACGACCGCCAGGACGACCGCGGGGACCGACGAGAGCCCGAGGACGAGACGCGCGACCGCGGCGTCGTGGTCGGAGAGGAACATCGCCCCGACGTTGACCCAGATCGCGAGCGCGACGACCGCCACCGGGACGAGGGCGGTCACGACCAGGGCGGCGATGAGCGACACCCGTCGGACCCGGGTGACGACGAGTGCACCCAGCACGCCGACGCCGACGGCGCAGAGTGTCGTCATACCGGCGATGAACCACAGGTCGCGGCTCATCTCGCGCCTTCGGCCAGCGCCGCGGTCAGCTCGTCGGCGGTCCCGAGTCGGTAGCCGGTGCCACGCACCGTGGTGAGCAGCACCGGCGACGACGGGTCGGCCTCGAACTTGCGACGGAGGCGTCGGACGTGGACGACCACCGTGGAGTCGTCGCCGAAGTCCCAGCCCCACACGCGGCGCAGCAGCTCCCGGGTGCTGAACGACGACCCGGCGTGCCGTGCCAGGAACAGCAGCAGGTCGAACTCGCGGGGCGCGAGCGTCTGCTCGGCCCCCGCCAGCGACACGGTGCGGACCGCGGGGTGCAGGGTGAGCGGTCCGACCACGACCGGGCTCAGGCCGTCGCCGGGGTGGATGTCGCCGCGGCGCAGGAGCGCGTGCAGCCGGAGCACGAGCTCGCGCGGGCTGAACGGCTTGGTCAGGTAGTCGTCGGCACCGAACTCCAGCCCGACGATCCGGTCGTCGACCGTATCGAGGCCCGAGAGCAGGACGACGGGCGTCCGATCGGCATCGAGCCGCATCCTGCGCAGCAGGTCGAGTCCGGACGCGCCGGGGAGCCGGACGTCGAGGACCACCGCATCGGGTCGCGACTCCCGCCAGATGCGCTCCCCCTCGCGGGCGTCTCCCGCCACGCGCGCGTGGACCCCGTCAGCCTCGAGGTAGGCGGCGACGCTGCGCACCACGAGCTCCTCGTCGTCCACCACCAGCACGGTCGCCATGTGGGTCACGCTAGCCCGCGCACCTGGGCACGACCGACCCGGACGTCCCCTCGACGGCGGGCACGACCGATCCGTCATGGAACGGTCATCGCCCGTGGACCCCGCTCGTCGGCGCGCCGACCTAGCGTCGACGTGTGACGCGTGTGGAGCCGACGGTGGACCTGGTGCTGCCCTGCCTCGACGAGGCGGTCGCCCTGGCGTGGGTGCTGCCGAGGGTGCCTCCTGGGGTGCGGGCGATCGTCGTCGACAACGGCTCGACCGACGGCAGCGCGGACGTCGCCCGGGGGTTCGGCGTGCGCGTCGTGCAGGAGAGCGCCCGAGGCTTCGGCTCGGCCTGCCACGCCGGCTTGCTCGCGGCGACCGCGGACGTGGTCGCGTTCATGGACGCGGACGGCAGCCTCGACCCGCGACAGCTGGAACGGGTCCTCACACCGGTCCGGGCGGGGGCCGACCTCGCGCTGGGCCGGCGTCGGCCGACGTCGGGTGCCGCGTGGCCTTGGCACCTGCGACTGGCGAACCACGTGCTCGTCGGCCGGCTCGCCCGTCGGACCGGAACCCGCCTCCACGATCTCGGTCCCATGCGTGCCGCGCGTCGGACGGCACTGCTCGACCTCGACCTGCGTGACCGGCGCTCGGGCTACCCGCTCGAGATGGTCGTCCGAGCAGCCGAGCGCGGGTGGCACGTCGCGGAGGTGGACGTCGACTACGCACCACGACAGGGCCGCTCGAAGGTGACCGGCACCCCCCTGGGCATCGTCCGCGCGGTGCGCGACATGTCCGCGGTCCTGGCCCCGTGAGCGCGCCCGCAGAGCCACCGCAGGCTCTGGTGCTGCTGGCCAAGGCGCCGGTCCCTGGACGCGTGAAGACGCGACTGCACGCCGCGTTCCGTCCTGAGGAGGCGGCCTTGCTCGCACGCGCCTGCCTCCAGGACACGCTCGAGGCGATCGCGGCTGCACCGGTCGCGCACCGCATCGTCGCCCTCGACGGGGTTCCGGGCCGGTGGCTCCCGCCAGGCACCGACGTCGTCCCGCAGCCACCCGGCGACCTGGCGGCGCGTCTCGCCGCGGCCTTCCGGGCGACTCTCGACCGGCCGAGGCACGCCCCTGCCCTGCTCGTCGGCATGGACACCCCCCAGCTCGGCGTGCACCTGGCCGCCGTCGACTTCGCCGGCGCGGACGCTCTGCTCGGCCTGACCGACGACGGCGGGTACTGGGCGATCGGTCTGCGCGAGGCGGACGACCGGGTGTTCGACGGGATACCGATGTCGACCCCGCGTACCGGGGCGGTCCAGCTCGCGCGGCTCCGCACGCTCGGACTTCGCGTCCGGCTGCTTCCCCGCCTCCGGGACATCGACGAGCCTGCGGACGCCCGTGCCGTCGCCCTCGGTGCCCCTGGGACGAGCTTCGCGGCCGAGTGGCGCCGGCTCAGCCAGATCCGGCCGCGCTCGTGATGCGCCCGCACCCGCTGACGTTCTACGAGGCCGCACTCGACGGCGCAGCCGTCGACGCGCTGGGTTCAGCGGGCGTCGTCACGCTCGCCGTCGCGCGCTGGAGCGACGAGCCCGACGCGATCGACGACCTCATGCTCGCGCGGTGCGAGGCTCCGGTCCTCGACGTCGGGTGCGGGCCGGGCCGGCTCGTCGGCGCACTGAACGCGCGCGGCATCCCCGCACTGGGCATCGACATCTCCGCCCGAGCGGTCGAGCAGGCCCGCGATCGGGGCGCGATCGCCCTGCGGCGAGCCGTCGAGCAGTCGGTCCCGGCCGAGGGCCGCTGGGGCACCGTGCTGCTCGCGGACGGGAACATCGGCATCGGCGGCGACCCGCGAGCGTTGTTGACCAGGTCCCGGCTCCTCGTCCGGCCCCGCGGTCTCGTCCTGGTCGAGACGGACCATGACGATGCCGCCGACGACACCTCACCGCTGGTCCTTCGCGACGCGGACGGTCGCACGAGCCGCCCTCTGCCGTGGGCCCGCGTCGGCTCGCAGACTCTCGGTCGACTGGCTGCCGCCGGTGGGTTCACCGTCCTCGAGCACTGGCGGATCGCCGGTCGGACGGTCGTGGCGCTCAGGGCGCAGTGACGCGGGTCAGTCCGTGTCGTCGCGCGGCACCAGGTCGGCGTCCGCAGGCACGTGCGGCGTGGGGCGTCGCCGCGCCGTGCCGAGGGCCGCGCCGATCATCACGGCCAGGACGAGGACGCTGCTCGCCACGACGAGCGAGGTCGACAACGGGACGGGGACCACCGAGGGGTCTCTCCGCATCGTTGACGCCACCACGACGACGACCGCGAACAGGGCCAGGACGGCGGCGCCGAGGCCGCCCGCGCGCACTGCCGGACGCCAGTCCGCCCCAAGGCGTGGCAGGACGACCAGGCCGAGCACGATCGCCGTCGGCGCGAGCACCGCGTCGTGCACCGCGACGCCACCTGCCAGCCAGATCAGCACCGACGGCCACTGGCCCTGCGGCACCGTCGTCAGCCCGACGACGACACCTGTGCCCATCAGCACGACACCCAGGGCCAGCAGGGCGAGCCGACCGGTCGACCACGAGGACGTCATGACTGCACCACCTCGATCCGGTCCAGCCACTTCGTCTGCAGGACGCCCGGCCGGTTCGGGGCGATCAACCGCGCGGGGAAGCCGTGGTCGAGGTCGAGCGGCTCGCCCCCGATCCGCAGTGCGACGACGGAGTCGGGGTGCCGGGTGTACTCGGCAGGCAGGACCGACTCCTTGTAGGACCCCGCCTGCTGCAGGCTGACGACACGGGCGTCGACATCGGCTCGCTCGCTCACCAGCCGCACGAGGTCGGCGACGCGGACGCCCTCCCAGGAGGCAACCGTGCTCCAGCCCTCCACACACGCGATCGGAAGCGCGACCGTGACCTGGTCCATCGCCTCGAGGTCGGCGCGCGATAGCTCGACGGTTCCCGCGGGTCCGCGCAGCGACAGTCGCCACGCCGGGTCGGTCGCGCGATCCAGGACCCCCGCCCCCTTCGCCGTGCGGTTCACCGGGAGGCCCTGGGCACCGACACCCGACTGCCGGGGCGAGAGGAGCGCGGCACCGGAAAGGGGTCGGACGGTCTGACCGACAGTCAGCGCCGTCACCCCCAGCACGGTCACCGCCACACCTGCCAGGAATCCACGCCGGGTAGGCCCGTCGGCGTCGGCCGAGTCGGCCGAGTCTTCCACAGCGTGGCGCAGGGCGTCGGCGATCGTCGGGAGCTTGACCGCGACGTGCACGACGATCGACCCGACGAGCACCCAGGCGACCGCGAGGTGCACCCGGACGAAGGAGAACGACCACGGGTACCACTGGAAGATGTTGAGCAGCCCCGTGACCAGCTGGAAGATCGCCGTCGCGACGAGCACCGCCACGGACGCGCGCTCGATCGCGTGCGTGGGACCGCGCAGCCGAGGCTGCTGGAACAGCGCCGGGTACGCGGCGTACAGCTTCGCCAGCAGCAGCGGGATCGCCGCCAGACCGGCCGCGACGTGCACGCCCTGGCTCACCCGGTACCCCCAGGCCGGCACCGGCGGCAGCGGCAGCCAGGCGATCGGATGCTGGTGCAGGTGGGACAGCAGCCCGGTGAGGAACGCCGTCACGATGACGGCGCCGAGCACGGCGCCGACCCGGGCGACGACGCGTGGGTCGTGGATCGGGGAGCGGAAGTCGGACTCTTCCGGAGGTCGCCTCCGGAGGTCGCTCAACCGTCTGCGGACCATCGTTCGACCCTAGGTCGGCGGCGTCACGCCGGACCCGTGCCGCCGATGACGGCTACCTGACGGTGGGCGTCACCACGGGGAGACCAGGACGACCTGCAGGACGACGGTCGCCGCGGCCTGTGCGACGAGCCACGCGCGCCGGTCGGCCAGAGTGGCGGCCGCCGGGACCAGCCAGCACGCGAGCGGGAGCCAGATGCGCTCGACCTCGCCGCGCTCCACTCCGGAGAGGGCGCCGACGAGCGCGGCGCCCAGCGCCACGGCGACGAGAAGCTGCACCTCCCGCGTGAGGCGGCGGAGACCGACGAGCCCGCCGACCCCCGCCGGACCGATGAGTGCGCCGAGCAGCACCAGGTCGGCGAGGAGGAAGTACAGGTACGGGCGGTCCGCCGCTCGCCCCAGGCTCGAGGCGACGTGGGTCACCGCGAGGCCGTCCGGGAGCCAGAACCCCGCGGCCGCCCACGCGCCGACGGTCGCCAGGACGACCGCACCGGCGACGACCGTCGGTACCCACCGCCGGGTGACCACGCCGACGACCAGGGCGAGCGCGCCCATCGGCAGCAGGCCGTAGGACAGGAATGGGCACAGGCCGAGCACGACCCCCGCCGCGAGCGCCCACGGCCAGGCCCGCCCCGACCGCGTCGAGGCGATGGCCAGCAGGGCGACCCCCCACGCCAGGACCCCGGCGAAGAACGCGTCGGCTGTCGTCGCCATCCAGAGGGCGGAGGGTGCGAGCACCACGGCCGGCAGTGCGCGACGGACCGTGTCCTCGCCGGCCGTTCCCGCGAGGGCGCGCACGGTGAGTCCGACGGCGACGACGGTGCTGGTCCCGACCAGGATGACGAGCGCCGCCGCCGCACCTGGGCCGCCCAGGCCGACCCGGTCGAGCCCGGCGAGGAGCAGGGGCATGCCCGGTGGGTGGCCGCGGACGTGGACCGGGTAGTCGAGAGCATTCTCGGCGTAGGACCGGACGAAGGCTGCGGGATCCTCCAGCACCCTGGGCACGACGGCGAGATAGTCCTGGTCGTGGGTCAGCGGTGCGGCGAGGGCACGGAGGCCGTCCGTCGTGGCCAGGGCGACGGCGAAGGCTGCCGACGCGGTCCAGCCGACGAGGAGGACCACGACCCAGGAGGCGGACCGGGCGAACCGGGGGCCGAGCAGGACGACGAGCAACGCCACCAGCGCCGCGACCAGCGTGCCGACCGACGCGCGCCAGTGCAGGTAGCCCATGAACGGCGGAGCGCTGCCGTACGTGACGACCGCTCCAGCATCGGTCAGCGCTCGCCCGGTGAGCCAGAGTCCGAGGAGGGCAGCACCCCAGACGGCGACCGCCCCGACCGAACCTCGCGACGACGTCGTCACCACGGTGCCCTGTCGCTCGATCGTCTCGGGCGGGCGGGTGTCCACCCGGCCAGACTGGCACGGCTGGGCCGGGCACACCGATGACGGGACGATGACGACCGCGCGCTCACCGCGAGCAACAGCCGGCCGCACGAGTGGGTGTGGCGAACCGCAGCTCTGGTGCACCCGGCAGGCCCACGGGCACGCGACGCTGGTCAGGCCTCGTCGAGCCGGGTGCGCAGCTCGTCGTCGAGCACGAGGTCGAGCGCGCCCAACGACTCGTCGAGCTGCGCGACCGAGTGGGCGCCGACGATCGGGATGACGGGCGTCGGCCCGCCGAGCAGCCACGCGAGCGCGACCTGGTTCGCCGTAGCGCCCGCGTCGCGCGCGACCTCGCGCAGCACCTCGACCCGACGCCGGCTGCTCGGATGGTCGGCGCCGCCGAACAGCGGCTTGTCGGCGCGCGTGTACGCCCCCTGGTGCAGGGGCGAGTACACGGTCACGGCGAGCGGCGGGCGGCCGTCGACACCCGTGGACGCGGCGTAGTCGAGCAGGTCGCCCGACACCCAGCTGCTCCGGAACGGCGTCGGGCTCGGGTACACGTAGCCGCCCTGCTGCTGGACCAGGCCGTACGGCTCGACGGCCAGGCAGGCGGCGGTCTCGCGTGCCTCGACGACGCGCCACGTCGTGACGTTGGAGATGCCCGGCACGCCGACCACCCCGTCGGCCACGAGCTTGCCGAAAGCGCCGACGGTCTCCTCCAGGGCGGTGTCGCGGTCGTCGACGTGCCCGTAGAGGACGTCGAGCCGGTCGACGCCCAGGTGGCGCAGGCTCGTCGCGGCCTCGCGGTGGATGGTCTCGGCGGCGAGGCCCTGGTAGTTCGTCGGCGGCGTGCCCGACAGCGGCAGATTCGGGTCCTTCTTGGCGGCGCCGCACTTCGTCGCGATGCGGACGCGGTCCCGCAGCCCGCGCGAGGCCAGCCAGGCGGCGATCACGTCCTCGCTCTCGTGGCCGTGGCCGCCCGCGTCCCAGGCGTTGTAGTTGTTCGCGGTGTCGAGGAAGGTGCCGCCGGCATCGACGAAGCGGTCGAGGACCTCGAAGGCCACCTCGCGCGGGGTATGCGTGCCGAAGTGCATGGTGCCGAGGCACAGGACGCTGACGTCGGTGGAGGTGGGGCCGGAGCCGATGGTGCGCTGCTGCATGGTGTTCTCCTCGTGCGTTCTGGTGACAGGTTCGACGCTAGGCGCGCAGCGGACCGGGAGTACGGTCCATTCCTGTGACAGACGACCAGTCCAATCGGTGGGTCGGCGACGCGCTCGTCACGATCGAGGGCGGCCGGCCGGTGCACGTCGCGCTCGAGCAGGCACTGCGCGCCGCGGTCCGCGAGGGACGCCTCCGCCCGGGCGACCCGGTGCCGCCGAGCAGAGCACTGGCGCGCGACCTGGGTGTCTCGCGCTGGGTGGTCACGCAGGCGTACGGGGGCCTCGTGGCCGAGGGCGTGCTCGATGCTCGCACCGGTGCGGGCACCCGCGTCGCGTCCACGTCGTGGCCCACCCTCACGCCCACCCGAGCGCCCGATCGCGCGGTCCGTCCGCGGCCCGCGTTCGACCTCGGGCCGGGCGTGCCGGACCTGCGCCACCTGCCGCGCGCGGCCTGGGTCTCGGCGGTGCGCACGGCGGTCGCGTCCGCGACCGCCGGCGACCTCGTCGCGCCGGACCCTCGCGGCGTGCCCTCGCTGCGGCTGGCGCTCGCCGATCGGCTGGCCGTGACGCGTGCGGTGCTGGTCGATGCGGACGCCGTCGTCGTGACGCACGGCGCAGCGGACGCCATGACGCGCCTGGCGCGCTCCCTGCGCGCCGCGGGCCATGAGTCCGTGCTCGTCGAGGACCCGAGCTGGCCGCGGCTGCGCGACGTCGCCGCGGCTGCCGGCCTGCACCCGGTGCCGGTGCCGGTCGACGAGGGCGGCGTGGACTCCGACGCGCTCGTGGAGGCGGCCGAGCGCACCGGAGCTCGCGCCGCGCTGGTGACGCCCTCGCACCAGTTCCCGGTCGGCGCCGCGCTCGTCCCGGCGAGGCGCGAGGCGCTCGTCCGATGGGCCCGCTCCGTCGACGGAGTGATCATCGAGGACGACTATGACGCCGAGTTCCGCTACGACCGCCGCCCCGTGGCGGCCCTGCGCGCGCTCGCACCCGACCGCGTCGCGCTCGTGGGCTCCTGGAGCAAGACGCTCGCCCCGGGGCTCGGCATCGGGTGGCTGGTCCCTCCTGACGACGTCCCGGCCGCGCGCGCGGGGCTCGACGTCGACGCGAGCGCTCCCCCGTCGCTGCATCAGCTCGCCTGCGCCGCGCTGCTCACCGACGGGGGCTACGACCGGCACCTGCGTTCGGCCCGCGCTCGGTACCGGCGCCGACGGGCGGCTCTGCTCGGCGCGCTCGAGCGATGGATGCCGGGCCTGACGGTGACGGGGCTCGCTGCGGGACTGCACGTCGTGCTCAGGCTGCCGCCCGGAGTCGATGAGGACAGCGTGGCCCGGCTGGCTGCGCGACGCGACGTGCGCGTGGTGCCGGCAGGTCGCTATCGCGTCGGGACCACGGCCCGCCCACCGGCGCTCGTCGTCGGGTACGGCAACCTGGTCGACGCACGGCTGGACGAGGCGGTGGCCCGCCTGGCCGCGGCCGTCAGCGAGGCGGCGCCGTCCGGAGCACGCGAGCGTGCCGGCTCATGAGCTCCGACCGCCCACGAGTCGTTCCCGAGGCCGTCTCGAGTCCTCTGGCGCGCACCCTCTCAGCTCACGCCGTCGCAGCGAGGAACTGCCGGATCTGGCCCACCACGTCGTCGGGCGCATCCAGGTAGATCAGGTGCGATCCGTCCAGCGTGACGATGCGGCTCTCCGGGTGCTCGCTGGCGACGGCCTCGTGGACCGCCACCCAGTCGGGCATGCCGTACTCGTGCGCCGCGTCGACGGTGTCCTGCGCGAGGACCATCAGCGTGGGGATCGCCGCGTCGAAGCGGTGCCCGGCGAGGGCGACGTCGTTGCGCAGGGCCCAGCTCACCTCGTCGTCCAGGAGGCGCAGGTCGAGCTTGGTGTTGTCGAGCAGCCAGTCGCGGTCCTGCTCCTCGTCGTCGAGCAGCGGGTTGGCCGGCAGGAGCGTGGAGTCGTCGCCGTTGATCCACCGCTCCGCCCGGACCAGGCCGATGAATCGCGCCACGGTCATGGTGGGGTGGAGCCCGCCGTCCTGGGAGAGGTCGCCCTCGTAGTCCTCCGCGGCCTGCTGACCCGGAGACGTGCTGTCCAGCCCCACGAATCCCGCCACCTCGTCCGGGTAGAGCTCGGCGAACTCCAGCGCGTACAGGCCACCGATGGAATGGGCCACCAGCACGAACGGGCCCTCCACGCCGGCGCCGTGCAGCGCTGCGTGGATCTCGGCGGCCAGGTTCTGGTTCGACCGGTCCTTCGTCGTCGTGTCGGAGAAGCCATAGCCCAGGTAGTCCACCGTGGCGATGTTGACGTCCTCGGCGAGAGGCTCCCACACGCTCTGGAGCTCGTAGTAGGCGCTGCCCATGCCCAGGCCGGTCAGGAACACCAGCGTGGGCGCGCCGGGGTGCTCCGCACGCGAGTAGACGTGCATCCGGGACTCGCCCTCCACCGCGACCAGCGTGCCCGGGACGTCGAGCCCCGCCTTGCCGAGGGCGTTCGCGGCCTGGTTGATGACCGTCAGGACTCCGAGCAGGCCGACCACGACGACGAGGATGCCGACGACGGTGCGCACCAGCCGCCTCCGCCACCTGCCACGTCGCGGTCGTTCGGGCGTCAGCTCGGGCGCCGCAGGGGCGTCAACCAGGTCAGGCATGGTCAGACCCTCGCAGATGGGTGGGCACCGGGGCATCCGGGACACACCTGACTCGCACCCTCAATCGCGTCACGGGCGAGTGTTGGCCTCCGGGCCACGGTTCCCGGGCTCTCACCCGAAGCGCCCGCCGACGTAGGCGGCCGTGCGCTCGTCCTGCGGCGACTGGAACATGGCCTGCGTGTCGCCGTGCTCGACGATGACGCCGGGCGTGCCCTGCGAGGCGAGGAAGAACGCGCACTGCTGCGAGACGCGTGCGGCCTGCTGCATGTTGTGCGTGACGATCACGATCGTCACCTCACGGGCGAGCTCCGTCATCGTCTCCTCGATGACGCGGGTCGACGTCGGGTCGAGCGCCGAGCACGGCTCGTCCATCAGCAGCACCCGGGGCCGGACGGCGAGGGACCGAGCGATGCAGAGCCGCTGCTGCTGACCACCCGACAGTCCGCCACCCGGCGCGCTCAGACGGTCGCGGACCTCGCGCCAGAGGCCCGCCTTGGTCAGCGACTCCTCCACGAGCTGGTCCTTCTCCGAGCTCGACGCGCGCACGCCCGTGAGCCGGAGGCCGGCGAGAACGTTCTCCCTGATGCTCATCGCCGGGAACGGGTTGGGCTTCTGGAACACCATGCCGATGTCCCGACGCGCCTGGGTCAGCCGCCGCGACGGGTCGTAGATGTCCTGCCCGTCGAGCAGGACCTCACCGGCGAGAGCGGCCGACGGCACCAGCTCGTGCATGCGGTTGAGGATCCGCAGGAAGGTGGACTTGCCGCAGCCCGACGGGCCGATCAGCGCGGTGACGATGCCCGCGGGCATGGTCAGGGACACCCGGTCGAGCACCTGGTGCTTGCCGAACCACGCCGAGATCGACTGGGCGCGCAGCTCCGCCAGCCGGCTCGGGGAGACGGACGGGGGGAGCTCGTGCACCGGCGGCGCGGCGAGCAGTCCGACGGAGCCGGGACGCCCGACCGGCACGGGCGAGAGGACGACCGTCGAGTCGGCCTGGTGGTTGCTCACGAGACTCCTCCCGCGCCGTTGGCGCGTGCGATGGCGCGGGCGGCGAACGCCAGCGCAACGAGGGCCCCGGCAGCGCCGAGGCCGAGCAGGGTCCACTGCACGGGTGTCCACCGTCGCGCGCCCGCCGTCCACACGAGGTCCGGCGCCGGCCCGGGGTCGGCGACGACGTCCGCGGCCGGGATCACCTGCGCGCCCCCGGCCGGATCGGGCGCGGCGGAGGCGGGAGCAGCGGACGGAGACACGGCCGGCCGACGGGTACCCGAGGACGGCTTCTGCGTGTTTCCGGAGGGCACTGTCGGTGCCGTTCCCGGGGGAACCGTCAGCGTGAGCGAGCCGTCGTCGGACCCCGCCGCGACGGCCGCGGGGGCGCTGCCGATCGCGGCGGCGGCGGTCAGAGCGAGGACCGCCAGCAGGACCAGCCCGGCACCGAGGGCACGGGTGCCCGGCACGGAGGCGGCCTCGATCTCGCGGCGTGTCTCGGCGACCATCCGCTCCCAGTGCTCGGCCCCCTCCCGGCGCCGGCGGCGCGTCCGGCGCACGAGGTACCAGACGGTCGCGGCGACGAGCACGACGAGGGCCACCCCCGTCCACGAGACGCTCAGCACGGTGGTCCGCGCCGTGCTGGAGACGAGCGGGATCTCGGTGTCCGGCCCCGGCGCGGCGGCCATGTCCACGTCCACGACCGCGGTGGACACCCCGAGCGGCTCGACTCCCTCGAGCACGGAGACGACCGTGAAGGAGTCGCCGGGCAGGACCTCTCGCGTCTGCTCGGCGTCGAGCGACGCCAGCGTCCGACCGAACGGTCCGGTCACCCGCACGCGCGGGACGCCGACCACCTTGACGTTGCCGGTGTTGACCACCTCGTAGGTGACGGTCATGGGCGCCGAGGCGAACGGCACGAGCGACGCGTCGAACGTGCCGCTGACCTCCCGCACCTCGAGCGCGGGGGCCAGCTCTCCGGCCACCCGGAGGTTGAGCCGCACCGCCACGCGCGTGTCGACGAGCACCCCGGCGCTGGTGACCTGCGTCTGGACGGGCGAGACGACGATCCCGCCGGGGTGGTCGCCGGGCGAGGCCTCGGCGGGGACCGCGACCGTGAAGGCGAGGGAGGCGGTCGCCAGGGGCGGGATGGTGACCGTCGGGCTCGCGACGGTCACCCACGCGCCCAGGTCGGTCGGTGGCTGGGCCGCCGGTGACAGGTCGTAGCCGCCGGACGGCGTGTTGAACCCGTCGGCCCCGTACACGGCGAACTCGCGCTCGACCGTCGAGGAGTTCGTGATGAGCACGTGCTCCTCGACGGTCTCCCCCGCCGCCGCCGCGAGTTCGAACCGGGTCCGTCCGTCAGCGGCTCCGGCCGCGTCCGCCGGCGTGACCGCCCAGGCCGCAGCGGTGTCGTCCGCGAGGGCCGCCGGGGCGGCGCCGACCGTGAGGAACGCCGTCAGCGCGGCGACGGCGACGACGAGCAGGGGGCGGTGGGCCGCCATGGGTTCTCCGATCGGGGTGGTGAGGAGTGCACAGGTCGGACGTGCCACGGCCGGGGCCCCTCGACACGTCGCGCGTCGAGGAGCCCCGGTCCGTGGCGTCTCGGTCAGCCGCCGACGAGCGTGACGGTGACGGTCGACGTGTACGAGCCGGCGGACGTCGCGCCCGGGATCGCCAGCGCCAGGCCCGCGGCGAGGGTCGAGACCCCGCGACCGGGGGTCTGCGCCCGGCCCAGGAGCGAGCTGACGGACAGGCCGGCGCTGGAGGCGTCGTCCAGGAAGGAGGCGACGGCCGGACCTGCCTGCGCGACGAGCGGGCTGCCGGCGTCCGGCGTCATGCTCGGCGTACCGGGCGTCCAGCCCAGGTACTTGGCGCCGACCGTCGCGGCGGTGCCGGTGAAGTCCGACGCCTGCGCGTTGACCTCCCAGCCGGTCAGGAGCGCGTCGCGGCGGGTGTCCGTGACGGTCACGGTCGGGAAGACCCCGGCCGCGGTGACCCGCGAGTTGTCCACGGAGCGCGAGCCCGTCAGGGCGACGGGCGTGTCGAACGGGACGCTGAAGATGAGCGAGCCGTCGACCACGGGCGCCTCGGGCACCGTGAGCACCAGCTGCCCCGTCGCCGAGTCGATCCCGAGCGAGAGCGAGAGGCTCCCGGTCGAGGCGAGGTACGCGGCGGTGTCGGTCGGGGCGAAGTCGGCGGTGTACGCGTGGTTCCCGGCGCTGGGCGCCGAGACCGTGTAGGCGGCCGAGCCGGCGGCGACCGGCGAGGTGCCGAGGACCGTCGTGCCCTCCTTGAACGTGACCTGACCGGCGGCACCGGCCGGCGCGACCGCGGCCGTGAGGACCAGGTCGGCGCCGGAGGCAGCTGCGGTGAGCGTGGTCGTCGTCGCGACGGCCTGGGTGCCTCCGCCGGACGGGTAGGCGTGCGAGGGGACGGACCACGTGAGGTTGGCGGTCGTGGTACCCGTCAGGGTCAGGCCGGTCTCGAAGTACGCGATCGAGTTCCCGTCCACGTCGCGGCACGCGACCAGGAACGGCAGCGTGGCGGTGTTCCCCGGCTGCGAGGCCAGGTAGGTGAGCGCCTGCGGCTTGCCCATGAAGTCGCCGCGACCCGTGTACGGACGTCCGGACGAGTCGACCAGCACCGAGACCGGTCCGAACGGCACCTGCTCCCAGTCGATGACCGGGACACCGGCCTGCGGGATCCGGATCAGCGGCTGGATGACGCCGGAGCCGGCCGGGCAGGTGGCGTCCACGGCGAGCGACTGCCACGGACGCGTGGCCGTCGTGCCGCTCGTGAGGACGTCGGCCGCGGTGTTCGCCTCGAACCCGCCCGCGTTCGCGAGGAAGTAGATGCTGCCGGGGATCAGCGGACCTTCGTCGTTGGCGGCTGCGGGGCCCGCCACGGCGACGAGCGCCGCACCCGTCGCGCACGTCCCGGCCACCAGCGCGGCCACAACTCTCCTGAGCTTCATCGAGCAGTCCTTTCGAGGACGATCTGGCGTGGGTTCACGTCACGTGCTGTCGCACCGCGACGAGGATGGAGCCCGGAGGTGAACGCCGGGCCCCCGGCGGGCGTCCGCGGGACGACGTGCGGGGCAGTCATCGCACCGCCTGCAGCCGGGGCGCCTCGACCTCTGGTCCCGCGGTCGGCGTCGCCCCGCGGCGGACCCTCCGGACCCTCCGTACGACGAGCCCGAGGGCGACGAGCACCAGGAGCGCGAGGACCAGCCACGGGACGGCCCAGACCCGCACGGCACCCGAGACGGTCCCCACGCCCGGGTCCTCCCCCGCCGCAGGAGCCACCGCGGTCGCGTCGACCGTGACCGTCTCGAGCACGAGCGGCCAGACGCCGGGCACGGTCGTCGACGAGCGGACCTCACCGCCGGGCAGCAGCTCGTCGACCCGGTCGCCGTCCACGCGCTCGCGGAGCAGACCGAACGCACCGCCGACCGCGACCTCGGGCTCGACGGCCAGCCGGACGTTGCCGGTGTTCCGGAGCGTGTAGTCGACGGTGACCTCGCCGGCACCGACCAGGGACCCCGCGTGCCAGGTGGCGGAGACGTCCGCCACCTCCAGACCCGGGTCCAGCGGGCCGTCCACACGGATGTAGACGCGAGCGGCGACGCGCTGCTCGAGCTCGATGCTCGGGGCGTTCTCGGCCCCCTGACCCACGCTCTCCAGCGACGCGACGAGTGCACCCACGTGGTCGCCGGGCTCGGCGTTCGCCGGGATCGAGACGGTGAACGGGACGACGGTGTAGCCGAACCCGGCGTCCGCGGTCTGGGGAGCCACGTCGACGGTGGACGCCCCCGGGACCGCGATCCAGGCGCCCGCGTCGGTGCTGGCGTCGTCGCGCGCGCGGACCGCCAGACCCCCGCCGTCGGCCATCACGACGTCTCCGCCGTACACCTGGAGCTGGACCGCGGTGTCGTCCTGGTTGAGCAGCGCGGCGTGCTCGTACACGACGGCCCCCGGGGGTGCGGTCACGCGCAGGAACGGCCGGTCGTCCGGACGCTCCGGACCGGCGGGGCTGATGCCGAACGAGACGAGGTCGGCGGCTGCGGGCGGCAGCGGGTCGGGTGCGGCCGCGGCGGGACTCGCGCAGAGCGCGGCGGCGCCGAGCACCGCGACCACCGTGAGGAGGGGACGGAGGCGGTCGAGCATCAGGTCTGGCCTTCCAGAGGTGAGGGACGGGGAACGCCTGCGGGGAGGTGAGGCGCAGAGCGCCCCACCTCCCCTGGTCACCGCCCGGTCGCAGCCGGGTGGGCGGCCGTCAGACGGCGGTGAAGGTGACCGTCGCGGTGTAGAGGCCGGGTGCGACCGACGTCGGCACCTGGTCCACGCCGAAGACACCCTCGATGTGCGCGGTGCCGAGGGGCTGGCCGGCACCGTAGGCCGCGAAGACCTTCGGGACGTCCAGGCCGTCGGTGGCCGGCGCGTGGTTGGTGAGGGTGACGTTGCCGGCCTGGAGCGCGTTGCCCGCCACCTGGTCGGCCACGAGACCGGTCAGCCCGGCGTGCAGGCCCGAGAACGAGCCGGCCGTGGAGGTGAACGCCCCGGAGACGACCGACGCCGTGAAGCCGAGGTTGCCGGCCCGGGTGTCGGTGATGACGATGTCCTCGAAGGCGGCCGACGCCGAGTACGTCGAGTCCGCGGGGTCGAGCACGGCGGTGCCGAGCGCGAGCGGGTTCGCGGGCGTGTACGGCGTGGTGATGGAGATGGCACCGACGGGGATGTCGACGGTGACCGTCTGCTCGTCCACCGCGCCGGACAGCTCGTACGTCGCGGCGACGGGCGCCGAGACCGAGCCGCTGTACGGGGCGGTTCCCACGAAGTCGGCGGTCAGCGAGTGCGCGCCGGCGCCGAGCACGTTGGTGGTGAAGTCGGCGACGACGCCACCGACGACCGGGAGCGAGCCGAGCACCGTGGCGCCGTCCTTGAAGCTGACGGTGCCGTTGGCCGCGCCGGACGAGGCCACGACCGTGGTGCTGAACGTGACGGCCGAGTACGCCGCGCCGGAGACCGGCGTGACGCCCAGCGTGGTGACCGTCGAGCGAGCCGCGACGGCGGTGACCACGACCGAGACGGGCGCGGACGTGGAGGCCGCGTGCGAGCCGCCGAGGTACCGGGCGGTCACCGCGTTGGTGCCCACCGGCAGGGCGACGGTCGACAGCGTCGCGACGCCGCCGGTGACCGTGGCCGTGCCGAGCGAGGTGGCGCCGGCGAAGAACTCGACGTCACCGGTCGCGGCGGCCGGGTCGACGGTCGCCGTGAGGTCCACGGACGTGCCGGCCTCGACGCTCGTCGCGGACACACCGAGCACCGTGGTGCTGGGCGCGGAGGGGAACGCGGCGGCCGGGATCGACCACGTGAGGTTCGCGGTCGAGGTGCCGGTCATGGTCAGGCCGGTCTCGAAGTACGCGATCGAGTTGCCGTCCACGTCGCGGCACGCCACCAGGAACGGCAGCACCGCGGTGTTGCCGGGCTGCGACGCCAGGTAGGTCAGTGCCTGCGGCTTGCCCATGAAGTCGCCGCGGCCCGTGTACGGGCGGCCGTCGGAGTCGACCAGGGTGGAGACGGGCCCGAAGGGCACCTGCTCCCAGTCGATGACCGGCACGCCAGCCTGCGGGATGCGGATCAGGGGCTGGATGACGCCGGTGCCCGCGGGGCACGTCGCGTCGACGGTCAGGGACTGCCACGGCCGCACCGCGGTGGTGCCGCTCGTGATCTGGTCCGCGGGGGTGTTGGCGTCGAAGCCCCCGGCGTTCGCGAAGAAGAAGATGTTGCCGGGGATCAGCGGGCCCTCGTCGTTGGCCGAGGCGGGACCTGCGACGGCCACGAGCACCGCGCCTGTCGCGACGGTCGCGGCCAGCGCGCCGGCCACCAGTCGGTTGAGTCTCATCGATCTGCTCCTGAGCTGTCGGTGGATCAGTTGGCGGTGAAGTTGGTGACCGCGGCCTGGGTCGGGACGCCGCAGGCGCCACCGTCCGCGGCGACGGAGAGCTGCTGGAAGCCGGCGGCCTCGATGAGCGGCTGCGCGGACCCGCTGCAGACGAAGCCGTCGGCGGCGAACAGCGAGGTGAAGAACGGCTTGGTCAGGTCGGCCGTGCGCACCACGTTGTAGAGGGCCCGCTGGAACGACCAGCCGCCGGTGAGCTTGATGCCGGTGGCGGAGGCGAACCGGCCGGTCGAGAACGGGGAGACCGCGTTCGGGTTGGCGGCGATGGGCGCGGCGTCGTGCTCCTGCACCTCGACCACCGAGCCCGCGAGGGTGACGGGGGTGCCACCGTTCGCGGCCTGGAGCTGGGCGAGGAAGACGGTGCGGGTGCCCGACCCCGTCTGCGGGATCTGCGGGACGATGACGCCGTTCGCGCCACCCAGCTGGCTCCAGTTGGTGAAGGTGCCGTTGTAGATGCTCACCATCTGGGCCGCGCTGATGCTGGCGGGCGCGTTCGACGTGGACGCGACGGCGAGCTTGAGCCCGTCGACGGCGAAGGGCACCTGCCAGAGCCCGGCCGCGACCTCCGCCGAGCTGAGCGAGGACGACGAGCGCGCGAAGTTCACGTTCGTGTTGTTGCCCGCGCCGTACAGCAGCGCCTTGCCCGCCCCGGAGCCGTTCGGCCGCGTGATGGCCGTGGTCCCCGCCTTGAGCACGACGGTGGAGCTGCCGGTCGCGTCGAACGACACCAGACGCGCGCTGGCGCTCGCGTTGTAGCCCGGGGAGAACACCCCGGCGCGGCGGCCGTCGGCGATGTAGTTGAGCGCGAACTCCGTCGTGTCGGAGCCGACGCCGACGATGTCCTTGACCTGCGGGGTGGGGTCCGCGTAGGCCGGCGTGGCGGCGATGGACGCGGCGACGACGCCGGTCAGGACGGAGGCAAGAATGATCGAGACCCTCGATCGCTTCATGGGAGGGAGCCCTTCGTGACTGTGGTCGGTGGGCCGGTGTCCCGGCCCACCGCAGACGCTCCCCACCGAGGAAGAACCCCCGCCCGTCATCAGGTGAACGAGGGACAGCGCAGGCTCGACCGCAGGACGACCCGCGTCGAGGTCAGAGCAGGTTGGGCAGCAGCTGGGCGGCCGCGTCGGTCGAGGCCCAGGCCAGCGCCACGACGATCCCCGCGGCGACCGGCCAGACGGCGCGGCCGGGGAGGCGCCGCAGCGCGACCGCCGTGGCCGCGACCGCAAGGAGCAGGCCCTGCAGGCAGAGGGCGAGCTGCGGCAGCACGCTGCGGTCGCCCGCCAGGGCCTTCTCGGCGTCCGGCACGCCCGCGGGGCGCCCACCTGGGCCCGTCGCGGCCTCGCCCACGAGGGCCGCGTCGACGTACACCGTCCGGACGGGCGTGATCGACGCGAGCGGACCGTCGCCCTCCGACGTGACGAGGGTGATCCGGGCGGCGCCCGCGTCGAGTGCGGCGGGGAGCGGGTCGCCCGCACGGCGGACCCCGTCCACGCGGTAGACGAACTCGCCCTGACCGGTGGTGACCTGAAGGCCGTCGCCCGCCCTCAGCAGAGCCACCGACCGGAACGGCGCGCCGTACGCGGCGGAGCGGCCGTAGACGATGGACACGCCGGCCTGGCCCGGGAGGACGGTGTCCCGGCGGTGCCCGGGCCCGGCCGTGAGGTCACCGGACGCCGTCCCCTCGACGACGACCTGCCGCACGCCGAGCGTCGGGATCACGAGGAGCGCCACAGGGTCGCCCGGCTCGATGCTCCCCCCGGTCGGCGCCGTCTCCGCGGCGAGCTGCTGACGGAGCTCAGCGTGCAGCACCTGCTGCGCACGCGTCTGGGACAGGCCGCCGAGGACGAAGAGCTGGAGGAGCGCCCACCCTGCGAGAGCCGCGACCAGGAGCATCGCCGTGTAGGCCACCGAGGCGGCCTCGGGCATGGTGGGGCGGGGAAGTCGGGGTGGGACCGGGCGGGGCGGGCGCTTGGGAGCACGCACGCGGCGCTCGGGCGGAGGCAGGACGCGGCCCGGCTCCGGCGGCGCGAACGGGTTCGCCTCGACGACGCTCACGAGGCGCGCCGCCGGGTGGCCAGGCTGCGCAGCAGTGGCGCTCCGAGGACGCCCGCGAGCGCCAGGCCGAGAGTGGCCTTGACCGCCGTGCCACCGGCGCCCGACTCCTGAGCCACCGTGGTTCCCGAGGACGCGGCCGCCTCGACGTCGTCCGACCCCGGTGCCGGCAACCCGTCGACGGTCTGCGGCGTCCCACCGACCGGCACGCCCCCCGAGCGGGGTGCCGGTGGCCGGACCGCGACCGAACCGGTCGCGGTGCCGAGCGGCACCGTGGCCGGCGTGATGGGTGGAGCGACGGCAGGACCCTTCTGCGCCTCGATGGTGCTCGCGGCCTGCTGCGCGGCGGCGTAGAGCGCGGCGGTCGGCCCGGTCGACGCGATCGGGACGAAGCCGTCCGGCAGCTGCCCGTTGCCGGGTCCGCTGACCTGGCCCTCCGTGGTCGCGGTCCGGATGAACTGCGCGACGTGCCCGGCGTCCGCAGCGGTCAGGCCCGAGACGCGCGCAGCGGTGCTGACGATCATCGTGCC
Source organism: Cellulomonas sp. (assembly GCF_965229465.1). Taxonomy (GTDB): domain Bacteria; phylum Actinomycetota; class Actinomycetes; order Actinomycetales; family Cellulomonadaceae; genus Cellulomonas. The sequence goes on along the minus strand of NZ_OZ245882.1, from coordinate 2,809,470 downwards.
CGGGTAGCCGGCCGGGTCGAGGGAGGCCCGGTCGAGCGTGAAGGGCTTGCCCGCGGCCGGCTGGGTCGCCTGCGCGACTGCGGTCGACATCGTGGCGACGCTCGGTGCGACGAAGGTCGCCCCTGCGCCGGTCCCGTCGGTCCGCAGCTCGGCGGTGCGCAGACCGTACCGCTCCGCGTCGCCGAGCGAGACGAGCCCGAGCATGAACCGCACCCCGTAGTTCTGACGGGCGATGCGGCCGAACTTCCACGGGTCGGTGGTCGTCGAGCGGGTGCACTGCGTCTGCACGTTGGGCCACGCGTCGAGGACCGCCTCGGAGATCTTGCGCAGGCTGTTCACCGGCGCGGCGACGAGCCCCAGGTACGGCGACCGGATCAGCTGCTCGCACTCGCGGGTGCTCTCGCGGACGTACGTGTCCAGCATCGGCCAGTCCTCGCGCGGCATCTCGATGTCCTGGTAGCTCGGGTTGACCCGCATGCCCCACGGGTCCGGCTCCCCGCCCAGGAACGCCATCGCCTCGGGGTCCGCCGCGATGTAGGCGGTCACCGCAGTCATCACGTCCGAGGCCTCGGACAGCGACAGGATCGTCGCCTTCGCCTCCGCCGCGACGGTGGACAGCCCCGGGTTGAGGTCGATGAACTCGGGGTCGGTGTTGAGCGCCAGCGGGTTGTTCTCGAGGCCCTCGTGGGCGCGGACGTCGTTGGTGGCCGGGTACGACTGGGTGAGCAGCTTGGCGAGCAGGCGCGGGGTCATCCGCAGCTGCGTCACCTCCCCGGCGTTGTCGGGCAGGTCCGCGACGAAGGCGACCCCGAAACCGGTCACCGCCGTCGGCGCGTAGGCGAGGTCGACGGCCGAGCTGCGCGCCGCGTCCGAGACGAACGCGGCGACCGCGTCGCCCGTGCCCAGCAGCCGCAGCGCGGCGGACTCCGGCATCCGGTTGTGCTGGAACTTGAACCGGTCGGCCCGCAGGCAGTACGCGGGCGCCCACTGGAGCGAGGCCTGGTTCAGCAGCTCCGACCCGTACATGCCCACCGGCGCACGCGAGTCGAGGACGTCGCACGCGTCCGGCGGGAGCGCGAAGCTGAGCGGCACGCTGAACCGGTTGCGCCAGTTCGACTCCGACCACCAGAACCGCGGCGACACGGCGTCGTCGACCCCGACGTCGGACAGGTTGGACGAGCCGGGTGCGAAGTCCCCCGTCTGCGTGCAGGCGGCGTCGGCGTCCAGGCAGCTCAGCCCCATGATCGGGATGACGACGAGCGTGCACGGCACCTCCGAGGAGCAGCCGAGCGACTCGTTCTCCGTCGAGGTGCGCATCTCGAACTGCACGTCTCCGGTGCCGTCCAGGTTGGTGAACGCGGCGATGTCGGCGGGCGGGAGCGCCGCGTCGATCGCGGACTCCGGGGCGATCGTGGTGTTGCTGCACGACGGGTAGACCGTGCCGCTCGCGGCCTCGAAGGGCAGCAGGTGCTGGGCGAAGACCGACCCCGGCAGCAGGCCGCACTCGGCGGGCCAGTCGGGAAGCGTCTCCTGGTCCGCGCGGTCCTCGTCGGACGCGTAGCGGTCGTGCCGCCAGACCCCCGCCGAGACGACTCCGGCGGCATAGCGCTGGAGGTACGTGGACGTCCAGCACGTCTCGGGGCTCAGCCGCTCGGCCTCGGGCGCGCTCGCGTCGTCGACGCCGCGGCACTGGAGGATGACGACCGGGTACTCCTGGTTCATGCCGTTGAACCCGTACGGGTCGGCGGACCGGCCGGCGCTCGGGCGGGCGCCCGACCAGCTGACGTGGATCCGCTCGCGGCCGCGCAGGCTCTGCGTCCGGTCCACCTGCACGGTCACCTCGCGCGAGTCGACGGTCGTCGTGGTGCCGTCGGCCGCGACGTGCTCGCGGGTGAGCGTCTTCGTCTGCCGGTAGTCGACGGGGTCGGCCGCACCGGCCGGCGGGGCCACGACGAGGCTGGTCAGGGCGAGCGTCGCGACGGCGGCGACGAGCGCCGCCAGCCGCACGCCCGGGCGCGCGGCCATCAGAGGGCCGCCGCTCGACGCGCACGCACGGCGAGGAGGCCGGGCACGAGGACGATCGCGAGCAGCTCAGCGGCCGCGAGCGCGCCGAACGCCACGCTCCCACCCGCGGGGCGGGCGATCTGCGTGGACACGGAGCCGCTGGCGACGTCGGACTCGCCCGACGCGCCGCCCCCGACAGGTAGCCCGGTCTCCGGGTCGATCGTCACGGCATCGTCGGCCCCCGCCACCGCGTCGCCCCCGGTACCGGCGGCGTCCGCGCCACCGGCCGCTGCGCCTCCCCCGCCGGCCGCGCCTCCACCCGCGGCAGCGCCGCCCGCGGTCCCGGTCCCCCCACCGGTCTGGCCGGCACCGAGGCACGGTCCGGCCCCCTGCTTGTCGCACTCGGCCGGCGCCGGCGCGATCTCCGCCAGCTTGTTGCGCGCCAGGTCACCCGCGACGAACGTCGGGTTGTTGCACTTGGTGGCGTCGCGGTTGCTGACGTCGACCGCCGGGTCCGCGGCACCCAGCTTGGCCACCTGCTCGAAGCCGGCCTGCACGAGGTTGAGCGGCAGCGGCGAGTACCCGTAGGCGCCCGCTTTCCCTTGCCCCTCGCAGAGCGAGTAGAACATGAAGTCCACCAGGCTCTGCCGCTTGTTGGTGGTCATGCGGGGGTCGCTCGACCCGGTCGGCAGCAGCATGTAGCTGTACGACGACAGCGGGTAGGACCGCGGGTCGGGGTTGGCGTAGACGTCGTCGAGGATCTGCGTGAGGTAGTTCTGCGACGCGGGGTCGGAGTTGATCCGGGCCTTGGTCAGGGCCACCGCGACCGCGTACTGGGTGGGCTCCACGTAGACGCCCGCGGCGTTGAGCACCTTCACCACCGGGTACCCCTTGTTGATCGGGTAGGAGTACTCGACGTAGGCGATGGTGCCGTTGCCGGCGTCCGAGGCGACCGTGTTCATCACCTGGTCCGAGCTCGAGGCGCCGATCATCCGGCTTCCGCTGGGCTTCGGGTAGTAGGAGGTCAGCCCCGACCGCCCGAAGTACGCCCGCCAGATCGACGGCTGAGCGGTGTCCAGCCAGGTGGTGAACTGCGCGGTCGTCCCGGAGCCGTCGGAGCGGACCACCGGGATGATCGGCTGGTCGGGGAAGGTCCGGCCGTTGTTGTCGGCCTTGATCGCGGGGTCCGCCCAGGTGGTGATCTGGCTGGTGAAGATCTTGGCGATCGTCTCGCCGGACAGCCGGATGTCGCGCACCAGCTGCCCACCGGACTCGAGGTGGTACGTGAACGCCGTGCCGCCCGCGACGATCGGCAGGTAGGCGAACTGGCGGCCGTTGGCGTTGTCCGCGTTGCCGTACTCGTCGGTCTGCTGGTACGGGATCTCGGAGATGCCGAAGTCGGTGGTGCCGGACGCGAAGTCCTTGCGACCCTTGGACGACCCGCCGCCGGTGTAGACGACCTTGATGCCGTTGGCGTCCACGTCGGCGATCCACTGGTCGACGATCACCTGGCTCCACGTCGAGCCGGTGCCCTCGATCTGCCCGTACGCGGCGAACGCGGGTGCCTGACCGGTCAGCAGCACGAGCAGCACCGCCCCCAGGGCCGCGAGGGCGCGCCGTGCTCGGCGACGGCTCGGATCAGGCACGTGTCCTCCAGGGCTGGGGCGGGGGTGCCGGGTCATCGCCGGTCCGTCCGCGGTCGGGCGATCCGTCGCGCCAGCACGAAGAGCGCCAGCACGAGGAGCAGCAGGATCGACGCGGCGGCGAAGCCGCGCTGGACGTAGAGCGGCTCACCGCTGCGGATGGCCGAGAAGATGAACAGCGGCAGCGAGTTCATGGCGCCGACCGTCGGGTTGACGACGACGAACGACGCGGCCCCGGAGGTGAGCAGCACCGGGGAGGTCTCCCCCACGCCGCGCGCGACACCGAGGATGAGCGCCGTGGCCAGCCCCGCCCGGGCGGTGGGCAGCACCACGTGCCACACCGTCCGCCAGCGCGACGACCCCAGCGCCAGGCTGGCCTCGCGCAGCCCGCCCGGCACCACCCGGAGCACCACGTCGGCGGCGCGCGCGATGATCGGCAGCATCATCACCGACAGAGCCGCGGCGGCGGCGAGACCCGAGCGCGGGACGCCCAGCGTGAGGATCAGCACGGCGTAGATGAACAGCCCCGCGACGATCGACGGCAGGGCGGTCATCGCCTCGACGACCGTGCGGACGACGCGCGAGAACCGCCCGCCGACCTCGGTCATGAACACGGCGGTGCCGATGCCCAGCGGCACCGTCACGACGACCGCGATCGAGATCTGGATGAGCGAGCCGAGGATCGCGTGCAGGACGCCGCCGTCGGTCAGCGGGTCGCGCGGGCCGACGCCGGCCATGTCGTCGAGGAACATGTTCGAGTGCGTCAGGGCCCCGACCCCGCGGACGAACGTGAACGCCACGGTGCTGACCAGGGCGATCGCGACCACCGCCGCGCCGCCGCTGATCACTGCCGCCGCGAGCCGGTCGGTGACCATCGGCCCGTCGGACGTCGCGGCCGTGGCGACCGTGACCACCGCGAGGAAGGCCACGAAGGCCGTGAGCGCGAACGCCAGCGGGTTGCCCCAGGGCAGCAGCCGGAAGCAGACCACCCAGCTCAGGGCGATGCCGGCCAGCACGGAGCCGACGAGGATCGCGCGGTCCTCCGCCTTCGTCCCGCCGGTGCGGCGGCGACGCGGGGGCGCGACGGGTGCCGGGTCGTCGGCGGGACGCACCCAGGTGCGGGGTGCCACGGGCGGTGTCCGTGCCTCGAGGACGGTCATCAGATGTCCGTCCCGACGCCCGAGCGGCTGCGCGCGACGACCATCGCCGCGACGGTGTTCACGACGAGCGTGCCGAGGAAGAGGACCAGGCCCGCGGTGAGCAGCGCGGAGAGCTGGGCGTCGTCGGCCTCCCCGAAGCGCAGCGCGATGAGCGCCGAGACCGTGTTGGTACCGATCTCCAGGGGCTGGAACTTCAGGTCGAAGGCCGGGGAGATGATCAGCGCGACCGCGATGGTCTCCCCGAGGGCCCGGCCGAGGCCGAGCATCGTGCCGCCGATGATGCCGCCGCGACCGAACGGGAGCACCACGGAGCGGATCACTCCCCACCGGGTGGACCCCAGGGCGAGGGCCGCCTCGCGCTCGCCGAGCGGCGCCTGCGAGAACACCTCGCGCATCACCGCGGACGCCATCGGGAGCACCATCATCGCGACGGCCAGGCCCGCGACGAACGCGGATGCGGTGTACCGGGTCTGCTCCCAGAGCGCAGCCTGCGGGTCCGTGTCCACCTGGAAGAACGGGAGGAACCCGAGGTAGGTGTGCAGCCAGCGGGCGATGCCCTTGGCGTAGGGCTGGAGCAGGAGGAAGCCCCAGAGCCCGTAGATGATGCTCGGCACCGCGGCCATGAGGTCGACCACCGAGACGAGGGCGCCGCGGACCCGGGCCGGCGCGTACTCGCTGATGTACAGCGCCGTGGCCAGGCCGAGCGGGAACGCGAACACCAGCGCGACGAGCGCGACCGTCACCGTGCCCACGAGCACCGCGGCGATGCCGACGCGGTCCGCCTCGGGCTGCCAGTCCGTCTCGGTGAAGAACGACCAGCCGTAGCGCCGCAGCGTGGGGAAGGCCTGGACCGCCAGGAACACCCCGATGCCGCCGGTGATGAGCAGCACCGTCGCGCCCACCCCGCGGGCCCCGATCACGAAGGCGCGGTCGGAGCCGCTCAGGCGGCTGGAGAGTCGTCGAGGCAGCGCCGAGCCGACCTGCGGGTCCTCCACCCGCACCTGCGTGCTCATCGCTTCCGCCACGCTCCTCGCTGCTCGTCCCGTGCTGTCTCCGCAGATCGAAACCTGGACCGATGACCGAGTGACGCCGCGCTGGTGAACGGGGGACGAACGCGCGCAGCCCGCCACACGCGTCGGCTCACGGCCCCGTCGAGGGCGAGGGGGTCGGCGTGGGCGTGGGGGTCGGCGTCGGTGACGCCGGCGGCTCGACGCCGACGAGCACGACGACGGTGCTTCCCGCAGGCACCCGCGCCCCGGCGTCCGGATCGCTCCCCCGGACCAGCCCAGTTGTCGACGAGGGCACCGCGCGCTCCGCCACCACGAACCCGGCCGCCCCCAGGGCCGAGCGAGCGTCGGCGAGGTCCCGACCGGTCACCTCCGGCACGCCGACCAGCCCGGTGGCCACGATCAGCGCCACCGGATCACCCGGACGTGCCGGCTCACCGCCGGCCGGGGTGCTGCTGAGCACGGTCTCGGCGGGCGCGGGGGCGTCGGCGTCCGCCTGCACCACCTCGCCGAGCGTGAGCCCGGCCGCGGCCAGCGCCGTCCGCGCGTCGCCCAGCGCGAGACCGACCAGGGTCGGCACCGCCACCTCGACGGGCACGGGCGGCGCGGTCGTCGGCTGCGCCGGTGCCGCAGGGGTCGCACGGACCGGGGTCGCGGGGGTAGCGGGTGGAGTCGTCGCGGCCGTCCGCGGCGGCGGTTCGCCCGTCGACGGCTGCGCCAGGGCGAGCCAGAGGACGAACACGGTGCCGAGGATCGCGATGCCCAGCGTCACCCAGGCTCCCCCGCGGTCTTCCCGCACGGCCGGCGTCGACTCGACGCTGCGGACGGGGAGCAGCTCTCGGGTGGTGCGGACGTACACGTCGGCCCGGGGACGGCTCGGCTGCGCGGCGGGTGCGCCGGCGGCGCGCAGGGCGGCCCGGACGTCCGCGCGCAGGTCTGCCGCGCTGCCGTGCCGCCGGGCCGGGTCCTTGGCCAACGCCCGCCGCACGATCCGGTCGACGTCGGCCGGCAGGCCAGGGAGTGCCGCGCTGGGCAGCGGCGCGACCTCGGACACCTGGGCGGCGAGCACCCTCTGCGGATCCTCGTAATCGAAGGGGGGCCGCCCCGTGACCAGGTGGAACAGGAGGGCGCCCGCCGAGTAGACGTCCGAGCGGGCGTCGCCCCCCGCGCCGGTCGCCACCTCCGGCGCGGCATAGTGCGGGCTCACCGTCACCCGAGGGTCGGCCGGGTCCGGGTCGGGCGTCGCGCCGACGTCGAGCAGCACCGCGCTGGGCCCGCCCAGACTGGGCACCATCACGTTCGACGGCGACAGGTCGAGGTGGAGCACTCCCCGTGCGTGCGCGTGCTCCAGGCCCGCGAGCAGGCCGTCCAGCACGGTCAGCGCGTCGCGGGGCTCCATCGGTCCGCGTGCGAGCAGGTCGGTGAGCGTCCGACCCACCACCAGGTCCAGCACCAGGTACGCCCGCCCACCCGTGTCGGTGCCGGCGTCGAGCACGTGCACGACGTTCGGGTGGTCCAGGCGCGCACCCGCCCGCAGCTGCGGCCACGGATCGGCCGTCGGCTGGACCGGGACGCGCACGACCTTGACGGCCACGTCCCGCCCGAGGCGCACGTCGACGGCGGCGAAGACGTCGGCCGATCCACCGGAACCCAGGAGCCCCCCGAGCGCGTACCTCCCGCCGAGCAGCTGCCCGGTCATCGACCGGCGGCGGCGGCGAAGCCGTTCGCTGTCGCGAGGACGAGCGCGACGTAGGCGTCGTCGTGGTTGTAGGACAGCACGGCCGCGTGCCACCCCTCGGGCGTCGCGAGGTCCCGCCCAGACGCGCAGAGGTACCGCGCGGCCGCGAGCGCGGCATCGTCGACGTCGTTCGGGTCCTGCACACCGTCGCCGTCCCCGTCGGACGCCCACCGGCTCCACGTCGACGGCAGGAACTGCATCGGGCCGACCGCGTGCGACCACGCGGCGTCGCCGTGCCACGCGGTGTCCTCGGGCTGCGACGGGATCGCAGCCGTCCCGGCGGTCCCGTCGAGCGCGGGTCCGACGATCGGGATGCTCGGCCGTCCGTCGGGGAGCAGCTGGGCGCCCCCGTGGGTCCCGTTGCCCGACTCGACCGTCCCGATCGCGGCGAGCGTGGTCCACCCGAGGTGACACCCAGGGGCGAGCCGCGCCACGGCGAGGGTGGCGTCGGCGTACGCCTGGAGCGCGACGCCACCGACGCCGGTCGCCACCGAGACGGCCGACACCCAGGAACCGGACGCGCGGTCGACCGGCGTGACGACCGTGTGCGACGCCAGCTCGGCCGGCCCCACCGGCTCACCGGGTCTCTCGGTCGCCTCGACCTGCGCGACGGCGACCGGGAGGCTTGTCGCACGACTCGCCACGTCCCCGGCGTGCACGGCGGCCAGGCTGGTCGCCGCGACCACCGCCGCCGCCGCGACCCCCGCTGCGGCCCAGCCCACACGGGCGCGAGTCAGGGTCACGTCGACGAACGCCGGGCCACCCGCGGAGACGAGATCCGGCGATAGGTGACGACGGTGGGATCGACCTGCGCCACGGGCGCGAGCAGGACGAAGTTCCGGCACGCGTGCGCGCACCGCACCCGTCGGTCCTGGTCGCCGATCCCCTGCACCAGCGGGGCGTCGTCGGCGGTGAGGAACCACTGCCAGCGGTAGGTCTCGGTGAGTCGGAGGTGAGGCACGAGCGACCCGATCGACGCACGCACGGCCTCGACGGACGCGCGCGCGGCGGTGCTGGTCGGCAGCGCCACGGTGCTGCGGGCGAACCCGCGCCCGTTGGGGCTCACGAGCCGCCACCACACGGCGTCGTCGTCGGAGAACCGGTAGAGCTGGAACACGGGCGGCACCGTCCGCATCCCGTCCTTTCATCGTGGCGCCTGTCGCGGCGCACCCGGTGCAGTCCAGCGGATCGGCTGCATCTGTGAGCAACCTGTGCGGGGCCGCAGGACGAACACCAGGCGACCGACGGTCGACGATCAGACAGGTCGGACGTACCGGGCGCCCCGCCGCCCGGCCGGCAACCGGACGTTTGTCCAGGTGGCAGCCGCCGTCGCGCGTGCTGACGCGGTGTGCGCCCCGGTTGACGCCCGCTGCCCGGCCCGCGACCCTGTCGGACATGCCCCTCCAGGACGAAGGCCACGCGATCGACGAGGTCGTCGAGCGCCTCGCCGCCAAGTTCCCCGACATCCCCGCCGCCACCGTGCGCGAGGTCGTCGAGGCGCAGCTGGCGCAGTTCGACGGGTCGAGCGTCCGCGACTTCGTGCCGGTGCTCGTCGAGCACGAGGCGCTCGAGCTCCTGCGAGCAGGTCAGCGGGAGTCCGAGGGCTGATCAGCCGCCGACCAGGGTCACCGTGACGGTGGCCGTGAAGGTGCCGGCCGGGGTGCTGCCGGGTCCGGCCAGGCGCAGCTCGGCGCCGAGGGCGGTCTGCCCTCGGCCTGGTGCCGTGGCGCGGCCGAGCAGCGCCGACCGCGACAGGCCCGGGGAGGTGGCCTCGTCGAGCTGCGACGCGACGACGGCCCCCGACTGGGTGAGCAGCGCACTGCCGAGCGGTCGGTCCATGGTCGGGGCGCGCGGTGACCAGCCGAGGAACTGCGCACCGATCCGACCGGTCGCCCCGACGAAGCCGGAGACCTGGGCGTTGACCTCCCACGTCGTCAGCTGCTCGTCGACCCGGGTGTCGTCGACGCGGACCGGGGGCAGCTCCCCCGTGGCCCGGACCGACCCGTCGGGTGCGCGCACGGCGTCCAGGGGGACGGGTCCGGGCGTCGCCAAGGCCATCGTCAGCGAGCCGAAGGGTGAGCCGGGCACCGCGAGGGTGAGGCGCACGGGACCGTCCTGCCCACCGCCCAGCTCGTCCGGGCTGACACCGCAGGGCACCTGGCCCACCTGGTCGCACGCCGCGGGCATCGGCGCGATCTCGGCGAGATGGTTGCGCGTGAGGTCCCCGGCGACGAACGTCGGGTTGTCGCAGCTGGTCACGTCTCTGCCCGACACGGTCACGCCCGGGTCCGCGGTGCGCAGCCTGCCCAGCTGCGACAGCCCGGCCCGCACCAGGTTCAGCGGCAGCGGCGAGTACCCGAGGGCGCCGGCATCCGCCTGCCCCTCGCACAGCGCATGGAACGTGAGGTCGACGAGGCTCTGCCGCTTGGCTGTGGTCAGGCGGGGGTCGCTCGCACCGGTCGGCAGGATCAGGTAGCTGTACGACGAGAGCGGGTAGGCCCGCGGGTCCGTCGCACCGGCGGCGCTGCCGGGCACCTGCGTGAGGTGCAGCGGCGAGGACGCGTCCTCGTCGAACTGAGCCTGGGACAGGGCGACCGCCACGTTGTACTGGGTGGGCTCGACGAAGTAGCCCCCGCGGTTCAGCACCTTGACCACCGGGTAGCCCGTGGCGAGCGCATACGAGTACTCGACGTAGCCGATCGCCCCGTTGCTCGCCGGTGACGCGATCGTGTTCATCAGCTGGTCCGACCCGGCGGCGGCGACCGTGCGCGCGCCGACGCGAGGGAAGTACGCGGTCGGGCCGGTCCTGCCGTCTCGGCGCCACACGTCGGGGTACTGGGTGTCGAAGTACCCGGTCACCTGCCGGGTGCTGCCGGCGCCGTCGCTGCGCACGACGGGCGTGATGGCGACCGGGGGCAGGGTGCGGCCGTTGTTGTCGGCGGCGATCGCCGGGTCCGCCCACGAGGTGATCTGGCTGGTGAAGATCTTCGCGAGCGTCTCCCCCGACAGGCGGATGCCCGTGAGCCGGAGGCCGCCCTGCTCGAGGTGGTAGGTGAACGCGGTCCCTCCGGCGACGATCGGCACGTACGCGTGCTGGCGGGCGCCCGCGCTGTCCACATTCCCCAGCTCGTCGACGCCCTGGTACGGGATCTCCGTGATCGCGAAGTCGGTCGTGACCTGGGCGAAGTCCTTGCGGCCCGCCGTCGAGCCCGTGCCGGTGTAGATCACGCCGATGCCGGACGGCGCCACGTCGGCTATCCACCGGTCGATCATCGGTTCGCTCCAGGTGGAGCCGGACCCCTCGATCGCAGCGTGGTCAGCCTGCGCCGCCATCGGGGCCCCGATCGTGAGGGCGGCGGAGATCAGGGTGAGCGACAGGGCGCCTCGGAGAGCTCGGCGACGGTGTGGGTGGCGCGGTGCTGGCATGGTCGAGGCTCCGGGTCAACTGACGTGGGCGGGGAGTGGGTCGGCGCCGACCATCGCAGGCCGGCGGGGTGCCGAGGCCGCGATCCCCCTCTCGGCGCCCGGCGTTCACCGTCCGGCCGTCCCCCGGACGGACGCGACAGCGATGACGAGGTCAGAGGGGCGGGATCGCGCTCGAGGGCCGCGGCCGCGTTGCGTGGTCGCATGATGGACGCATGGGAGTGCCGAAGCAGACTGCCGCAAGCATCGAGATCCCCGCCGACCCACGTCTCGCATGGAGGGCGTTGACGGCGGTCGCCCGCGGGACGGATCAGCCGCCCGCCGTGTGGCACTTCGAGCACGCCGACGTCACCCTCGACTCCACGTCCCCGGGGGAGGCCGCGCGCGGAACCGGGAGCTGGCACGGGATCGACTACCGGGTCTCCGCGCACCTCGTGCCGCGCAGCGCTCGGGAGACACTGGTGGTGCTGACCGCCGACCCGGAGTCCGAACCCCTCGGTATCCGTGGCACCGCACGGGTCTGGGCCTCGCACCGCCAGGCCCGCCGCGACCTGGAGTCGATGGCCGCGGCGCTGGGGACCCAGGTCGCCGAGTGGACCTCGGGGCCGAGCTCGGCCTGACGACAGCTCGCGACGCGCCCACCGATCTCGCGTCGGCTCGTCATCCAGGTGGCAGACACAGGGCGCTGCGCGGCGTCACCTCGTCGTGGACTCTTGCTCTCGCAACGCCTGCTCGACGGCTGCGGCGACGCGGACGTCCTCGGCAGCCTGACGACGGGCGCGGTCACGGCGAGCCGCACGGGTGCCGAGGACGACCAGCACGACGATCATCGCCACCAGCAGCAGGAGCGCCCACGGGATCGCCCAGGCGTGAGCGGTCACCTCGACGGCCTCGAGCGACGTCGTCGAGCCGGAGGCGTCGGTGACCAGCGGGACGAAGCCGGCGGTCGCGGAGAGCCGGACCAGCGGCGCGACGCCGTCGACCGGGGAAGACGTCGTCCAGCTCTCGCCCGGCAGCAGCTGCGGTGGGGCCTTGCCCTCGGCGTCGTCGGTGCGGAGCAGGCCGAAGGGTCCCGCGACCGTGACCGCCGCCGTCCCCGAGATGAGCGTGTTCCCGGTGTTGTGGACCGTGTAGGTGACCGTGGCGTCGCCGAGGGCGAACGGGTTGATCGTGCCGTCGTAGCTCAGGTGCACGTCCTCGATCGCCACCGCGGGCCGCAGCTCGCCACCGACGCGGAGCTGGATCCGGATGCCGAGGCGCCGGTCCACGGTGATGCCCTCGGCGTCGTCCGCCTGGGTCAGCGAGGTGACGATCCCGCCGGCGTAGTCCCCGGGGGTCGCGTTCTCGGGCACCCGGACCGTGAAGGGCACCTCCGCGGTGGCGCCCGGCTCGATCAGCACGGTGTCGACGTCGCCGTGCACCCATGCACCCACGCCCACGGACGGGGCGCCCTGGACCAGCAGGTCGAGCTGGCCGGCCTCCGTGGTGTACCCGTCCGCGGCGTACACCGCGAGGTCCAGCGCGGTCGCGCCGTGGTTGGCCACGACCAGGGCGTCCTCGACCTCCGCGCCCGGGTCGATGCCGTACGCGAAGCTGGTGCGGTCGCGGCCGAAGTCGTTCGAGGCGGTCCGGACGGTCCAGGTCACGTCGTCGTCGGCTGCGGATGCCGGGAGCGACGGTGCCGCGAGCACTCCCACGGCGACAAGGACCGCGAGGAGGACCGCGCGGGCGGCGTGGGTCGTCTGGCGCGTGCTGGGCATCGAGATCCTCGTGTGGTCGGTCGGGGGGAACGGGAGCACCCGGTGGGGTGAGCGCCGTGCGGCGCCCACCCCACCGGGCCGGATGACGCTGGGCTCAGCTGCTCAGCGCCGTGATGGTGAGGGTGGCCCGGTAGCTGCCCTTCTCGACGTCGCCCGGGACCTTGAGGTCCAGGTCGGCGCCGAGCTTGGCCGTGCCCTTGTCGTGGCCCTGGTCGGCCCAGCCGAGGCCGCGCGAGATCGACAGACCCTCGCCGCCCTCGTATCCGGAGGCCACCTGCGCACCCGCCGTGGCGCCGGCACCGGGCTGGACGACCTTCGGGGTCCAGCCGAGGTAGGCACCCGAGAAGGACTTGTCGCCGTCGGCGAAGTCACCGACCGAGGCCGAGATCGACCACGGTGCACGCGACCGCCGGGTGTCCGAGACCGTGATCGGGTTGATCTGGCCGGTCGCCTCGAAGTAGTCGCCACCGTGGTCGACGGCCGTGCCCAGGTCGACGAGGCCGTTCTGCCCGTCGATCGTCCACCCGAACTCACCGGGCGCGGCGTCGGGCACCGTCACCTGGATGTCCTGGCCGTCACCGTGGAACGGGTGGATGGTCACCTTGTCGACCACCGAGCCGACGGGCTGCGCCGCGGTGGCGCCGCTGTCCGGACCGCACCAGGAGACCTTGCCCAGCTCGACCGCCGCGTTCGGCGCGGCGCAGGTGCCGCTCCGGACGTTCTCGACGACCAGCTGGTCGCTGCGGACCTGGACCTTCACATAGCTACGGACGTGCTCCTGGTTCTGGACCGAGTTGTACCAGTAGCTCGACGGGTTCAGCGGGTCCGCACCGTTGCCGGCACCACTGGTGCCGCTCGCGTCCGGCGCCGTGAGGTCGTAGTACTTCGAGCCGGACGCGGAGTTCGCGGTCACGTACAGCACGCCGCCCGGACCCGGGTAGACGTCAGCCGCGCCGGGCTGCTCGGCCGGGTCGGCCTTCGCGCTGTTCTTGATGAGGTAGCTGCGCGAGTAGCTGTGGTCGTGACCCTGGAGCACCAGGTCGACGCCGAGGTTGGAGAAGGTCGTCGGGAAGTCGACGCGGCGGACCTTGTTGTCGCCGTCCTTCGCGTGGTCGGCCGGCGAGTAGATGGCGTGGTGGTACACGAGCACCGTGTACTTGGCCTCGTCGCCGTGCTGGTCGATCACGTCGGTGACGTAGGCCAGGTGCGCCGCGTCGCCGCCGCCGCCCTGCGTGGTGGCGTAGCTGTTGCTGTTCAGGTCGATGAACAGCACGTCCTTGTAGACGTACCAGTAGTCGCCGCCCGACGTGTTGGAGGCCGGGTTGCCGTTGGAGTACAGCGGCGCCGACCGGTCGGTGTTGGGCGTGTACAGGTGCTGCTCGTACGCCTTGCCGCCCACGTCGTGGTTGCCGATCGTCGCGGCCCAGGGGTACTGGCGCAGCTTGTCGGGTGCCAGGAACGCCGTCCACTGCGCCTCGGTGTTGGCCGTCTCGACCTGGTCCCCGCCGGAGACGAGGATCTCCGCCTGAGGGTTCGCGGCGAGCGACACGTCGAGGGTGTCCTGCCAGCCGGCCTGGTCCTTCGCCACGTTGCCGGAGGCGCCGATCTGCGGGTCGCCGAAGAACAGGAAGTCGTAGTCGCCCTCGAAGCTCTGGGTCGCGAAGGAGTAGGTCGGGGACCAGCTGCCCTCCTCCCCGACGCGGTAGGAGTAGCTGGTGTTCTCCTGGAGACCGGTCAGCGTCGCGTGGCGGTTGAACCCACCGCTGGTGGCGATGTTGGCGGCACCGGTGGCGGCGAAGCTGACCACGTCGACGGGGAACTGCCCGGCCACGACAGCGGAGGTCGGGGCGACCTGCACGGTCTGCGCCGTATCCGCCGAGGAGTACCACGTGACGATGCGCTGCGACTCCTGCGCTCCGACGCCGAGGATGATGCCGCTGAGGTTGACGGGGTCGGCCGCCATCGCCGGGGCGGCGCAGGCGAGGCCGCCGACGGCGACGGTGAGACCGAGGGTGAGGGCGGTGAGCCGCACGGCCACAGGGCGGCGGAGGAGCCCGCCCCGAGACGTCGCGCTGGTGGAGGACATGCGTCGTCCATTCTCTTCGGGTGGTGTGTGCCGGTTGGGGCGGGTTCACCGTCCTGGCTCGAGGTGAACCGCACCTGAACGGGAGCGAGCGGGCGGACGGCACAGGACGGAACAGGTGGGCGCCTCAGGCACCCACCACGCGCTCCATGAACCACAGGACCCCCATGGCCGCCACCGCCGACGCGATCGCCCCCGTGACCCAGAGCCCGAGCTGCGGCGAGTGGCGGCGGAGCAGCGTCAGGACCGGGAAGACGATCGCGATGATCGTCAGCTGGACCACCTCGATGCCGACGTTGAAGACCAGCAGCGACCACAGCAGCGTCCAGGACCAGGGCTCATCGATGCCGAGAGCGCCCGCGAAGCCGAGCCCGTGCACGAGCCCGAAGCAGAACACGACGGCAAGCCGCAGCCACCCGGCACCGTCGAGGCTGAGGTGGCCGCCGCCGTCGGGCACGTCGAGGGCGGTCGCGTCCTCTCCGCGCCGCCAGACGCGCCAGAGGTACCACCCGGCGACGACGGCGATGGACAACGCGATGACCGGCTCGACCACCGGCGTCGGCACGGCGACCACCCCGGTGGCCGCGAGGATGAACGTGAGCGAGTGCGCCACGGTGAACGCGGTGGCGGCGAGCACGATCTCGCGCAGGCGACGCGACCCGGCGATCAGGGCGAGCAGGAACAGGACGTGGTCGAGCCCGAACAGCAGGTGCTCGGCGCCCAGGAGGAAGAACTCCGCGAACCTCTGCGTCCAGGACTGGGCGGTGGAGAACGAGGGGTGCTCGCCGTCCAGTGCCGCGCTGCCCTCCTGGCCGTCCACCTCGTAGGTCACGATCGTCTTCGCCCCGCTGACGTAGCCCTCGGAGTCAGCGAAGAGCGTGCTGGTCACCTCGTGCGCGCCGTCGGACTGCGCACACGCGTGGTCGAGCAGCAGGACGGCGTACGGGACGCCGTCGCGCGCGGTGATCGCCACGTCCTCCACCTGCGACGGGCTGCAGTCCTGCCCGGCGGACGCCACGGTGAGGTGCTCGGTGACGTACGCGAGCACCGAGGCCGCGTGGGACTCGAGCGCCGCTGCCTGGCCGGCGGGGTCGCCGTCCTCGAACGCGGCGGTGCCGTCCTGGAAGAGCGGGTCGTCGCCCATCGCGTCGGCAGCCGAGACGACCAGCAGGTCGTACTCCAGCGCGACCTCGGTCCGCACGTGCCCAGGCTGGCCCGTCGTGACGTCCACGTACACCGTCGAGCTGAAGCCGTGCGCAGACGCCTCGCTGGTGCCGACGGAGGTCGCGACGGTCGTCGTCGCGAGGCAGGCGAGCAGAGCAAGAAGGGTGCGGCGGGCACCGTGCGGCATGGGTCTCCTTCGGTCGGCCAGCGCAACCTCCACCGTGCGGATGAACGCCAGGCGGACCCTCCGGGAACGCCCGGGGAACGCCGCACGAGAACGGGCTCCGAGCCTGCGACCTGGGGTAGGAAGTACGCGCACACCCCAGCCACCGAAGGACCGACTCCGTGCTCACTCTGCGTCGACCGGCCCGCACGCTCGCCACGGCCGCCCTCGTCGCCGGGGTGCTGGCCGGGTGCTCGACCGGCGGCGACTGGTCCCGACCTCGGCCGGAGCCGACGGCCGTGGGTGCGCTCGGGGCAGGCTTCGTCGAGCCGTCAGGGCCGCCCTCGCCGGAGGCCACCCTCAACCCACGGCCGGGTTCGTGGGACGGGGTCGGCCCGCCGCCGGGCTATCGCGTGGTGCTCCTCACCGCCGGCGACGACGAGCCGACCACGGCGCTGGTCGACGCCGTCACGCGGTGGGCGGACGACGAGGACGTCGACCTGCGCACCGTGACCGCCGCCGACGCGCACGACCTCGTGCCGAGCATCATCGAGGCCATCGACCTGAACGCGGACCTCGTCGTCAGCGCCGGGAACGACCTCGTCGACCCGCTCGCCATCGTGAGCGCGAGCCACCTGGACCAACCGTTCCTCGTCGTCGGCGCGGAGCTGGCCGAGCCGACCCACAACGTGACGGCGGTCGACTGGTCAGGCGCCGCGTTCCGCGGGGAGGGCCTCGGTGCGTCCTCGACGTACGACCCGGACTCGTTCACGCCCGAGCGCTGCGCGACGGCGGTCCGCGCGGGCGTCGCAGCCGTCCTCTCGGACGTGACCGGGATCGTGGTCTGGATCGACTAGGCACGACGGGCCGGAGGCGCTCCCGGCCGCGGCCGCCCTGGTGCGAGCGGAGCGTCGGGACACAGGAGCCGGCTACCGGTTCAGCGCCCAGCGTGGGAGGCGGCCCCGCAGGCCCAGCACGCCGCCGACGACGAGCGCGACCGTGAGGGCGGCGAACAGGACGACGTACATGCGGTTGGTGTCGTCTCCGAGCTCACGGACGAAGGCTTCCGGGTCGGCCGGGTCGTACTGGACGGTGAGGACATCACCGACCTCGGGCATCCCGCGGTACTCGTCCGTCCGGGCCTGCACGTCCCGACCGTCCGGCGTCGTGAACTCGAGCGCGACCTCACTGCGTCGATACATCTGAATCACGTCGACGACGGTCGCCTGGGCCGTCGGGCTCGCGGCACCGATGCGTGACCCGTCCGCGGCGGCTGCGGCGGCGAGGACGGCGAAGAGCGCGGCGAGCACGAAGCACGTGACACCCGCTCCGCGCTGCGACCGCCACGCCCTGCGCCCTCGGCTGACCGCCGCCGTCGGAGTACCTCCCGCAGGTGTCGCCGGGGCGTCGATCGGCATACGGAAGCGGCGCGGCGCACGACGGTTGCGGCGTCCCTCGCTCATCGACCTTCATCCACGCCAGCGAGTGTGCCTCACGAGCGGGCATCGCTCAGGCGGTTCCCCGCCGGATCATCGACGACCTCGCGCGGCACCCGGCGGTCAGGCTTCCGGGATGGGCCGGCCGTAGTTCTCCAGGGTGATGCTGTCGGGCTCCGGGCCTCCGCGGACGCCGGTGTCGAGGGCGTCGATGGCGGCGATCTCCTCGGCGGTCAGCTGGAGGTCGAGCACGTCGATGTTCTCCGCGATGCGGGCCTTCCTGGTGGACTTCGGGATCGCGGAGCGGCCTGCCTGGACGTGCCAGCCGATCATGACCTGGGCCGGCGTCCTCCCGTGCCGCTCGCCGATCTCGATCAGCGTCGGGTCGTCGAAGCTGCGCCTCGCGGACTCCCGGTAGGACGTGATCCCTCCGATCGGGGACCACGCCTGGGTGAGGATGCCGTGCTCGGCGTGCAGCGCCTGGAGCGCCTTCTGCTGGAAGTAGGGGTGCAGCTCGATCTGGTTCACCGCGGGGACCACGGTGGTCTCCGCCAGCAGGCGCGAGAGGTGCTCGGGCATGAAGTTGCTGACGCCGATCGCGCGGACCCGGCCGTCGGCGAGCAGCTGTTCCAGCGCCCGGTAGGCGTCGAGGGTCAGGTCGAAGCGGCTGGGCAGCGGCTGGTGCAGGAGCAGCAGGTCGATCTGGTCGACGCCCAGCTTCGCGGCGCTCTTGGCGAACCCGTGCAGCGCCGCGTCGTACCCGTAGTCGCTGATCCACAGCTTGGTCTCGATGACGACGTCGTCCCGCGCGAGCCCGGAGGCCCGGACGGCGTCGCCGACCTCCCGCTCGTTGCCGTAGGCGGCAGCGGTGTCGACGTGCCGGTAGCCCAGGCTCAGGGCGTCCCGGACGGCGGTCGCGGTCTCGGCGGGCGGGGTCTGGAACACGCCCAGACCGACCGCGGGGAGCTGGACCCCGTTGTTGAGGGTGATCGTGGTGTCTGTCATGTCGTCCACGTGAGGCACGAGCGGTGCGCGGGTGAGAGTCACTGTCAGTGCCCCCCAGGCCGGGAACAGGCTCAGCTCTCGTCGAGCGACATCGCGGAGGACAGCTCGCGGTGGGCGTCGACCTGCTCGAGGAGCAGGTGCGCCTTCTGCTCGACGCCGGCGAGGACGTCGGCCCCGGCGACGAACCGCAGCGGCGGGGTCTCGAGGGCGGCGAGCGTGACGAGGGCCGCGCCGAGCTTGGCGGGGTCGCCGCCCTGCTGACCGTTCATCCCCTTCCACGCCGCGATGGTCTGCGTGGTGCGCTCGGCGTAGTCGTCGATGGACAGCTCGGGGCAGATGGACGACGCGCCCTCGACCAGGAGCTCGGTCCGGAAGAAGCCGGGCTCGACGATCGTCGTGCTGATGCCGTAGGGCTCGACGTCGTACCTCAGCGACTCCATCCAGCCTTCGAGGGCGAACTTCGAGGCCGCGTAGGCGGCGCAGAACTCCTGCCCGATGATCCCGGCGGCCGAGGTGATCGTGACGACGTGGCCGCTGCGCTGCCGCCGCATGACCGGGAGGACCGCGCGGGTCACGTTCAGGGGGCCGAAGAAGTTGGTCTCCATCTGCGCTCGGAACTGCTCCGGGCTGATCTCCTCGAAGTACCCGGCGTAGAAGTTGCCGGCGTTGTTGACCAGCACGTCGATGCGACCGAACCGGTCGACCGCTGCCGCTGCGGCCGCCTCCGCCGTGGCGGGGTCGGTGACGTCCAGCGCGACGGTCAGCAGGTTCCGGTGCGTGCCGATCGCGTCCTGGACGCGCTGCGGGTCGCGACCCGTGGCCACCACCGCGTGCCCCGCGCTCAATGCTGCCTGGGCGATCTGCACGCCCATCCCACGGCCCGCACCGGTCACCATCCACACCTGCTGCTGCTCGGTCATGCTCGTGCCTCGATCCGTCTCGGTGCGCCGCTCGGTGCGGCACGAGCCCATGCAACCCGCGAAGGGAGGACCGAAGCCACGTTCACCACCCCGGCGGGCTCGGCCGACGAGGACAGCCTCCGCATGCTCGCGAGCTGGGGAGCCTCTCGGAGATCTCAGCCCGCCGACCCTGCACATGACTTCCAGACCCCTCGGTAGGGTCCGGACATGGCGCGACGTGGCGAGCTCCAGGACGTGGAGCTCCTCGACGAGGGCGGCGTCGACGCGTATGCCGACGTCGATCCCGGTGCCGCGCAGGTGCGGCGGGGCCGGCGCACCGCACTGATCGCCGCCGCGCTGGTCGTCGTCGTCACCCTGGCCGGCGTGCAGGGGTTCATCTCCGCCCGCGAGCGCGCCGCGATCGCCGCCCTGGCCACGGTGCCCGGGGTGCTCGCCCCGGTCGACGAGCACCTCGACGTCGAGCGCCGGGTGCCCGCTGCCGACGCCTCGGGGCTGTTCGGCTTCCGCGGGGGGTCCCTCGAGCGTGCCGCGGACGGGTCGCAGTCGTTCACGTGGGCACCCACCGCCGACGAGGGCTCCGGCTGGACCACCCAGCTGACAGGGCCTTCCCCCGTGCTCGCCCAGTACGACGCCGACGACGTCGTCGCCGGGAGCTACTGCCTGCCCGACAACGCCGACGGCACGGACCCGAGCACCGCCGTCGACGTCGTCTGCCTCGTCTCGGACGGCGGCTACGTCCTCGACCCCGTCAACGACGGCCTCGTGCGCGTGCCGGCGACGACCACGCAGGTGAGGGTCCTGTCCGCGGCAGACGGCACGATCGCCGCGACCTGGCCGGTGCACGTCGGCGACGCACAGACCGAGTTCGCGGTGCTCGACGACGCCGTCGCGATCGCGTCCACCGCGACGACCGGCACGACGTTGACCCTCTACGACCTCGTCACCGGCGACGCGCGCTGGTCGCGCTCGAGCCCGACGCCCGACGGGAGCACCGCCGACACGTTCTCGGGCGTCGCCCTGCTCCGGGTGGGCACCGTGCTCGGCTTCGCTCCGCCCGACCAGCCGCTGACGCTGATCGCCGGAGACGGCACGGTGGTGCGCGAGCTGCCCGGCACGATCGGTGACCGTTTCGGGTTCGTCACCGACCAGCGCGGCAGAGTGTCGCTGCCGTCCGTGGTCGACGGCCGGCAGCGCACGACCCTGCTCGCCGAGGACGCCGAGCCCGCGCACGACGTCACCGTCGACGGCACGCTGGTCGACGCGGTCGTCGACGACGGCTCCGTGCCCGACCTGCTGCTGACCTACGACCGCGAGCTGCACGCGTGGGACAGGAGCACGGGCGAGCGACGCTGGTCGAACGAGACCGTGATCAGCGCAACCGGCGTCGTGATCATGCGCGGTCGCGTCTTCGTGCTGGCCGCCGGGTTCGTCGCCGCGTTCGACGGGGTCAGCGGCAGGAGGCTGTGGGCCACGACCGCCGAGGACGAGCTGATGCCGAGCACGCTCTCGACCGACGGACGGCACCTGCTCGTCACCCTGGAGCCGATGGTCTCCGACGGCCAGCCGGCCCTGGTCGCCTACGACCCGGCCGGCGGGACGGAGGTGTTCCGGGCGCCTTATCCCGCCGGGGTCGGCGACGTCTCGCCCATCAACGGCCGGCTCGTCGGGATCGACACCACGACCGACGGCGTCGACTTCTCCTACGTCCTGCTCCGGTGAGGCCCGGTCCGGCGCGAAGGCGGCCTGCGAGCGCGCGCTACGCGCCCGGGGCCTGGGCCTGGTAGAAGTTCCGCTCCCACCGGTGACGCCGGATGACCTCGCGCTGGGCGTCGGTCAGCCGGCGGCCGTCGCTCGTGGCGGCGTTGCGCTCGACGTTGCGCACGGTCCGCATGCCGGCGATCACGGTCGACACCGCCGGCTGGTCCAGGACGTAGCGCAGGGCGAGGTCGGGCAGCTCGTCCGTGCTGACGCCCAGGTCGGCGACGAGCGCCTCGACGTGCTGCTCGACCTGCGCCGCGCGGTCACCGCCGAAGTACCTGTTGCGGAAATCGCCCTCCGGGAACGTCGAGTCCGCCGTGATGCGCCCAGTCAGCCCACCCTCGTCCAGCGCGACCCGCACGATCACCCCGACGCCGTGCTCGGCGCACGCGGGCAGCAGGTGCTCCTCGGGCTGCTGGTGCCACGCGTTGGCGATCACCTGCACGGTGTCCACCGCGCCGCTGCGCACCAGCTCCAGCGCGTTCTCCGGCTGGTAGTCGTTGACCGAGACGCCGAAGAACCGGATCTTGCCCTCCTGGCGCAGGTCCGCGATGGTCTCCAGCCAGTCGCCCTTGCCCACCCAGTCGTCGCTCCACACGTGGAGCTGGAGGAGGTCGAACGCCTCCAGCCCGGACGCGGCGAGGCTGGTCTCGAGGCTGGCGCGGATGTGGTCGCCGGGGAACGTCTGGTCCGGGTGCAGGCCGTCGGGAGCGGGCCAGATGCCGTTCTTCGGGGGGACCTTCGTCGCGACGAGCACGTCCGGGTGGTCCCGCACCACGCCACCGACGATCCGCTCGCTCTCGCCGTAGCCGCGCGCGGTGTCGATGAGGTTGACCCCCAGCTCGATGGCCCGGTGCAGCGCCGCCACCGACTCGTCCTCGCGGGCACCGATCCACGCGGAGGCGCCGATGCCCCACGCGCCGTACCCGATCTCCGAGACGGTCAGGCCGGTCGTGCCCAGCTGGCGGTACTCCATGCGCGCTCCTCGTCAGGTCCGGCTGCTCCGCCACCCACCCTCTCTCGACCGCGGGAGCGACGCGACCCGGTTCCCTCCCCTGGCCGACCTACCACGGTGCGCCTAGGTTCGGCCTCACGGCGGCGTGCAACGGAGCACGTCGCGTTCCGACGGGCGGTGCCGACGTGAGGCTCTCCAAGCTCTGGCTGGCAGTACGCAACAGCCTGTGGGTGGTGCCTGTCCTCTTCGTGCTCGGCGGGGTCGTCCTGGCTCTGGTCACCGTCGCGATCGACCGACGCTTCGACTACTCGCTGATCCCCGCCTCGGTGGTCGGTGGTCCCGAGGCCTCCATCACGATCCTGTCCACGGTGGCCGCCTCGATGGTGAGCATGGCGGCGCTGGTCCTGACGATCACGATGGTCGTGGTCCAGCTGGCGATGGGTCAGTTCTCCCCGCGGATCGTGCAGCGGCTGCTGCGCGACAAGCCGAGCCAGAGCGCCATCGGGTTGTTCGTCGCCACCTTCGCGTTCGCCATCGTCACGCTCAACGAGGTGACGTCGAACGGTGACGGCACCGGCGACGTGCCCGGGACCGCCGTGCTCACGGCGTTCGTCCTGGTGATCGTGAGCATCGCCGTCCTGATCATCTACGTGCACCACATCGGGCAGGCGCTGCGCGTCTCCAGCCTGATCGAGCTCGTCGGCAAGCAGACCCGCAAGCTGCTCGACGAGGTGTATCCCGACAAGGGCGACCTGCCCGACGACGGACGCGTGCTGATCCGGGCGCCCAAGTCCGGGGTGATCATCGTGATCGGGTACGAGCACCTGGTGCGGGAGGCGGCGCGGACCGGGTGCGTGCTGGAGCTGCTGCCGGCGCTCGGCGAGTTCGTCCCCGCCGGCGCGCCCCTCTTCGAGGTGCACGGCGATCCCGTCGGGCTGGACGAGGGCAAGGTCAACGAGGCCGTCGTGCTCGGGCTCGAGCGCACGCTCGACAAGGACGTCGCCTACGGCCTGCGCCTGCTCGTGGACATCGCGCAACGATCCCTGTCGGACTCCCCGCTGCAAGACCCGACCACCGCGGTCCAGGCCATCGACCGCCTGCACGACTGCCTGCGCCAGCTGGCCACGCGCCCGCTGTCCGACGGACTCCACCGCGACGCCTCGGGCGAGGTCCGCCTGCAGGAACCGGCGATGGACTGGGACGCGTACGTCCACCTCGCGTTCGACGAGATCCGGATCGCCGGGGCGACCTCGCCCCAGGTCTCGCGACGGCTCGTCGCCGCCGTGCAGGACATCGCGTCGGTCGCACCCGAGGACCGGCTCCCTGCCCTGGAACGCCAGCTCGAGCTCTTGACCGAGGCCGTCCAGGAGTCGTCGCTCCGACCGCGCGACGTCGACACCTCGCTCGAACCGGATCGGCAGGGTCTGGGTGTCGCCGCCGGCCACGGGGAGCGGCGCTGACCGGGGCCGTCACACGATCTGCGGTCGGATCGTCGGTATTTCTCACCCGGCGGGGGTCCCATGCCGATAGGACCAGTGGGGGCCGAGACTCACCGACGCCAGACGGACCGCTCCCCCCAGCGGACTCCGTCGCCGCCGCAGGAGGAAGACCGTGACGAGTCAGTACTGCGTCCCGACGCCGACCATGGGCGTCAGCGCCCTCACCAAGCGCGAGCGGGTGGTCCTGGCGCACCTGCGTGAGGACATCACGCTCCAGGACATCGCCGACCGGTTGTGGGTCACCCGCAACACCGTGAAGTCCCAGCTGCGCAGCGCGTACCGCAAGATGGGCGTGTCCACCCGCGTCGACGCCGTGGCCTGGGCACGCGCCCACGGCATCTGAGCGCGCCGAGCACGCCGCCTTCCCGCGCGACGCGACGCCGTCGCGCGGACCCGTGTGACCTGAATCTCACCCGCGCTGGTACACATTTGACAGTCGCGGAGTGCGTCCGTTTCACTGCCTCCCGGGCGTCCTGACGCCCCCACCCCGGCCGTTCGAGGCACGGGGGGTCGTCGGCTCCCCCGCCGACGCACGACGAGAGGTCGATCGATGGACACGCGCGTGACCCGCACCCGGACTGCCGAGCCCACCGGGCCGGCCGTCATGTGTGCGGCGCGCCGGTGTGCCTGTCCGACCTGTTGTCAGCTCTGACCCGCTGACAGCCCCGCGTGCCCACCGGGCACCCGTGGAGCTCCCCTGCCCGCGCGACCACCCGCGGGCTCACCCGCGCTTCGCGTCCCCGCACACAGCCACCGGCCGTCGCCGTGACGGTCCGTCCCGAGGAGAACCCATGTCCGAGTCCGTCCCCGTCCTCCCGCCGAAGAGCGGAGGAGGCCGCCGCAACGGCCTCATCGCCGGCATCGTCGTCGTCGCCCTCGTGGTGGTCGGCGCGATCGTGTACTTCGCCACCCGCGGCTCGTCCGACGAGCCTGCCGCGGAGGGCTCGACCGCGCCGACGGTGGTCAAGCTGGGCACCACCGACGTGTCGCAGCCGCACTGGGAGATCCTCAAGGACCTCGCCGCCAAGGAGAACATCGACCTCGAGATCGTCGGGTTCTCCGAGTACACGCAGCCCAACCCGGCGCTGACGGACGGCGACATCGACCTCAACGCGTTCCAGCACATCCTGTATCTGGCCGACCACAACAACAACACCGGCGACGACCTCCAGCCCATCGGGTCGACCCTGATCGTGCCGCTGCCCCTGTACTCGGAGAAGCACACCACCGTCGACGAGTTCACCAAGGGCGAGCAGGTGGCGATCCCCAACGACGCCACCAACCAGGCGCGCGCACTGTTCGTGCTCGAGGGCGCCGGCCTGATCACCTTCACCGGTGACCCCAAGTCGCCGACGCCCGACGACGTCGACACGGCGGCGTCCACCGTCGTCGTGCGCCCCGTCGAGGCGTCGCAGACCGCGGGCCTGATCGGTGACCCCGACATCGCCGGCGTGATCGTGAACAACAACTTCGCCTCGGACGCCGGGTTCGACCTCGACGGCTACGTGTACGCGGACGACCCGAGCTCGGCCGGCGCGCAGCCGTACATCAACGTCATCGCGGCCCGCCCCGAGGACGTCGACAACCCGGTCTACCAGCGGATCGTCGAGCTCTACCACGACCCGTCGGTGACCGAGTCGGTCGTCGAGTCGTCGGGCGGCACGGCTGTCATCGTGGAGGGCTACGACGCAGCGAAGCTGCAGCAGGTCCTCAAGGACACCCAGGCGAACCTCAAGGCCGCCGGCTGACCCACCGCTCCCGGGCAGGGGCGTCCCCCGACGTCTCCTGCCCGGGCGCACCCCGCCCCGAGAGGCTGCGCGTGTCCCCCATCATCGAGTTCCGTGACGTCAGCAAGGTCTTCCCGTCCCCGTCGGGCCCCATCCGCGCGGTCGACGGCATCGACCTGACCATCGAGGCCGGCGAGGTCTTCGGCGTCATCGGCTACTCCGGGGCGGGGAAGAGCACGCTGGTCCGGCTCATCAACGGGCTGGAGCGCGTCACGTCGGGGCAGCTGGTCGTGGACGGCTCCGACGTCGCGACCCTCACCGAGCGCCAGCTCGAGCTCAAGCGCCGCGACATCGGCATGATCTTCCAGCAGTTCAACCTCTTCTCCTCCCGCACGGTGGCCGGCAACGTGGCGTTCCCGCTGAAGGTCGCCGGCTGGCCCAAGGCGGACCGCGACCGCCGGATCGCGGAGCTGCTCGACTTCGTCGGCCTGCTGGACCGCGCGCACTCCTACCCCGACCAGCTCTCGGGTGGTCAGAAGCAGCGCGTCGGCATCGCCCGGGCGCTGGCGGCGTCGCCCAAGATCCTGCTCGCCGACGAGTCCACCAGCGCGCTGGACCCGCAGACCACCCAGGACGTGCTGCGCCTGCTGCGCAAGGTCAACACCGAGCTGGGCGTGACGATCGTGGTGATCACGCACGAGCTCGAGGTGGTCCGCGCCATCGCCGACCGCGTCGCCGTCCTGGAGAACGGCCGCGTGGCGGAGCACGGCTCGGTGTTCGACATCTTCACCAACCCGCAGGCCGAGGTCACGCGGCGGTTCGTGTCGACCGTGGTGCACGACCGGCCGCGCGGCGCCAACCTGGAGCGGCTGCGCCAGACGCACGAGGGGCGCATCGTCACCGCGACGATCGCGGACGGCAGCCGGCTCGGCGCGATCCTCGCGTCCGCCGGGGCCCTCGGCGTCACGTTCGAGATCGTCTACGGCGGCATCGGCACCCTGCAGGACCAGTCGTTCGGCTCGCTCACCCTGGCGCTCGACGGGTCCGACGAGGCCGTCGAGACGGTCGTCGGACGCCTGCGCGAGGTCACCACGATCGAGGAGGCACGATGACCGCCGCGGTGCCCGCCCTGCTCCCGAACGCCAGCGAGTTCGACTGGTCGTTCCACGGGCCCAAGCTCATCCAGGCCCTCGGCGAGACCCTCTACATGGTCTCCGCGACGCTGCTCATCGGCGGCGTGCTCGGCCTCGCCCTGGGCCTCGCCCTGTACACGACCCGGCGCGGCGGTCTGCTGGCCAACCGCGGGGTGTTCGGCGTGGCCAACCTGCTGGTCAACGTCTTCCGGCCGATCCCGTTCCTCATCCTGCTCATGGTCATCGCCCCGGTGACCGTCGGCCTGATCGGCACCCGGCTGGGCAGCACCGCGATGATCGTGCCGCTGTCGTTCGCGGCGACGTTCGGGGTGTCGCGGATCGTCGAGCAGAACCTCGTCGCCATCGACCCCGGGGTCATCGAGGCGGCGCGCGCGACGGGGGCCAGCCGGTGGCGCATCGTCACCACCCTGGTGGTCCCGGAGGCCCTCGGGCCGCTGATCCTCGGGTTCACCTTCGTCTTCGTCGCCATCGTCGACATGTCCGCGCTGGCCGGCACGCTGGACGGCGGCGGCCTCGGTGCCTTCGCGCTCGACTACGGGTACAAGCGATGGAACTTCGCCGTCGTCTGGATCACCGTGCTGGTGATCATCCTGCTGGTCCAGGTGGCGCAGGCGATCGGCAACCGCCTGTCGCGCCGGGTGCTGCGCCGCTGACCTCCCGGGGCGTGTCGGTGCCCCGGGCCAGAATGACGGCATGCCGCAGGACCTCAGCGCCGTCCCCTGGCCCGTACGCACCGCGCGCCTCTCCCTGCGCCCGGCGGCGCCCGCCGACGCCGACGCCATCTGGCAGGTGCGCCGTGTACCGGGCGTCGACGAGTGGCTGAGCCACAGCGTCGGCGACCGCGACTCCTACGTCGCCCGGCTGCGCGATCCCGAACGCCTCGCCGTCACCCTGGTGATCGAGCTCGACGGGCGGGTCATCGGCGACCTGATGCTGAAGATCGAGGACTCCTGGGCGCAGGGCGACGCCCCGTGCCCGCAGCAGGCGACCCTGGGCTGGGTGCTCGACCCGGAGTGCGGCGGGCACGGCTACGCGACGGAGGCGGTCGCCGGGCTGCTCCGGATCTGCTTCGAGGACCTCGGTCTGCGCCGCGTGCGGGCGTACTGCTTCGTGGAGAACGAACCGTCCTGGCGCCTGATGGAGCGGCTCGGGATGCGGCGCGAGGAGCACAGCGTCCGGGACTCGCTGCACCGCACCCGGGGCTGGCTGGACGGCTACGCGTACGCGCTGCTGGCCGACGAGTGGCTCGCTCGGGTGTGACCCCGGTCTCGCACCCCGACTGCTCGCGTGCGGATCCCCCCCGGGTCTACGCACCCCTTCCGGAGAAGCGGACTGGGGGGTGCCCCCGAGGCCGAGCACGCCGCCCGCGCAGCACCGTGGACCTCCGGAGGTACCGAACCGCGGAGAGGGGGGCGCGTGGACCTGCATGTCGAGCTGGTCGGGTTCGTCGCGTCCGTCCTCTCGCTCGTCCTCTGGTGGCCCCAGGCCGTGCGCGTGTGGCGGCTGCGCCACGACGGCAGCGGCCTCGGTGGCGTGTCGATCCCCACCCAGGTGCTGCTGCTCGCCAATGCCGCGCTGTGGGCGGTCTACGCGGTGCTCACTGGCTCGTTCTGGGTCGGTGCACCAGGCCTGGTGAACGCGCCGCTCGCCCTCAGCACGATCGTGCTCGTCCGGCGCTCGCGGGTTCCCGCGGATCGCGACCGCGCTCCCGCCGTGTCGTAGCGCGTGCGGGCGGCTCCGCCGGCCGGGCACCGTCCTTCCTGTGCCGAGATCGTCGGGAAGCGTCGGAAATGACAAAGAATGTCGGGGAAATACGCCCCCGTGAGGCATTTGACCCCATGTCACCTTTCGAGTGGAACAGGCATATCCTTGCCACAGGGGCGGGCCACAGAAATTCCTCGTGAACGCATTTCCAGTACTGCGCGCGATCGCCCCGCCACCGACCCGATCGACTGCCTCCGGCAGCCCCGCCGCCCTCCGCGGCCGTGCTGACGCTGGTGGAGCCAGGACCCTGGCGCCTCCGCCCGATGCCCGACGTCGCCGTCGCCGCATCCCCTCATCCGGAGGACAGATCGTGCGCACCCAGACCAGCCGCCCCCGCACCCGGACCTTCTCGGTCCTCGCCGCCGTCGTCGTCGCCGCAGCCCTCGCGACCGTCCCGTCCGCCGCGCAGGCCGCCCTCGGCACCCCGGTGCCGCTGGGCGCGGGCTCGACGTTCGTGGTGCTCGCCGGGGCGGGGGTCACCAACACGGGCGCCACGACCCTCGGCGGCGACATCGGGAGCTTCCCCACCACGGGCATCACCGGGCCGGGGACGATCACCCAGGCGAGCGGCGTCGACCACGGCGGGGACGCGGTGACGCAGCAGGCCAAGACGGACCTCGTCACCGCGTACGACGCCGCGTCCTCCCAGTCGCCCGACCCCCTCGGCGGCGTCGAGCTGGCGGGCCTGACCCTGGAGCCCGGCGTCTACGACACCGGCGGCGTCATCGAGCTGAACGGGAACCTGACCCTCGATGGCAACGGTGACCCGAACGCCGTGTTCGTGTTCCAGTCGCTGTCGACGCTGCTCGTCGGCGCCGCCGGCTCGGTCACGTTCGTCGACGGTGCCACCGCCTGCAACGTGTACTGGCGCGTGCCCAGCTCGGCGACCATCCTGGCGGGCAGCCGGTTCGCCGGCACGATCCTCGCCATGACCTCGATCACGTTCGAGGCGGGCGCCGCGCTGGACGGTCGGGCACTGGCGCGGACCGGCGCGGTCACGATGATCACCAACACCGTCACGCTGCCGGCATGCGCTCCCGCCGCGGGAGCCGCTGCCGTGACCCCCGCGCCCGCGGCCGGACCTCAGGTGCCGGTGACCCCCCGCGGCGGTGTCGCGACCGGCGACGGCAGCAGCCTCCCCGCCGCACCCGAGCATCGGCCGGCACTCGTCGCGCTCACCCTCCTGGGTGTCGGCGCCGTCGTCCTGCTCGCGGTCAGGCCGCGCCGCGCGCGCGGATGAGGTTCGCCGCCGGCCCGGTCGCCGTCCTCGTCGCCCTCGCACTCACCTCCTGTGCGCCCGCGGACACGGCCACGGCGCCGACCGCCCCGGGGATGCCCACGACCTCCGCCTCGGCCTCGGTCCACGTGCGCACGACGCCCCCGCCGGTCGCGGTGCCCGACCCCGCGCTCCCCACGGTCATGGCCGCCTCCGTCCCGGTCCGCGTCCAGGTGCCGGCCATCGCCGTGGACTCCGAGCTCATGGAGCTCGGGCTCCAGGCCGACGGCACCCTGGAGGTGCCCCCGGACGCGTTCCCGGCGGGCTGGTTCTCCGGCGCGCCGACCCCCGGCGAGCTGGGCCCGGCGGTCATCGTCGGCCACATCGACTGGGTCACCGGCCCTGGGGTCTTCTTTCGGCTCGCCGAGCTCGCGGTGGGCGACGAGATCTCGGTCAGCCGCGCGGACGGCTCGGTCGCGGTGTTCCGCACCACCGAGGTCACCCGGTACCCGAAGGACGCGTTCCCGACCGCGCTGGTCTACGGGGACATCGACCACGCGGGCCTGCGGCTGATCTCCTGCGGCGGCGAGTTCAACCGGAGCACGGGGCACTACGAGGACAACGTGGTCGCGTTCGCGGAGCTCGTGCCCTGAGCCGCCCGGCCGGGCCGTCGGGGCGCTTGTAGGGTCGCGGAGACCGGCAGACGTCGTGACGGGAGGGCGGCCGCGTGCAGCACGTGCAAGTGTTCCTCCTGGTCGCCGGGGCTGTGGCCGTCACGGCCGTGTGCCGTCGGCGCGGCTGGCCGGCGCCCCTGGTGCTGGTCGCCGTCGCGATCGTCGTGTCGTTCGTCCCGGGCGTGCCCCGGTTCGAGATCGACTCGCACGTGCTGCTCGAGTTCGTGCTCCCTCCGCTCCTGTACTCCGCGGCGCTGTCCAGCTCGTACCGCGACTTCCGGTCGTCGCTGAACTCGATCACCCGCCTCGGCGTCGGCCTCGTGCTGGTCAGTGCCGCGGCGGTCGCGGTCGCGTTCTGGTGGCTCGAACCGTCCGTGCCGTTCGCCGCCGCCCTCGTGCTCGGCGCGGTCGTCGCGCCCCCGGACGCGGTCGCCGCGGCAGCCGTCGGCAAGCGCCTGGGCCTGCCCCGCCGCGTGATGACGCTGCTGTCCGGG
Organism: Cellulomonas sp.; assembly: GCF_965229465.1. Classification (GTDB taxonomy): domain Bacteria; phylum Actinomycetota; class Actinomycetes; order Actinomycetales; family Cellulomonadaceae; genus Cellulomonas. The sequence continues at coordinate 2,778,723 of NZ_OZ245882.1, read as the reverse complement.
GAGAGCCTGATCAACGACGCCACGTCGCTCACCCTGTACAAGGTCGCGCTCGCGGGCGTGGCCACGGGCGCCTGGGCGCTCGCGGACGGGCTGCTCACGTTCGCGCTCGCGGTGAGCGTCGGCGTCGCGGTCGGCCTGCTGATCGGCTGGGTGGTGCACACGGTGCGGCTGCGGCTGGACGACCCGGTGGTCGCGTCCGCGATCGGGCTGCTGACCCCGTTCGCGGCGTACTGGTCGGCCGAGGAGCTGGCCGGGTCGGGCGTGCTGGCGGTGGTCGCCGCGGGGCTCTACCTCGGGCACACGTCCCCGCGGGCGGGCTACGCGACGCGCCTCTACGAGGAGCCCATCTGGTCCACCGTCGACCTGCTGCTCGAGGCGTTCACGTTCGCGCTCATCGGCATGCAGCTGCCCTGGGTGGTGCGGGACGTCATCGCCTCCGACCAGGGCCTGCGCCACGGGGTCCTGGTGTCGCTGGTGGTCCTGCTGGTCGCCATCCTGGTGCGCCCGCTGTACATCGTCGGCACCGCGCGCTTCGACCACCTGCGCCTGCGCGGCAGCCATCGACCACCCAAGGACTCGTTGTCGCTGCGCGAGTCGGCCGTGGTGTCGTGGGCGGGGATGCGCGGCGTCGTGACGCTCGCCGCGGCGGCCGCGATCCCGGCCGTCAGCGCCGGCCAGCCGTTCCCCGAGCGGGCGACCGTGCTGCTCGCCGCCTACACCGTCGCCATCGGGACGCTGCTGGTCCAGGGCCTGTCCCTGCCCTGGGTGATCACGCGCCTCGGGGTCGGGTCCGCCGACGAGACCGCGCGCGACGCCGCCCAGGAGGCCGACGTCCGGGTGGCCACCGCCGACGCCGTGCACGACGTGCTCGAGCGCCAGCGGGACGACTGGAGCCGGTCGCTGGGACCGGAGCGCGCCGGTGAGCTGATCGACCGGCTGTCCGGTGTCTGGCGCGCCCGGGCCACCGCCGCGGCCGTCATGCTCGACCCGGACTCCGCCGACGAGCGCGTGCCCGACGAGCCCCTGGAGCCCACCGGGCTGACCGGCGCGATGCGCGAGATCAGCCCGTCGCACGTGCCCACCGCGGAGGAGGGCCTGCGCACCCAGCGGCTGCGTCGGGACATCGTGGCTGCTCAGCGCGAGGTGCTGATGGACCGCCGCGACTCCGGCGAGCTGGACGAGGCCGTGATGCGCCGGATGATGCGGGAGCTCGACCTGGAGGACGAGAGCCTGGCGTCGTCATGGGTCACGCGCGTGCGGCGAACCTGAGACGTTCGGCCCATCCATTGGGCACGTCGGGTCCGTAGCGTCGTGGGCAGAGGGTCGCAGAGCGGCCCTACCGGCCTCGACTAGGAGTTGAACGGTGACCGTGACCAAGCCCGACACTGCGATCGACCAGCTGGTGGCGAACGCCAGCAAAGCGCTCGACGAGTACGCCCGCTTCACGCAGGCCGACGTCGACCACCTGGTGAAGAAGGCGTCCGTCGCCGCCCTCGACAAGCACGGCGAGCTCGCGCTCCTCGCGGTCAAGGAGACCAACCGCGGCGTGTTCGAGGACAAGGCCGTGAAGAACATCTTCGCGTGCGAGCACGTCACCAACTCGATGTCCACGCTCAAGTCGGTCGGCGTCATCAGCCACGACGAGCTCACCGGCATCACCGAGATCGCCGAGCCCGTCGGAGTCATCTGCGGCGTCACGCCCGTGACCAACCCGACCTCGACCACGATCTTCAAGTCCCTCATCGCGCTCAAGACGCGCAACCCGATCGTGTTCGCCTTCCACCCCAGCGCGCAGGCCTCGTCCGTCGCCGCCGCTCGCGTGGTCCGCGATGCCGCAGTAGCCGCGGGCGCGCCCGAGCACTGCATCCAGTGGGTGGAGTCGCCGTCGATCACCGCGACCAACACCCTCATGAACCACCCCGGCGTCGCGCTCATCCTCGCGACGGGCGGCAATGCGATGGTCCGCGCGGCCTACTCGTGCGGCAAGCCAGCGCTCGGCGTCGGGGCGGGCAACGTTCCCGCATATATCGAGAAGACCGCGAAGCTGAAGCGGGCCGTGAACGACGTCGTGCTCTCCAAGGCGTTCGACAACGGCATGGTCTGTGCGTCCGAGCAGGCGGTGATCCTGGACGACGTCATCTACGACGCCGCGATGGCCGAGTTCGCCATCCTGCACGCGTACCGCGCCAACGCCGCCGAGAAGGCGCTGCTGGAGAACTTCATCTTCGGCGTCGAGGCGGACGGCAAGAACTGCGCCGACGCCAAGCTGAACGCGTCCGTGGTCGGCCAGAGCCCGCAGTGGATCGCCGAGAAGGCCGGCTTCACCGTCCCCGCGGACACCTCGATCATCCTCGCCGAGGTCAGCGGCGTCGGCCCGCACGAGCCGCTGACGCGCGAGAAGCTCGCCCCGGTGCTGGCGGTCCTGCGCGCCGAGTCCACCGAGCACGGCATCACGCTGGCCGAGCAGATGGTGGAGTTCGACGGTCTCGGTCACTCCGCGGCCATCCACACCCAGGACGACGCCCTCACGGAGGAGTTCGGCAGCCGCGTCAAGGCCGTCCGGATCATCGCGAACGCACCGTCCTCGCTGGGCGGCATCGGCGACATCTACAACTCGTTCATCCCGTCGCTGACGCTCGGCTGCGGCTCGTACGGCTCCAACTCCGTGTCCAACAACGTCTCGGCGGTCAACCTGGTGAACATCAAGCGGATCGGCCGACGGAACAACAACCTGCAGTGGTTCAAGGTTCCGGCGAAGACCTACTTCGAGCCGAACGCCATCCGCTACCTCGCCGACATGCCCGACGTCGAGCGCGTCACCATCGTCACCGACGCGACCATGACCACCCTCGGCTTCGTCGACAAGATCATCGACGTGCTCGGCCGCCGGATGAACAAGGTCGCCCTGCAGATCATCGACCAGGTCGAGCCCGAGCCCTCCGTGAAGACGGTCCAGGCCGGCGCGGCGCAGATGCGGCACTTCAAGCCGGACACGATCATCGCGCTCGGTGGCGGCTCGCCGATGGACGCCGCCAAGGTCATGTGGCTGCTGTACGAGCACCCGGAGATCCAGTTCTCCGACCTCAAGCAGAAGTTCTTCGACGTTCGCAAGCGTGCGTTCAAGTTCCCCGTGCTGGGCGAGCTCGCGCAGCTGGTCTGCATCCCGACGACGTCGGGCACGGGCGCCGAGGTCACGCCGTTCGCGGTCATCAGCGACCCGGAGGCCGGCAAGAAGTACCCGCTGGCCGACTACGCGCTGACCCCGTCGGTCGCCATCATCGACCCGATCCTGACCTCGAAGATGCCTGCCTCGCTGGCGGCGGACTCCGGCTTCGACGCCCTCACGCACGCCACCGAGGCGTACGTCAGCGTCTACGCCAACGACTTCACCGACGGCATGGCCATGCAGGCCGTCCGCCTCATCTTCGAGAACCTCGCGGTGTCGGTGAACGGCAGCCCGACCGACCCGGCCACGCAGGACGCCCGGGAGTCGATGCACAACGCGGGCACGATCGCCGGCATGGCCTTCGGGAACTCGTTCCTGGGGATCGTGCACGCGATGGCGCACGTCATCGGCTCGACGCACCACCTGGTGCACGGCCGCACGAACGCGACCCTGCTGCCGCACGTGATCCGCTACAACGGCACGGTGCCCACCAAGCTCACCAGCTGGCCCAAGTACGAGCACTACGTCGCACCCGAGCGGTTCCAGCAGCTCGCGGCGATGCTCGGGCTCCCGGCGCGCACCCCCGCGGAGGGCGTCGAGTCCTACGCGCTGGCCGTCGAGTCGCTGCGGTCCAAGGTCGGCATCCCCGCGTCCTTCCAGGCGCAGGGTGTGTCCGAGCACGAGTTCATCTCGCGGCTCGACGAGGTGGCGATGGGTGCCTACGAGGACCAGTGCGCCCCGGCGAACCCCCGCATGCCGATGATCGACGACATGAAGGACCTCATGACCGCGGCCTTCTACGGCACCTCCCTGGAGGATGTCCGTGCCCGCCGCAGCGTGCAGGCGACCGACGAGCTGGAACCCCTCCCCGCCGTCTGACCTGCCTGCCCCCGACGCCCCGCCCGCTCACCAGCGGGCGGGGCGTCGGTGCGTCGGTACGTCCCGGATCGACCTCCGCCGGGCGTGTCGTCGGCTCGACGGGCAGACTGTGGCACCGGACCCGCCCCCTGTGCCCGCCTTGCCCCTCCGGAGGACCACGATGCCCACCTCGACGACCCCGCCCCGCCGCCGACTCGCCCGCGTCGGCGCTCCCGTGATCGCCGCCCTGCTCGCCGTCGGGCTGTCCGCCTGCTCCGACGCGGACATCGACGACGCCGCCCAGCAGGCCAAGGACGCCGCCAGCGAGGCGCGCAGCGCGATCGACGACCTCAAGGCGCAGGTGGACGACGCCAAGGCGGAGGCCGACGCCGCGCAGCAGAAGATCGAGGACGTCAAGGCCCAGCTCGGCACGCTCGACGACTCCGCCCGGGCCCAGGCCGACGCCGCCGTCGCCGACGCGCAGACGGCCGTGCAGGACGCCCAGACGGCTCTGGACCAGGCACAGGCCGAGGGCGCTGCCGCGTCGCAGCAGGCTCTGGCCGACGCCCAGGCCCAGGTCGCGGACGCCCAGGCCGAGCTCGAGGCCGCCAAGGCGAATGCCGCCGGGTCCGCCGCCGACTCCCTCGACGAGCTGGCGCAGCAGCTGACCACGCTCGGCGACAAGCTCGAGACCGCCGCCGGCAGCTGAGATCGGTGTGGCATCGCAGCGATTCGTTGCCCTCACCCGGTCCACGACCACCGTCGACGAACGACGCCGACGTGTCCCCTGTCGGCGATTCGTTGCCCTCGCTCTATCCACGACCACCGTCGACGACCGACGCCGACGTGTCCTGTGTCGGCGATTCGTTGCGTGCCTGCCGGGTGAAATCCACGCTCGTCGGCGCGTGCGGTTGTACGTGGCACGGTCCGTGCCGATCTTGTAGGTATGGCCGAACGACAGGCGCAGCGGGTTCTGCGGCGACACCACGTGGAGTGGTGGATCGTCGCAGCCTGGGCGTCCCTCGCACTCGTCGTGGTCGCGGGACTGACCGCCGCGACCGGACTGGTGAGCTGAGCGCTCCCGCTCCCGGACCCGTCACCGACGGGTTCAGCTCGAGGCACCGCCTACCCTTCTGGGCATGACAGCGCGCTGGCAGGACGTCGCCCGGGCGACGGGGCTCATGGGCGACGACGGCGTCCCCCGGGCGACCGTGTTCGCCGAGATGTCGGCGCTGGCCGCGCGCACCGGAGCGGTCAACCTCGGGCAGGGCTTCCCCGACGTCGACGGCCCCGCGTCCGTGGCTCGCGCCGCGCAGGACGCGATCGCGGCCGGCGCCAACCAGTACCCGCCCGGCCCGGGCATCCCCGCGCTGCGCGAGGCGATCGTCGAGCACCAGTCGTCGCGATACGGCCTGGCTGTGGACCCGGACCGCGAGGTGCTGGTGACGGCGGGAGCGACCGAGGCGATCGCCGCGACGGTGCTCGCGCTCGCCGGACCGGGCGACGAGGTGCTCACGCTCGAGCCCTTCTACGACTCGTACGCCGCGGTGATCGCGCTGGCCGGCGCCACCCACACCACCGCGCCGCTGCACGCGACCGCGGACGGCTTCCGCCTCGACCTCGCCGCGCTGGCCGCCGCGTTCACCACGCGCACGCGGCTGGTGCTGGTGAACACCCCGCACAACCCCACCGGCACCGTGCTCACGGTCGACGAGCTGACGGCGATCGCCGGGCTGGCCGTCGCGCACGACGCGGTGGTGGTGACGGACGAGGTGTACGAGCACCTGGTGCTCGACGGGTCCGCCTCCGCGCACGTGCCGATCGCCACCCTGCCCGGGATGGCGGAGCGGACGCTGACCATCTCGTCGGCCGGCAAGACCTTCTCCTTCACCGGCTGGAAGATCGGCTGGGTGACCGGCCCCGAGCACCTGGTGACCGCGGTACGGACGGTCAAGCAGTTCCTCACCTACGTCTCCGGTGCGCCGTTCCAGCCGGCGGTCGCCTTCGCGCTGCGGGACCCGGGCGTGGCGGCGTGGGTGGTCGAGCTCGCCGCGTCGCTGTCCCGGCGGCGCGACCTGCTCTGCGCGGGGCTGGAGGACGCCGGGTTCACGGTGGTCCGGCCGCACGGCACGTACTTCGTGCTCGCCGACGCGGCACCCCTCGGGTACGACGACGGTGCCGCCCTGTGCCGTGACCTGCCGGGTCTGGCGGGCGTGGTCGGCGTGCCCGTGTCCGCCTTCACCCACGCGGGCTCCGACGTCGACCGTGCGCTGCGGTCGTGGGTGCGGTTCACCTTCGTCAAGCGCGACGAGGTGCTGGCGCAGGCCGTCGCAGGCCTGCACCGGCTGCACCGCGGCTGAGCGTCCCCGCGGTCAGGCCCGCGCCGTCACCCGTCGTCGCGCCCGCAGAATCACCACACCCGCACCGACCAGGCAGAACGCGATCAGCAGCGCTGCGGCCGGGTCGGCACCGGTCGTCGCCAGGCCCGCCGTTCGCGACGGGTCGCCGGGGAGCCGCACGGTCACGGTGAGCGTGGTCCGCCGGGCTGGCGTCCCCGTGGCCGGCGTGGCCGGGGTGGACGCGACCGGGAGGACCGGGGGCGCGACGACGGCCGACAGCGGCGCCGGATAGCTGACCGTCATCGAGGCCGTCACGGTCTGCCCCCGGGTGTTGGTCACCTGGTAGCCCAGGTCGGCGTCACCCTGGAACCCGGCGACGGGCGTGAACCGGACCTGCCCGCTCACGACGGTCCACACGCCCTCGCCCGGCGCGGTCACCGAGCCGACCGGCAGCCCGCTCACGGGGTCGAGGAGCCGCACGGTGGGCAGGTCCCAGGCCAAGTGGTCGCCCGGAGCGTCGTTGGTGAGCTCGAGCAGGGTGGTGGGCGTGCCCGGGGCGCCGGTGGCGTGGTCGTCGGACGCCGAGGCGAGCTGGACGGGCGCCGTCACGTGCACGGTGACCATGGCGCCGACGGTCTGGCCCGCCGCGTCGGTCGCGGTGTAGGTGAACGAGTCCGTCCCGCCCCACCCGGCAGGCGGCGTGTACGCCCAGCTGCCGTCCGGGTCGACCGTGACCGTGCCGTGGGCCGGCGTCCCGACGGCGGTCACCGTGAGTACCGAGCCGGCGTCGTTGCCCAGGATCCCGGGCGCAGTCCCCGTGCTCGTGACGTTGGGCGGGACCGTGCCCAGGTCGTCGTCGGTGGCCGCAGGCGTCACGATGATCGTCACCGTGGCCTGGTCGGACAGGGGCCCGTCAGTGGCCACGTACGTGAACGTGTCCGTCCCGGAGAAGTCGAGGTCGGGCGTGTAGACCAGCGCGCCGGACGGATCCAGCGCCACCGTGCCGTGCGTCGGGAGCGAGGGCGTCCCCGCGGTGAGGACCATGCCGAGGTCGTTGCCGAGGACGCCCGGCGCGCCCACCGTGACGGGGGTGTTGACCGTCGTCGTCCACGTGTCGTCGACCGCGAGCGGCGTGACCGTGAGGTGGACGGTCGCGACGTCGGTCTGCCCGTAGTCGTCGGTGATCGTGTAGTCGAACTGGTCCGAGCCGGTGTAGCCGAGCGCCGGCGTGTAGGTGAACGACCCGTCGGGGTTCGTCGCCACCGACCCGTGCAGCGGGGTGGTGGAGCTGAGCACGGTCAGGCGCGTGCCGGCGTCGTTGGCGAGCACGCCGGCGGCGGGGACGACGAGCGCGGTGCCGATCGGGGTGCTGCCGGTGTCGTCGGCGGCCACCGGGACCGCGGGGACGGGCAGCACGTCGAGCGAGGTCGCCGTGCGCTGCGACGGGAAGTAGGTCCACAGGTCGAGGCCCTTGGCGTCGCCCAGGGTGCCGCCCGTCGCAGGGCAGTGCTGGTTCGCGTTGAGGCCGGCTCCGTCGCCGAACGCGCGCGCCGTGCCCGTGCTGTCGACGCCGCCGTCCGGGTCCGCGAACAGCTGCGCGGGCACCGCGCCCGAGAACGCGGCGCACAGGGTGCCCGACGTGAGGTCGCCCACGCGGGTGCCCGCGCTCGTGACGTAGGTGCGGTCGTCGAAGAAGACGCGCGTGCAGTTGGTGCCGTCGCTCGGCACGCCCGTGAAGGGGCAGTCGCCGTTCGGGGGGTTGAGGAGCGTGATGCTCGGGCCGCCCTTCGTCGAGCTCTCCACGTCGAGCATGGGCGCGTGGTACTCCCCGGCGCGCAGCACGGCCCGCACGGCGTAGCCGGTCTTCACCGGGAGGGCGACGCCGGTGTTGTCGTTGCCGTCCCACGTCACCGTGAAGGTGCCCGCGGGCACCAGGCCGCGCAGGGCCCGGTTGCCGGGCAGGCCTGGGTCGAAGCTGACGCCGTCGCGGGAGATGACGATCTCGTAGGTCCCGCCGGAGCCGGCCTCGAGCGCGAACGTGCCGCCCTGGCCCACGTAGCTGCCGTGGTCGGTGGCCAGACCGGTGAAGTCGACCGCGCTGAGCGTCGGCGGCACCGGCGTCGCCGGGATGCCCAGCGCGGCCAGGGTCTCGGTGGCCAGCGGCTCGAACGACAGCGGGTACTGGGGCGCGGCCAGGTGCACGCCGCCGTCGAGGGCCGGGAGCATCTGCGGCCCGCTGCCGGTGCCGACGACGTCGTGGTTGAGCGGCGTCGTGCGGTCGGCGTCGAGGAACCCCTCGCGGTTGCCGTAGAAGACGAAGCCGTTCGGGTCGAACCCGCGGGTGTCCACCGCGTACCGGTAGCCGTCGAGCGTGTTGAGGAACAGGCGCATGCTCACGGGTCGCGGGTTGCCGCCCGTGAAGCCGGCCAGCACGTACGTCAGGGCGCGGCCGGGGATGTCGTCGATCGACGCCGGGGCCCCGTCGCGGACCGTGAGGTCCCAGGCGTTGATCGCCGAGCCGGCCGCGGCGAGGAACCCGCCCGCCGGGTCGAGGTGGCGGTCCGGGGTGCCGTCCGCCGCGTTGCCCGAACCCGCCGCGCCGTAGAACGCCACGCGGTACAGGCCGGTCGTGGGTGCCGTGTAGACGCAGGGCACGTAGCCCGCCGTGTTCTGGGTGCCGTCGGCCGACCGGGCGCCGGCCAGCTCCTGGGCGCGCGCGCTCAGCCTGCCGACGAGGCTCGTGGGATCCGGCCGTTGCGCCGCGCAGCTGAACCCGTTTGTCCCGTCCACCACGGCCGGCAGGGTGGCCGCCTCGGTGTCGGTGATCTGCCCGGGGTTCCAGATGGCGATGTCCGCGGTCCCGGTACCCATCGACGACGACCCCGTGAGGATCTGCTCGCCCGCCCGGGCGAAGACGGTGAAGAGCGTCCGCCGCCGGATCTGCGTGTCCCCCGCCGGCCCGTACGCGTTGGTCCGCCACTCGAGCGCAGCACGGCACGGGTGCGTGGCGTCGCAGGGGGCGTCGGCCGCACCGACGCGCGGGAACAGGTCGCCGCTGCCCGACGCGAGCGCAGGCGCAGCCGCGCCGCCGAGCGCGAGCACGGCGACGAGGAGGCTGAGCGCGAGGCGACGCAGCATGGGTCGGGTCCTTCCAGCGGCCCCACACGCTCCCGGTTGTCTCCAGGCGCGCAGCAGTTCGAGGCTGTGGTCGACGCGCACGCTAGAGACGTGGGACGACCTCCCGGCAGGGCCGGACGTGTCGGACGGGCGTCCAGTACGGATATCACCCACCCGAGATGTCCCGCGACGAGCGAAAGGCCTGATCAGGCCGTCACCCGATCGTGGCGTCAGACGGTCCAGGCTCCGTCGCGGTGGTACGCCGGGGTGGCCAGCGCGAGCACCAGGAGCGCCGCCACCGAGGCACCGACCATGACCGCGGCCATCGCGACCGCATCGCCCCCGAGCAGGCCCGACAACGGGCTGACGATGCCGGAGACACCCGCCTGCGTGGCCCCGATGACAGCCGCCGCGGTCCCGGCGACCTCGCCGTGCCGACTGAGCGCGAGGGCCGAGGCGTTCGGCGGCACGAAGTTGACCATCGCGAGGATGAGCCACAGGACGACCAGCAGCGCGATCAGCCCGCCCCACCCGGTGATCGCGATGGCCAGGAGCACGAGCGTGAGCCCCAGCGAGACGGGCAGGACCACGCGCACGATCCGGATCGGGGCCACGCGGCGCACCAGGGCGGCGTTCACCTGCGCGCCGGCCACCAGGCCGATCCCGTTGACCGCGAACAGCAGGGAGAACTGGTGCGCGGACAGGCCGTAGCCCTCGCGCAGCACGAACGGCGACGCGACGACGTAGCTCATGAGCACCGCGACCCCGAGGCCGGGCAGGATCGCCAGCGCGACGAAGTGCCGGTCCTTGAACAGCTTCCGGTACCCCGCCAGGGCGGACTTCAGGCCACCCTCGCGACGCCGCTCGGGGGGAAGGGTCTCGGGCAGCCGACGCCACACGACGACCCACAGGACGACGCCGAAGATCGCCAGCGCCCCGAACACGCCGCGCCAGCCCCACTGCCCGGCGATGACCCCGCCGACCGAGGGCGCGAACAGCGGCGCCACCCCGATCACGAGCATGAGGCGGGACATCAGGCGCGAGGCGTCCGAGCCGACGAACCGGTCCCGGATGATCGCCATGGCGACCACGCTGGCCGACGCGTTGAAGAACCCCTGCATGGTGCGCAGCCCGATCAGCGGCACGATCGCCGGCGCGACCGCGCACAGGATCGACGTCACCACGTGCAGCGACACCCCGACCAGCACCGGCTTGCGGCGCCCGAACCGGTCCGACAGCGGTCCGATCACGAGCTGCCCGACGGCGCCGCCGATGAGCATCGCGGTCATGGTCAGCTGCGCGGCCGTGGCGGAGGTCTTCAGGTCCCGTGCGACGTCCGGGAGCGACGGCAGGTAGATGTCGGTCGAGATGGCCGGCAGGGCGCACATCAGCCCCAGCAGCAGCACGTACTTGGCGTTGGGGCGGTACTGCGGGGCCGGCGCGGAGTCGACCGTCGGCACCACCCCGGGGGGTACGACGCCCGTGACCGGCACGGGGCCGGTCAGTGCGGGAGTGGTGGGGCGCGAGCTCATCGGGTCGATTCTCCCACAGAAAACGAATCGATTCGATGTGAGCGTGGGTGACGCCTGGCACGCTGGTACCCATGTGTGGTCGCTATGCCTCCTTCCGTGAGGACCAGGCGCTGGCCGACGAGTTCGCCATCGCCACCGTCGCCGACGACGTCCGGCTGCTCGGACCGTCCTGGAACGTCGCCCCGACCGACGGTGTGCGCATGGTGGTCGAGCGCGCGGACAAGGAGACCGGCGAGATCACCCGGCAGCTCCGCGTCGCGCGCTGGGGACTCGTGCCGTCGTGGGCGAAGGACATCTCCGTGGGCAACCGGATGATCAACGCACGCGTCGAGTCGATCGCGGACAAGCCGGCGTTCGCCCGCCCGTTCGCCGTGCGCCGGGCACTCCTGCCGGCCGACGGCTACTACGAGTGGAAGAAGCCCGCGCCGGGCGCGACCAGCAAGCGCAAGCAGCCGTACTTCCTGCACCCCGCCGACGGCGACGTCGTGGCACTCGCCGGGCTGTACGAGTTCTGGAAGGACCCCAGCAAGGACGACGACGACCCGGCGCGCTGGGTGGTGAGCGCCACGGTCATCACGCGCCCGGCCTCCGACGAGCTCGCGCACATCCACGACCGGCAGCCCCTCATGCTGCGACCCGAGGCCTGGTCGGCCTGGCTCGACCCGGCAGTTGGCGCAGCCGGCGCCATGGAGCTTCTCGAGGCCCCGGCACCAGAGATCGTCGCCACCCCGGTCTCGACGGCCGTCAACACGGTCGCCAACAACGGCCCCTCCTTGGTCGACGAGGTCGCCCTGGAAGTAGACGAGCCCGCCTAGCGGGACCCGCTTACCCGCCCCGACGGTCCACCCCTGCCCACTCCCTCCCCTACGCGCAATCCCCGCGCTCGTGCTTCATGCGCACTGCTTGCGGCTCGCTGACAGGGGAAGGCCGCCGGCGACTTCAGCCGGGCGGGTGTCCGTCGGGGGCATTGACGGTGTATCCGCGGTGGTTGCGGAACGCGTAGCGCAGGGGTGCCCGTCCGGTGGTGGGCGCGTCGATGCTCGCACCCACGGCACCCGTCGCACCAAGCGCACTCATCCCAGTCGTCGACTCGCGGAGTTCCGCCTTGGCGCGCTGGCGCCGGGTCCATCCGGGGAGTTTCTCCAGCCGGTGGATGGTCAGGTTGAGTCGGTGGACCTCACTGTGGTGGTGCTTGCACAACAAGGCCGCGTTGCTCAACGAGGTAGCACCGGAGTCGCGGCCCCACCAGCGGATGTGGTGCACCTCGCAGCGCGACGCGTGCTGCTCGCACCCGTTCCACACGCACTGCCCGTCCCGGACCACCGCAGCCCGCCGTTGCGCGGTGGTGAACAACCGCTTGGACCGTCCCACATCCAGCGGGAGACTCTCGGCGGACATCACGATCCGGGTGATCTCCGCCTCGCACAGCACCCGCGCCAGCTCCGACATGGGCACCGGGGTGCCGTCCTCCAGGGTCGCGGGTGCCACGGTCCCCCAGGGCAGGGCGATCGGGGCGCAGAGATGTCCGGGTGCCAGCCCAGCACCGGCACGGCGGGCGTCGACGTCGTCGCGCCTGTCGGCGTCGTTAAGCGTGGCGGCGTCAGCGCGCGTGGCGGCGTCGTCGAGCGTGCCGGCGCGACCGTGGGCCGCGACGGCCGCCTCGTCCAGCGCCCGCTGATGGGTCAGTAGCTCCGCGATCGTCTCGGCCGCCACGAGCAGGGATACGTGCGGGCGACTCACCGACCCGGGCAGCCCACCAACCGGCCGGTCGGCCGCATCCCCGCCGGCAGCGGTATCAGCACCCCCAGCGCCACCCACCGCGGACCGCGGCCCAGAACCGGCACACGCGTGTTCGGCCAACATCGTCAACGCGTCCGCGCTGGCCTGCCCCGGGGAACGGGTGTCATCGCCGTACTGGCCCATCGCATCCAACGCCACCCGCAGGGACTCCCCGGCGATCCGGTCCAGGCGACCCTTCAAGAACACGCCATCAGGTTGGGCGGACAGGGAGAAGAACCGCTCCCGGTGCTGGGCCTCATGCTCGGCCTCCAACGCACCGGGGTCCTGGGCGGCGACCCAGCGGGCCAACGCCCGAGCGAAGTCCGGCCGCGACGCGACCCGGGCCATCCCCACCACCTGCTCCTGCGCCTGCGGAGTGCGCAGCACCGCCGCCACCTCCGGGGTAGCAGCAGCTGCGACCCGGGCCAGCTCGTCCAGGTGCCCCAACGGCACCGACCCCTCCCGGACCCCGGCCGCGACCGTGCCCATCGACACCAGGGCGTCCGCCTGGCGCACCACCCGGGACGCCTCCCCCAGCCCGGACCGGGTCACCCGCGCCTGGGCCGCCTCGAACGAGCGATCCCCCGGGCGCAGGCTGTCCCCGGCATCACGGTCCGCGACCAGCACGAAACCCTGCGCCTCGGCCAACGCCGCCTGCGCCGCACGCACCGCCACGAGCACCGACGCCCGGTCCGCCGCGGTCCACGCCGCACTCGAGCGCGCGACCGCCGCGAGCGCCGCGGCCGCGTCACACACCCGCGCCGCAGCCCCGGTCGCGGTGGCGTCGCGCACGTGCGCCGCCACCTCGACCACCGGGACCGCCGTATCGAACATACGTACGATTCTAGGTCACACCGGATCGAGTATCAAGGCTCTGACCTGCACAAACATATCCACAGACCCGAACGCCGAGCCGCCCACAGCCCACCGATTCAGTAAGCGTCGGCAGCCGAAAGACGCGTCAACCGGAGGCGCACACGACCAGAAACGCAGCCGCCGAACCAGCCCGAGCTACGCCCCCGCCGCCCGCAGCCGCACCGGCGCCACGGACCCGATCCCCGCCAGCCGCCGCGCCGGCCGCGGTTCGAGCACGAACCGCGGATCGGCGGAGAGCACCTCGGCGGTGGAGGCGTCGACCAGGACGGTGCTCGGATCGGCGATGTCGGTCAGCCGGGCGGCGAGGTTCACGTCGGGCCCGAAGACGTCGCCGAACCGCGACAGCACGCGCCCCCACACGAGCCCCACGCGCACGGGAGTGACGCCGCGGGCACCCTCGAAGAGACCCCCGGTCGTGGTCTCCCGGTCGACGTCGAGCTCCTTGCCCAGGGCGTCCGCCAGCCCGAGCGCGATGATCGCCCCGGTGGCGGCGCTGTCGGCGACGAAGAGGATGGCGTCGCCGATGGTCTTGACCACGCGCCCCCCGTTGGCGGAGACCACGTCGCGCGCGGCAGCCTCGAACCGCTGCACGAACTGGGAGAGGTCGGTGGACCCCAGGCCGGCGGTCCGGCGCGTGAACGAGACCATGTCCGCGAACCCGACCGCACGGGCCAGCGGCAGCGCGGAGCGGTCGGGGTCGGGCCCGCGGAGCTGGCCGAACTCGCCCGCGTACCGGCCCGCGATCGCCGCGAGCTGGCGGCGGTAGGAGTGCACCAGCTGGGCCTCGAGGACCGGCGCCAGGGACGCGAGGCGGTCGAGGACGAGCAGCCGTGCCGAGGTGTCGTCGAGCTCGTAGCGCGTGGCCATGTCCTCGACCAGCGCCTCCACCTGCCAGAGCGCAAGGCGGTCGGACGTGTGCCCGAGGGCGCGGGTGACGGTGATGACGGTGCGCAGGTCGAGCCCGTGCTCGCGGACCAGGGCGGCCGCCCGGTCGATGGCCTCGGCGTCGCGCTCGGTGTAGATCGGGTCGTCCGGGTCGGTGTGCGGCAGGCCCATCGTGGTCCAGAACGCGCGGACCACGTCGATCTCGATCCCGGCGCGCTCGGCCAGGTCACGGGCGGTCAGCGTGCGCGGGCCGCCCAGCAGCTCGGCGTCGAGCTCCCCTACGGTCGACTCGAGGAAGTCGAGGTCATGCGATTGCTCGTCCGGCACGGGACGAGGGTAGTTCACCCGGCTGCGCGGACGTGGCGTACGTCACCAGCGAGCACACGGTGCGGGGTGCCCGCGTCGTCGACGACCACCAGCGCGCCGTCCTCGTCCAGCCGTGCGGCCAGGCCGGTGACCGTGCCGGCGCCCGGCAGCTCGACCCGCACGACGGAGCCCAGGGTGCCGCAGACGGCCGCGACCTCGTCGGCCAGCCCGGACCGGACGGCGTCGCCGCCGGACTCGCGCCAGCGCTGTGCCACCTCCACCTGCGCGGCGACGAGAGCGACCAGCATGCTCTCGCGATCGACGTGCTGCGCGCCCGCGAGCGCCAGCGAGGTCGCACTGGGCACGGGGAGCTCGTCGGCCGTCTGGCTGACGTTGATCCCGATCCCGATGACGACGGCCGGGGGCTGACCCGACGGCAGCGCGACCACCTCGGCCAGGATCCCGCCGACCTTGCGCACGGCCCCCCACCCCTCGACCTCGGTCTCGGCGGGTACGAGCAGGTCGTTCGGCCACTTGAGCGTCGCAGGGACGCCGGCCGTGGCCCGCAGGGCGTTGACCGCACCGAGCCCGGCGAGCAGCCCGATCCAGCCGAACGACGTCGCCGGCACCGGTGGGTGGACGACGAAGCTGCACGTCAACGACGTCCCGGGCGGCGTCTCCCACGAGCGTCCCGCCCGGCCGCGACCTCCGGCCTGGTGCTCCGCGACGAGCACGCTCGCGTCCGGCCACGAGGCCGGGTCGGCGCGCAGCGCGTCGGCGAGGTCGGTGTTGGTGGACTCGGTCACGTCCACCACCTCGACGCGCGTGAGCGGCCCGGCGGGGGCGAGCAGGAGGTCGCGGAGCTCGGCGACGCGAAGCGTGGGCATGCCGCCATCCTGTCGCCCCTTGTGGGAACCCGACACCCCGACGCGGGCAACGCGGTCATCGCACTGCACGTGCATGGTGGGCGTCGACAACTAGCCTCGGTCGGGTGACCGACACCCAGCAGCCCGTCGAGACGGCTCCGCGCACCACGGCCGCCAAGCTGGCGGACCTCGCCTCGCGCTACGAGGCGGGAGCCGCGGCCGAGCAGTCCGCCGTCGACAAGCAGCACGCGCGCGGCAAGCGGTCCGCCCGCGAGCGCATCGAGCAGCTCCTCGACCCGGGCTCGTTCACCGAGCTCGACGCCTTCGTCCGGCACCGCTCCACCAACTTCGGTCTGGACAAGAAGCGGATCGCCGGCGACGGCGTCGTCGTCGGCCACGGCACGGTGGACGGCCGCCCCGTCTGCATCTACTCGCAGGACTTCACGGTCTTCGGCGGCAGCCTGGGCGAGGTGCACGGCGAGAAGATCACCAAGGTCATGGACCTCGCGCTACGCACCGGGGTGCCGCTCATCGGCATCAGCGACGGCGGCGGCGCGCGCATCCAGGAGGGTGTCGCGGGCCTGACGCAGTTCGCGGAGATCTTCCGCCGCAACGTCGCCGCGTCCGGGGTGATCCCGCAGATCAGCCTCATCCTCGGCCCGTCGGCGGGCGGCGCCGTCTACTCCCCCGCGCTCACCGACTTCATCGTGATGGTCGACGGCACCTCCAACATGTTCATCACCGGCCCGGACGTGATCCGTGCGGTCACCGGGGAGGACGTCGGCTTCGAGGAGCTGGGCGGTGCGACCACGCACAACACCCGCTCCGGCGTCGCGCACTACATGGCCTCCGACGAGGACGACGCGCTGGACTACGTGCGCTCCCTGCTCACCTACCTGCCGCAGAACAACCTCACGGACCCCGTGACGTTCGACCACGAGACCGACCTCGAGGTGACCGACGTCGACGAGGAGCTCGACACCCTCCTGCCCGACTCGGACAACCAGCCGTACGACATGCGGACCGTCCTGGAGCACGTGCTCGACGACGGTGTACTCCTCGAGGTCCAGCCGTTGTACGCCCAGAACGTGCTCATCGGGTTCGGGCACGTGGAGGGGCACCCCGTCGGGATCGTCGCCAACCAGCCGATGTCGATGGCCGGCACGCTGGACATCAACGCCGCCGAGAAGGCCGCGCGCTTCGTGCGTACGTGCGACGCGTTCAACCTCCCGGTGCTCACGTTCGTCGACGTCCCGGGGTTCCTGCCGGGCACCGACCAGGAGTGGAACGGCATCATCCGCCGCGGCGCCAAGCTCATCTACGCGTACGCCGAGGCCACCGTCCCGCTCGTCACCGTCATCACCCGCAAGGCGTACGGTGGCGCATACATCGTCATGGGCTCCAAGCAGCTGGGCGCCGACGTGAACCTGGCGTGGCCGACCGCGCAGATCGCCGTCATGGGCGCGGGCGGTGCGGTGAACATCCTGCAGCGCGGCGCTCTGAAGTCCGTCGCCGAGGCAGGTGGGGACGTGGAGGCCGAGCGCCGACGCCTGACCGCGGAGTACGAGGAGGCGATCGTGAACCCCTGGGACGCCGCCGACCGCGGCTACGTCGACGCGGTGATCGCCCCGGCGAAGACCCGCACCGAGATCACCAAGGCCCTCCGTCTGCTGCGCACCAAACGCGCCAGCCTCCCCCCGAAGAAGCACGGGAACATCCCCCTATGAGCGAGCACCAGCACGACGAGCACGACGAGCACGACGAGCACAGCGGGCACGACAACCCCTCGCACGGCCCCGAGCCGCTGGTCGGCGTCGACGCCACGGACCTGCACGCCGCCGTCGCCGCACTGGCCGCGGCCCTGCACGGGTACGTCGACGCCGCGGTGGGTGTGCGCGCCGAGTTCGGCTCGACGGAGGCCGACGAGGACCCGCGCATCCTCGTGCTGGAGTCGGAGATCGGCAGCCTCAACGCCCGGCTGTACGACCTGCTGCACGAGCGCCTGGGCCTGCACGCCGACCTCACGGGCATGTCCTGGGGCGAGGACGAGCACGGCGACGCGGACGCACCGCGCAGCGACGCCGAGATCGACACGTTCCACCTCGGCTTCGTCGTCGGTCCGCCGCCCGGCACGTCGGACCTCTCGCTGGAGTCGGTGCTCGACCTGGTGGAGCAGGGCGGCGCCGAGCTGGCGCAGCACCTGGTGGACGCCGGGTTCGAGGTGGGCGAGTGGGGGGCGTCGCGCGGCGCTGCGGTCGAGTTCGAGGACGAGCTGGACGACGCGGACGAGGACGATGAGGACGACGACGACGTGACGGGAATGTCGTGACGCAGCGCGACGCCCACGTGCAGGTGGTCCGCGGCACGCCGGACGACATGGAGCTCGCGGCACTGGTGGCCGGGCTCATGGCTGCCGCATCGGAGCGCGCCCGCCTGGCGGAGGTCACCGACCGCGCCGTCGCGGCTCCGTGGGCGGACCGCCGCCGCACGATGCGAGGCTCCCGCGTCGCGCTGCGGCCGGGCCCGGACGCGTGGCGCTGGAGCCTGCGAGGCTGATCGGAAAGCGCTCTGGCCGGGCCGGTACCGACGAGTAGGGTCGTGCGGGTGACAACGACGCCCACCACCCCGAGCGCGCCGGCCGAGCGCGCGGCCTCCCCGATCGACACGATCGCGGAGTCCTACATCGCCCAGTACGCGACCCTCGACCCGCTCGGCGCCACCGCCATGGGGATCGCCGGTCACGACGCCGAGATGACCGACCTCTCCCCCGCCGGCCAGCAGACCCGTGCCGCGCTGGCGCGGGAGACGCTCCAGACGCTCGACGGCGTAGCCCCCACCGACGAGATCGACGAGATCACGCTGGCCGCCATGCGCGAGCGCCTCGGCCTCGAGGTCGAGCTGCACGAGGCGGGCGAGTTCCTGCGGGACCTGAACAACATCGCCTCGCCCGTCCAGGGCCTGCGCGACATCTTCGACATCATGCCGACGGGCGACACTGAGGCCTGGTCGAACATCGCCGCCCGCCTCAACGCCCTCCCGGGAGCGGTCGACGGCTACATCGAGTCGCTGCGGCTGGCCGCGAGCACCGGGGCCGTCGCCGCCGTCCGGCAGGTCGAGGAGTGCGCGCGACAGGCCGCCGAGCAGGCCGACCCCGAGAGCTCGTTCTTCACCACCTTCATCACCGGCGAGGCCGTCGACTCCGTGCTCGACGACTCCGCCGCGTGCTCGCTGGTCCGCGCCGAGCTGGAGCACGGGGCCACGGCCGCGCGCGCCGCCTACGCCACCCTCGCCGCCTTCCTGAAGGACGAGCTGGCCCCGCAGGCCCCGCAGGAGGACGCAGCCGGCCGCGCGCGCTACGCCCTGTGGTCGCGTGCGTTCCTCGGTGCCGCGGTCGACCTCGAGGAGACGTACCGGTGGGGGCTCGAGGAGCTCGCCCGCGTGGTCGCCGAGCAGGAGGCCGTCGCCGAGCAGATCGCCGGTCCGGGCGCCACGGTCGCGCAGGCCGTCGCCAAGCTCGACGAGGACCCCGAGCGCACGCTGCACGGGACCGAGGCGCTCCAGGCGTGGATGCAGGAGACCTCCGACGCGGCGATCCAAGCCCTCAACGGCACGCACTTCGACATCCCCGTGCCCGTGCTCACGCTCGAGTGCAAGATCGCCCCCACGCAGAGCGGCGGCATCTACTACACGGGTCCCAGCGACGACTTCAGCCGCCCGGGCCGCATGTGGTGGTCGGTGCCGCCGGAGGTCACCACGTTCAACACCTGGCGCGAGAAGACGACCGTCTACCACGAGGGTGTCCCGGGGCATCACCTCCAGGTGGGGCAGGCCGTGTTCGAGCGCGCGACGCTCAACACGTGGCGCCGGCTGGCCTGCTGGACGTCCGGCCACGGCGAGGGCTGGGCCCTGTACGCCGAGCGCCTGATGGCCGACCTGGGCTTCCTCGACGACCCGGGTGACCGGCTCGGCATGCTCGACGGCCAGCGCATGCGGGCCGCCCGCGTGGTCTTCGACCTGGGAGTGCACCTGGGCCTGGAGGCCCCCGAGGAGTGGGGCGGCGGCACCTGGGACGCCGACAAGGGCTGGGAGTTCCTCAAGGCCAACGTCAACATGCCCGAGGCGTTCATCCGCTTCGAGTGGAACCGGTACCTGGGCTGGCCGGGTCAGGCGCCCTCGTACAAGATCGGGCAGCGCCTCTGGGAGCAGACGCGCGACGCCGCCGCGGCGAAGGCCGAGGCCGCCGGTGAGGAATTCGACATCCGCGCGTTCCACGCCCGGGCGCTGAACATGGGCTCGCTGCCGCTGGACGTGCTGAAGACCGCGTTCGCGAGCTGACGACCGACGACGAAGGGCCGGTGGCGCACGCCACCGGCCCTTCGTCGTGCCTCGCAGAGCGTCAGACGATGAGCGTGGAGCCGTACTTGGCGAGGACCGCGACGGCCAGCAGGACGATGAGCGCGGTGGTGACGAACCAGTCGTTGCCGTGCGCCACGAACCGCCGTGCGGCCGGCCCCCAGCGACCCGGGAACGTGATCACGCCCTCGCGCACGTTCAGCCGCGTCAGGCCCGCCCAGACGAGCGTCGTGGTCACGGTGATGAGCAGGCACCACGGGCAGAGCGCCTTGATGACGAAGTAGGCCTCGAAGAACAGCCACCAGGCGAACAGGAACCCGAGCGTGTAGATCGTCTGCGCGCAGAGCATGTACCAGCGCGGGAACCGGACGCCGCCCGCGATCGCCACCGCCACCGTGATCACCACGGCCTCGGCGGCGATGCCGAGGTACGCGTTCGGGAAGCCGAACAGCTGTGCCTGCCAGCTCCTGGCGACCGTGCCGCAGCTGATGACCGAGTTGAAGTCGCACGCGAAGGTGGCGTTCTTGTCCGCCGCGAGCGCCAGTGCCTCGATGGAGAGCACGAACGACGCCAGCAGGCCGAGCAGGCCCGAGACGGCCATCTCGATCGCGGTGCGCGTCCGCCACGCCTGGGTCGGCGGCTCGAGCAGGTCGGGGTCCGGATCGACCTCGAGCTCGTCGAACTCGCTCAGGTCGTCGTCCACGTCGCTCGACGACCTTGTCGCGTCACGCACAGCGCCTCCTCGGCGATCCCGAGCCGACGGTACCGCCCGCCGCACCCGACCACCCGTGCGCCCATTGTGCCTCGCGGACCTGTGCCGCCACCCAGGACCTTCGGACGAGCGACGAACTAGGCTCCCCACCCGTGACCCGCCTGCTGCTCGCCTCCGCCTCCCCCGCCCGCCGCGCCACCCTGCTCGCCGCGGGGATCGACCCCCTGGTCGCGGTGTCGGACGTCGACGAGGACGCGGTGCTCGCGGCGGCGACGGACCGCTTCGGCACCCTCGACCCGGCCGACGCGGTGCTCCTGCTGGCTCAGGCGAAGGTCGAGGACGTGTCCCGGAACCTGCCCGACGAGCTCGAGGACGCGACCGACCTGCTGCTGCTCGGGTGCGACTCGATGCTCGAGCTGGACGGTCAGATCTTCGGCAAGCCCACGGACGCGGCCGACGCCACGGCCCGCTGGCGGGCGATGCGCGGGCGGTCCGGCGTGCTGCACACGGGGCACTGGCTCATGGACGAGCGGGACGTGCCGACCATGCTCGGGGCGACGTCGTCGACGACCGTCACGTTCGCCGCGCTGTCCGACGAGGAGATCGACGCCTACGTCGCGACGGGCGAGCCGCTCTCCGTGGCGGGGGCGTTCACCGTCGACGGGCTCGGCGGACCGTTCGTCGACAGGATCGAGGGTGACCACCACGGCGTGGTCGGGCTGAGCCTTCCCCTGCTCAGAGAGCTGCTGGGTGAAGTGGGAGTGACGATCCCGAGCCTATGGAGGACAGCCTGACCTAGGTCCCAGGGAGGACCCCGACGGCCACGCCACGATGTTCACGTGAGCCAGCCCGCGAGGTTCACCGGGTCCGGGTAGGCCGGGACCGACCAGGGCACCCAAGGACAACATCATGTCGACCGTCACGAACCCCCGCTTCGTCCGCCTCGCCGGCCTCCTCTCGATCATCGCCGGTGCGGTCTTCCTCATCGCCGGTGCCGTCACCTGGAGCCAGGTCTCGAGCCACCTCGCCGCCGAGAACATCACGGTCTCCGACGACGCAGCGGCCTTCGCCGGCGCGTCGGTGAACACGCCGTGGGAGGCCTTCGCCCAGGCGGACATCATCAACCACCACGCGCTGACCGCCACCGACGGCAAGACCTACGCGGAGCTGGACAAGGAAGACCCGCTGCGCGCAGTCGCGATGAACGGCTCCTTCCTGCGGGCCTCGCTCTTCACCTCGGTCGTCGCGTTCGGTGTCGCCGCCCTGGTCATGGGCATCGGCGTCGTCTTCGGCCTCATCGGCTTCGCCCTCCGCCAGGTCGCGCCGGCCACCGTCGTCACCGTCAAGGACGACAACGCGCTCGCCGCGGTCTGACGACTCCAGCGCACGCACACAGAGCCCGGCCCCTGAGGGGGCCGGGCTCTTGCGCTTGTGCCCACCGGACAACCGCGGGCGCGCAGAGCGGCCATCACACGGGCCTCGCCTGAGGATCCCTACAAACGACCGCCCTCGGAGGTTGGCCGGATCGACAATCTTGGGGAGGCACGGGCGACGGGCGACGGTCGGGAACGCCCCGGGCGTTACGGTGAGCCGTGCCCGCCATCTCCAAGGTCCTCATCGCCAACCGCGGTGAGATCGCCGTCCGCATCGCCCGAGCCTGTCGCGACGCCCGGATCGGCTCTGTCGCCGTCTACGCCGACACCGACCGGGAGGCGCTGCACGTGCGCGTCGCCGACGAGGCGTTCGCACTCAACGGTGCTCGCGCGGCGGAGACGTACCTGGACATCGGCAAGCTGCTCGACGTCGCGCGGCGCTCCGGTGCCGACGCCGTGCACCCCGGCTACGGCTTCCTCGCCGAGAACGCGGGCTTCGCGCAGGCGGTCATCGACGCGGGCCTGGTCTGGATCGGTCCCCCGCCGTCAGCCATCGACGCGCTCGGGGACAAGGTCAGCGCGCGGCACATCGCGCAGCGGGCCGGCGCGCCGCTGGTGGCGGGCACCTCGGACCCGGTCGCGGGCGTCGCGGAGATCCACGCGTTCGTCGCCGAGCACGGACTGCCCGTCGCGATCAAGGCGGCGTTCGGCGGCGGAGGTCGCGGGCTGAAGGTGGCGCGCGAGTCGGGCGAGATCGACGAGATGTTTGAGTCGGCCACCCGCGAGGCCGTGGCGGCGTTCGGGCGCGGCGAGTGCTTCGTCGAGCGGTACCTGGACCGTCCGCGGCACGTGGAGACGCAGTGCCTCGCGGACCAGCACGGCACGGTCGTGGTGGTCTCCACGCGCGACTGCTCGCTCCAGCGCCGACACCAGAAGCTGGTCGAGGAGGCGCCCGCGCCGTTCCTCACCGACGCGCAGAACACCCAGCTCATCGAGTCGTCGAAGGCCATCCTGCGCGAGGCCGGCTACGTCGGCGCCGGGACGTGCGAGTTCCTGGTGGCGGCCGACGGCACGATCTCGTTCCTCGAGGTGAACACGCGCCTCCAGGTGGAGCACCCCGTCTCCGAGGAGATCAGCGGCATCGACCTGGTCCGCGAGCAGCTGCGCATCGCGGCCGGCGAGCCGCTGGGCTACGACCACGTGCAGACGCGCGGCCACTCCATCGAGTTCCGCATCAACGGCGAGGACCCGGGCGCGGGCTTCCTGCCGGCCCCCGGCCGGATCACGACGCTCCGGTTCCCCTCCGGCCCCGGCGTCCGCGTGGACTCCGGCGTGGTCGAGGGCGACAGCGTGTCGGGACTGTTCGACTCGATGATCGCCAAGCTGGTCGTCACCGGCGCCGACCGCCCGCAGGCCCTCGCCCGAGCGCGCCGCGCGCTTGCCGAGCTCGAGGTCGTCGGCATCCCGACGGTCGTCCCGTTCCACCGCGCGGTGCTGGACGCCGAGGCGTTCGCGCCCGCCGACCCCGCGCAGCCGTTCTCCGTGCACACGCGCTGGATCGAGACCGAGTTCGCGGACACCGTCGCCGCGCTCAGCGCCGCGCCGACGCCCCCGCAGGACGAGGACGACGAGCCCGCGGTGCTGGAGCGCGTGGTCGTCGAGGTCGGCGGCAAGCGGCTCGAGGTCGTCCTGCCCGCCGCGCTGGCGCTCGGTCGTGGGATGGGCGGGCTCGGTCGCGGGTCCGCCGGTCCGTCCGCCCGCCGCCCGGTCCGTCGGGCCGCCCGTACCAACGGCGGCAGCAACGGCACCACGCTCGCGTCGCCGATGCAGGGCACGATCGTCAAGGTCGCGGTGGCCGAGGGCGCTCAGGTGGCCGAGGGCGACCTGGTCGTCGTGCTCGAGGCCATGAAGATGGAGCAGCCGCTGGTCGCGCACCGCGCCGGCATCGTGACCGCGCTGACCGCGGGTGTCGGGTCGAGCGTGAGCGCCGGCACCGCCATCTGCGAGATCGTCGGCTGACGATCCACCACCCACGGCTCCCCGGCGACGGCTGGGTGGAGTGCGCCTGCGGGCGGCGGCACTGGGGTGTGCACGGCGCCGCCGGCCTGCTCCTGGTGCGTCGGGCACCCGACGGGTCCCCGCAGGCCGTCGTCCTGCAGCACCGCGCGCTCTGGAGCGACCAGGGCGGCACCTGGGGAGTCCCGGGCGGCGCGCGGATGCCCGGCGAGACCCCCGAGGACGCGGCCCTGCGCGAGGCGGCGGAGGAGGCGGGCATCGACCGCCAGGCAGTCCGCCTGCGCGAGTCGAGGGTGCTCCAGCACCCCGACTGGTCCTACACCACGGTGATCGCCGACGAGATCCTCCCGATCCACCCCGCGGTCACGGACGCGGAGAGCGTCGAGCTGCGCTGGGTCCCGCTGGACCAGGTCACCGACCTGGACCTGCTCCCCGCCTTCGCCGACGCGTGGCCCCGCCTGCGCGAGCGGATCGAGGCGCTCGGCGGGCGGTGAGCCGTGTCACAGCACCGACTTCTGGGACCGTGTCGCTTTCGAGGCAGGTGCGGGGGTAGTGTCCGGGCGGTGAGGTAAGCCTGCCCTCACCTGACTCGCGTCAGCACTGCACTCGGAAGCGTTCCATGGTCGCCAACTACCTCATCGGTCTGCGCGAGGGTCTCGAGGCCGCGCTGGTCGTCAGCATCCTCGTCGCGTACCTGGTCAAGTCCGGGCGCCGCGAGCAGCTACCGGCGCTCTGGGCCGGGGTCGGGGTGGCGGTCGTCGCGTCGCTGGCGTTCGGGGCGATCCTCACGTTCGGCCCGTCCGGGCTGTCGTTCGAGGCGCAGGAGGCCATCGGCGGCACGCTCTCGATCGTCGCGGTCGGCCTGGTCACCTGGATGATCTTCTGGATGGCGCGCACCGCCCGGCACCTCAAGTCGGACCTGCACCACAAGCTCGACGACGCGCTCGGCGCGGGCAAGCAGGCGGTGCTCGTGGTCGCGATGCTGGCCGTGGGGCGCGAGGGCCTGGAGACCGCGCTGTTCCTGTGGGCGTCGGCGCAGGCGACCAGCGGCACCGCGGTCAACGCGAGCCCGAACTTCGCGCCGCTGGTCGGCGCCGCGCTGGGCCTGGGCACGGCGGTGCTCGCCGGGTGGCTCATCTACCGCGGCGCGCTCCGGCTCAACCTGCGCGTCTTCTTCGCCTGGACCGGCCTGTTCCTCGTGGTCGTCGCCGCGGGCGTGCTCGCCTACGGGGTCCACGACCTCCAGGAGGCAGGCATCCTGCCGGGCCTGAACACCCTGGCCTTCGACGTCTCCGCGACGATCCCGCCCAGCAGCTGGTACGGCTCGCTGCTCAAGGGCGTCTTCAACTTCTCGCCCGCCACGACCGTCCTCCAGGCGGTCGCGTGGACCGCCTACCTCGTCCCGACGATGTACCTCTTCGTCCGCACCACCTGGGGCTCCGCGCCCGCCCGCCCGTCGTCGCCCGCCGTCGCGCCGGCCGTGCGCGCCACCGCTGCCTGACCCGCTCGCACGCCCCCAGCACCCTCTCCGAGGAGACCCATGTCCCGCCGCACCTCCGTCGCCGCCGCGCTGGCCGCGCTCGTCCTCCCGCTCGTGGCGGCCTGCGTGCCCAACGGCACCCCGGAGCCCGGCGCCTCGGGCAGCGCGGGCGTGCTCACGGTGACCTCGACCGCCGACGCGTGCGAGGTGTCCGCCACGGAGGCCGACTCCGGCACGGTCCGCTTCTCGGTGACCAACGCGGGCGACGACGTCACCGAGTTCTACCTGCTGGGCGAGGACGGCCTGCGGGTCGTCGCCGAGGTCGAGAACGTCGGTCCTGGCCTCTCCCGCGACCTCATCGCGCAGGTCAAGCCCGGCACGTACTTCACGTCCTGCAAGCCGGGCATGGTCGGCGACGGCATCCGCGCGGAGTTCACCGTGAACGACAGCGGCGCCGACGTGGGCCCCACCGGGGACACCGCCGACCAGCTCGCCGCCGCCGAGGCCTCCTACGTCGCGTACGTGAAGGACCAGGTGGGCGCGCTCATCTCCGGTACGCAGGCGTTCGCCGACGCGTACACCGCGGGCGACGACGAGACCGCGAAGTCCCTCTACGCCGACACGCGCGCGCACTGGGAGCGGGTCGAGCCCGTCGCCGAGTCGTTCGGCGACCTGGACCCCCTGCTCGACCTGCGCGAGGCCGACGTCGAGGAGGGTGCCGCCTGGAGCGGCTGGCACCTGATCGAGAAGGACCTGTGGCAGCCCGCGGCGGACGCGAACGGTGGGGTGACCTACGTGCCGCTCACGCCCGAGCAGCGGGACGCGGCCGCGGCCGACCTCGTCACCTACACGCAGCAGCTGGTCGACGAGGTGAACGCCCCCGACTTCACCTTCGAGGCGTTCCAGATCGCCAACGGCGCCAAGGAGCTGCTCGACGAGGTGGCCACCGGCAAGGTCACCGGCGAGGAGGAGATCTGGTCGCACACCGACCTGTGGGACTTCCAGGCCAACGTCGACGGCGCGCGCGTCGGGTACGAGGTGCTCGCGGACGTCGTCGAGGCCGAGGACCCCGACCTGGCCGAGACGCTGACCACCCGCTTCGCCGAGATCGACGCGCTGCTGGCCGTGCAGGGCTCGCTGGAGTCCGGCTTCACGTACTACGACCAGCTGACCGACGCGCAGGTCAAGGAGCTCGCCGCGGCGGTCGACGCCCTGTCCGAGCCCCTGTCGCGCCTCACGGCCACGGTGACGGGCGCCTGACCTTGACCTCCCCCACGGACCCGCGCGACGAGCCCGGAGGTCCCCGGCTGTCGCGACGGGCCCTCCTCGGGCTCGGGGGCGGCCTGGCCGCCGTCGGGGTGGCCGCGGGCTTCGGTGCGGGCCGCGTGACCGGCGCGCCGGCGGCAGCCGCGACCGTGGACGCCGCGGGCACCTACCCGTTCACGGGCGCCCACCAGGCCGGCATCGTCACGCCCGCGCAGGACCGGCTCTACCTCGCCGCGTTCGACCTCACGACGACGTCGCGCGACGAGCTGGTCGAGCTGCTGCGCCGGTGGACCACGATCGCTGCGCGGCTGACCCAGGGGCTGTCGGCGGGGCCGTTCGGGCCGGCGTCGGGACCCTACGACGCGCCGCCGGACGACACCGGCGAGGCCGCCGACCTGTCCCCGGCCGGACTCACGATCACGTTCGGCTTCGGCCGGTCGCTCTTCGTCGGCACCCCCGGTGCCGACGGGACCCCCGGCGAGGACCGCTTCGGCCTCGCCGACCGCCTCCCCGCGGGGCTCGTCGAGCTGCCGCACTTCGCCGCCGACGACCTCGACCCCGCCCGCAGCGACGGCGACCTGGTGGTGCAGGCCTGCGCGGACGACCCGCAGATCGCCGTGCACGCCATCCGCAACCTCTCGCGCGCGGCGTTCGGGTCCGCCACGATCCGCTGGACCCAGCTCGGGTACGGCCGGACGTCGTCGACCAGCACCGCGCAGCGCACCCCGCGCAACCTGTTCGGGTTCAAGGACGGCACGGCGAACGTGAAGGCCGAGGAGACCGACGCGCTCGCCGAGCACGTCTGGGTGCCCGCGAGCGATGTCGACGCGTCCTCGGAGTGGCTCGTGGGCGGCTCGTACCTGGTGGCCCGCCGCATCCGGATGCGGATCGAGACGTGGGACCGCACCTCGCTGCGCGAGCAGGAGAACCTGGTCGGTCGCACCAAGGGCGAGGGCGCTCCCCTGTCCGGCGGGACCGAGTTCACCGAACCCGACTTCGCGCAGGAGGGCCGCGGCGGCGCACCCCTCATCGCGGTCGACTCGCACGTGCGGCTGGCCCACCCGAACTTCAACGACGGGGTCCGGCTGCTGCGTCGCGGGTACAACTTCACCGACGGCAACGACGCCCTCGGGCGGCTCGACGCGGGCCTCTTCTTCCTTGCGTTCGTCCGGGACCCGCGCACGCACTTCATCCCGATGCAGACCCGGCTGTCCAGCCAGGACACGCTCATGGAGTACCTCACGCACACGGGCTCCGGCCTGTTCGCCGTGCCGCCGGGCATCCCCGAGGGCGCGCTGGTGACCGGTGACGACGGCACGCCCGTGACCACGGACGACAGCCCGTTCGTGGGCGAGCAGCTGTTCGCCTGACCGCCCCGGTAGTCTCGCGCGCGTGACGACCACCCCGCCCGCCGGCACGCCCGTGCGCACCCCGCCCGACGCCGGCACCCCGACGCGGGTGTGGCTCGTCGCCCTGCTCACGGTGCTGTGCCTCGAGCTGGTCCGCGCCAGCGGGCCCCTGCTGGACCGTGCGTTCGCGGCCGGGGTCGTCAACGCCGCGGTGACCGCGCTCGGCGCCTACGCGTGCGCGGGGGTCGTCGCCGCGCTGCTGCTGCTCGCGACGCGGCGCACCACCGGCTCGCCCGACGCCCGCACCCTCCTGGTCGGCTCGGCGGTGCTCGCCGCGCTCCGGCTGGTGCTCCAGGCGCTCGACGGGTCCGCGCTCTTCGTGGTCGGGCTGGTCGCCGTGGCCGTGGCGGTCGGGGTGCTCACGCTGGCGGTCGCGTTCGTCGCCGGACGTCCCGCCGGCGGGCGGGAGGCTGCGATCGGGCTGGTCCTGGGCTGCGGGCTGTCCGTCGGGCTCCAGCTGGTGCTCGGGACGTGGGACGCGGTGTGGCGCGACGGGTGGACCGGCTGGGTGGTCGCGGTGGTCCTCGCTCTCGGGGTGGTCGCGACCGCGCGCGGGCTGGTCGCGTTCACCACCGCCACCTCGGCGGAGGCCACCGGGCGCCCCCGCCGGCTCTGGGTGCTCGGCCTGTTCCTCGCGCTCGCCGCGATGATCGTCGCCAACCCCGCGTTCGTGGCCTCGCAGTCGGGCGTCGCGCTCGGCTGGGCGGGGCTCGTCGTCGTCGTCGCGAACAGCCTCGGTGCCCTGACCCTGCTGCGACGCGACCCGTGGTCCGCGTCCGTGCGGGTGGGCGCGGCGGTCCTGCTGGTCGCCGGGGTGGCGTGCGCGCTGTGGCTGACCGGCATCGCCGCGCTGGCGGCCGTCGTCGTGCTCCAGGTCTCGATCGGCATCGTGCTCTCGGCCGCGCTGAGCGCCCACCGGCCGGCGCCGCACGGGATCATCCGCACGGGCTCCGCGACGCTCGTGGTCGGACTCGGCACCATCGGCCCGCTGCTGCTCTACATGCTCGACTACGACGTCCCGCTGCCCGTCGACAACGTGTGGGTCGTCGTGCTCGCCGCCCTCGGGCTCGCCCTGTCCGGCCTGCGTCGACGCACCCCCGGCGCCGTCCCCGCGCTCACCAGCCCGGACCGGCTGCCGCGCCGCATGAGCTCGGTCCGGCTGCTGGTCCTGCCCGCGCTCGCCCTCGCGGCGGTGGGCCTGAACCCCTCGACCACCAGCACCACGGGCGCCGACGTGCCGGCCCGCGCAGCCGACGAGCCGCTGGTCCTCGTGGACTGGAACCTGCACTACGGCGTCTCCCCGCTGACCGCGGTCGATCTCGAGGGCATCGCGGTGGAGATCGAGTCGATGGACCCCGACGTCGTCACGCTGCAGGAGGTCAACCGCGGCTGGGTGTTCGGGGGTGGCACCGACATGGCCACCTGGCTCGCGCACCGCCTGCGCATGACCGTCCACTTCGCGCCCGCGGCCGACCACCAGTTCGGCAACGCGGTGCTGGCCCGCTCCGAGCTGACCGACGCGGTGGTGCACCCGCTGCCCTACGGCGCCGGCCCGCAGAGCCGGTCCGCCCTGTCGACCACGCTCACCACCGCGGACGGGACCGCCCTGCGCGTGACCTCCCTCCACACGCAGCACCGGGAGGCGAACACCCCGACCCGGCTGGAGCAGCTGACCGCGCTGGCCGACGCCGAGCCCGTCACCCCGCCGGCGATCCTGGCCGGTGACCTCAACGCCGAACCGGGCTGGCCGGAGATCGAGCTGCTGGAGTCCGCGGGCTGGGTGCCTGCGGACTCGGACATGCTCACCTCGCCCTCGGACGTCCCCACGGCCAAGATCGACTGGGTGTTCGGCCAGGGTGTGACGTTCCTCCGCGGCTACGTGTGGGCGGCTCCGCAGTCGGATCACCGACCGTCGTCGGTCGAGTTCTCAGTCGACTGAGACCGGCCCGGTCGACTCCCGGACCACCAGCTCGACGCCCAGCCGCAGGACGGCTTCCTGTGGCGTGTCGCCGTGGATCAGACGGAGCAGCAGCTCAGCGGCCGCGCGCCCCTTGCCCGCGGTGTCCTGCCGGATCGTCGACAGGCTCGGGCTGACGTAACGGGCCAGGTCGGCGTCGTCGAACCCCAGCACCGACACGTCCTGCGGCACCCGGCGACCGGAGCGGATCAACCCCGCCTGGACGCCCGCGGCGAGCAGGTCCGCGGTCGCGAACACGGCCGTCGCCGCCGGGTGCTCGCGCGCGATCCGCTCCCCCGCGACGATGCCGTCCTCGTAGGTGGTGCGGGCCGCGACAGTGACCGGGTCGGCGCCGAGGGCGTCCCGCAACCCCGCCAGCCGGCCCGCCACCACCGGGCTGTGCGAGTCGAGGGGACCGCAGAACACGACCCGCTGGTGGCCGAGGGCGCGCAGGTGCTCGCCGGCCAGCCGGCCGCCGCCCACGTCGTCGGTCCGCACCGCCCCTGCACTCCCGTCGGCCGAGGCGTCGATCACGACCGTCGGCACGTCCTGCGGGAGATCCAGCGCGCGCAGCTCGTCGTCCGTGAAGCCCATCACGACCACGCCGTCGAGGTTCCAGCGCTGCACCGAGTCCTGCACCTCGCGGGCGTCCTCGACGGCCCGGAGCATGAGGTGGTGGTCCCGCTCGCGCAGCGCGGCCTCGAGCGCACCGGCGACGCTCACGTCGTGCGGGCTGCCCAGCAGGCTGATCCCGTCGTCGCGGGCGGGGAGCAGCAGTCCCACCAGGCGGGTGCGGCGGGTGGCCAGGCTCTGCGCCGGACCGCTCGGCACGTAGCCGCGCTGCTGGACGATCCGCTCGACGGTCGCGGCGGTGGCGGGCGACACGCGGCCGAGGTTGCCGTTGACCACGTTGGACACCGTCATCACGGAGACCCCGGCCTCGCGGGCGATGTCCTTGAGCGTGACGCGGGGCACCGGGGTCCTCCTTCGCCTGTTGACGACTGATCTTCGGAAGTTTAGCGTTAAACGCCCGCAGTACCCGAGAGGACACCATGACCCCCAGGCAGCCCCTGCCCTCGCGCCCGGTCGCGGACCCCCGAGCGGTGGTCCTCGGGCCGCAGTTCCGGATCACGGTGCTCGCCGACGGACTAGTGCGGCTGGAGCACTCCGCGGACGGTGTCTTCGAGGACCGCGCGTCCACGTTCGCCCTGAACCGCGAGCTGCCCGTGCCCGAGTTCCGGGTGATCGAGTCGGACTCCCACGTCGAGGTCCTCACGTCCCGGCTGCACCTCGTGTACGACCGCGGCCCGTTCTCCACGAGCGGTCTGAGCGTCTCGGTGCTCGGCGGCGTCAGCGCGTACCACTCGGTGTGGCGGTACGGCGACGACTCCCCCGACTCCGTGGGACTGGGCGGGACGGCCCGGACGCTGGACCTCGCCGACGGCGCCATCCCGCTGGAGCCCGGCATCGTGTCCCGGCAGGGCTACGCGGTGCTCGACGACTCGCGCTCGATGGTGTTCGAGGCCGACGGCTGGGTGGCGCCGCGCGACGGGTCCCGGACCGACCTGTACGTGTTCGCGTACGGCCACGACTACCGCGAGGCGCTCCAGGCGTTCTACGCGGTCTCCGGGCCGACGCCCGTGCTCCCCCGGTTCGCGCTCGGCAACTGGTGGAGCCGGTTCCACCGGTACACCACCGACACCTACACGACCCTGCTGGACCGGTTCGACGCCGAGGGGATCCCGTTCAGCGTCGCCGTCATCGACATGGACTGGCACGTCACCGACGTCGACCCCGCGATCGGCAGCGGCTGGACCGGCTACACCTGGAACCGGGACCTCTTCCCCGACCCGGCCGCGTTCCTGGGCACCCTGCACGACCGCGGCCTGCGCATCACGCTCAACGTCCACCCGGCCGACGGCGTCCGCACCCACGAGGACGCGCTCGCCGCGATGGCCGCCGCTCTCAGCCGCCCGCCGCAGGAGCCGATCCCGTTCGACGTCACCGACCGGGAGTTCCTCGACGCCTACTTCGACGTCCTGCACCGTGGCCTCGAGCGCGACGGCGTGGACTTCTGGTGGCTCGACTGGCAGTCCGGGCCGCACTCGCGCGTCGCCGGCATCGACCCGCTGTGGATGCTCAACCACTTCCACTTCCTCGACAACGCGCGCGACGGGCGTCGGCCGCTCACGTTCTCCCGCTACGCCGGCCCCGGCAGCCACCGGTACCCCGTCGGGTTCAGCGGCGACACGGTCATCTCGTGGGCGTCGCTGGCGTTCCAGCCGTACTTCACGGCGACCGCGTCGAACATCGGCTACGGCTGGTGGAGCCACGACATCGGCGGGCACATGTTCGGCGGCAAGGACGACGAGCTGGCCACCCGCTGGCTCCAGCTCGGGGTGTTCTCGCCGATCCTGCGCCTGCACTCGGGCTCCAACCCGTTCACGGCGAAGGAGCCGTGGACGTTCGAACCCGCCGCGCGCGCCGTGATGACCGAGCACCTGCGCCTGCGCCACCGCCTGCTGCCCTACCTGCACACGATGAACCACCGGGCCGCGGCGCAGGGACGCCCGCTGGTCGAGCCGATGTACCACGCGTGGCCGTCCGAGCCCGAGGCGTACGACCAGCCGAACCAGTACCTGTTCGGCAGCGAGCTCGTGGTGGCCCCGCTGACCAGCCCCGCCGACCTGCGCACGCGGCTGGCATCGGTCCGCGCCTGGCTGCCCGCCGGCACCTGGGTCGACGTGTTCACGGGACTGGTCTACGACGGCGGCCGCGAGCTCCTGCTGCACCGCGACCTGGCGGCGATCCCCGTCCTCGCCCCCGCCGGGGCGATCGTGCCGCTCGACGGCGCTGCGGTGCCGGGCAACGACCCCGTGAACCCGTCGACGTTCGAGGTGCTGGTCGTCGTCGGCGCGGACGGCACGTTCACGCTCGTCGAGGACGACGGCAGCTCCGGCGGCGTCGCGTCCACCCCGCTCACGTTCTCGCAGAGCACGGGCACGTTCACCGTCGGGCCGGCGTCCGGCGCGCTCGACTCCCTGCCCGCCACCCGGTCGTGGACCGTGACGTTCCTGTCGTTCGACGGCTCACCGTCGGTCGACGGCGTCGCGAGCCGGATGGAGCGCACCGACGGTCGCGTGTCGATCACGGTCGACGACGTCCCGGTCGACTCGACCCTCACCGTCACCGTCGGTCCGGACCCGCAGCTGTCGGCCAACGACGTCGGCGCCCGCCTGTTCGCGCTACTCGATCGCGCGCAGATCAGCTACGACCTCAAGACGCGCATCCACCAGATCGCGACGTCCGACGCCCCCCTGACGGTCCGCGCCTCCCACCTCCAGTCGCTCCAGCTCGACCCGGCCCTGGGCACGGCGGTCGGCGAGCTCCTGCTGGCCCGCTCCTGACGACCATGTCGTCGGCGCACCCGTGCGGGCCCGTCCGCGCGCTGACGACATGGTCGATCGCTTCGGGTCAGAGTCCGAGGAGCCTGCGGACCGCCTGCTCGACCGCCAGGACTACCAGCGGCTCGGCCGAGCCGAAGCGGGTGGACAAGCGGTGCGGCGAGATGGCGCCGGCGTCCTCGCACCGGGCATAGCTGGTCGCCCTCAGGCCCGAGCTTCCCGGCTCGATCTCGATCCGGGTCGGCGACTCCCATGGTGTCCGCGTGATCGGAACGACCGTGACGACCGGCGGGTTCGAGTCCAGCCACGCCTGCGCGCTGAGCACCAGCACCGGCCGCGTGCCGCCCTGCTCGTGCCCGACAGGCTGCCCGAGGTCCGCGAGGTAGAGGTCGCCGCGCCTCACCAGTCGCCGGCCGCGCTGATGGCGTCATCAGCGCGGTCGGCGACGTTCTCCCGCATCGTCGCGACGCCGGCGTCGACCGCGTTCGCCGACTCGGCGTTCGCGCGCCGCACCTGCTGCCAGAACTGCTGCTCCTCCACCTGGTCGAGAGCAGCCGTCAGCGCCCCGGCGAGGGTCGTGCGCTCCTGCTCCGCGAGCCGCGACAGCCGATCGCGGAGGTCCTTGGGGACCTTGATCGTGGTCATGACAGACATACCGCGAGTATACCGTCAGGCATACCTGCGAGTCACTCCGCGTTTGGGCCTCGATCCATGGTCGGACCGACCCTGCGCGCTGCGCTCCGGGTCAGTCCTCCGCGCGGTGGTGCAGGACGCGGGCCACCTCGGCGATCGTGCCCGACATCGACGGGTAGACCGTCGCCGTCTCGGCCAGCTGGTCCGTGGTCAGGTGGTGCGTCACGGCGAGCGTCAGCGGGTAGATCGACTCGCTGGCACGGGGTCCGACCACCACGGCACCGAGCACGGTCCCGGTGGCGCCGTGGGCGAAGATCTTGATGAACCCGTCGCGCACGCCCAGCATCTTGGCGCGCGGGTTGCGGGCCAGCGGCAGCATGCTCACCGAGTACTTGACGCCCTGCTCCTGGAGCCGCGCCTCCGACGAGCCCACCGTGGCGATCTCGGGCGACGTGAAGATGTTGGCGGACACCCCGCGCAGCGACAGGGGCTTCACGGCGTCGCCCAGCGCGTGCGCCATGGCGAGGCGGCCCTGCATGGCCGCCACCGACGCGAGCGGCAGCACGCCCGTCACGTCGCCGGCCGCGTAGATGCCGCGGACGTTGGTGCGGGAGACCTTGTCCACCTCGATGTGCCCGGACGGGGTGAGCCGCACCCCCGCCTCCTCCAGGCCGAGGCCGGCGCTGGTCGGGACGGACCCGACCGCGAACAGCACGTGCGAGCCCTCGATCACGCGGCCGTCGGACAGGGTCACCCCGACGCCGTCGGCGGTCCGGCGGGCCCCCGCGGCACGCGACCGGGACATGACGGTCATGCCGCGCGTCTTGAACACGTCCTCGAGCAGCTGGGCGGCGTCGGCGTCCTCACCGGGCAGCACCCGGTCGCGGCTGGAGACGAGCACCACGTCGGCACCGAGCGAGGTGTACGCCCCGGCGAACTCGGCGCCCGTGACGCCCGAGCCGACGACGATGAGGCGCTTCGGCAGCGCGTTCAGGTCGTACAGCTGGGTCCACGTGAGGATCCGCTCGCCGTCGGGCCTGGCCTCCTCGAGCGTGCGCGGGGTGGCCCCCGTGGAGACGAGCACGACGTCGGCGTCGAGCGTGAGGTCGTCGACGCCCTGCGGGGTGGTCACGACCACCTTCGACGGACCCTCGAGGTGGCCGTGCCCGACCACGATCTTCACGCCCTCGCGCTCGAGGCGGGCCCGGATGTCTGCGGACTGCGCAGCCGCGAGCGCCTTGACCCGCGTGTTGACGGCGGCCAGGTCGATGCGGTGCCGCAGCTGCTCGAGCGTGCCGCCGACCGCGCCGGACAGCAGCGTGCCGTCGAGCCGGATGCCCAGCTCCGGGGCGCGGTCCGCGATGGTCATCCACTCGGCGGTGGCGATGAGGGTCTTGGACGGGACGACGTCGGTCAGCACGGCGGCGCCGCCCATCCCGGCCGCCTCCACCACGGTGACGTCCGCCCCGAGCCGACGGCCGACGAGGGCCGCCTCGTAGCCTCCGGGTCCGCCGCCGAGGATGACGACGCGGTTGGCTGCGGACTGCTGCGCGGGGGTGCTCACGGTCACCCATTCTGCCGGTCCGGCGGCGAGCGGCCAGGCGGGCGGTGGGCGTTAGCCTTCGACCATGAGCGACGTCACACCGGCCCCCGACCTCGACGACCCCGCGACGGACCCCTCCGACGTCGCCCGCGCCGCGGCCGCGTACATCGCGCAGGCCACCGGCGTGGAGCGCCACCACGTCGCCCTCGTGCTCGGTTCGGGCTGGGGCGGCGCCGCCGAGCTGCTGGGCGAGACGGTCGCCGAGCTGCCCAGCCACGAGGTGCCGGGGTTCGCCGCGCCGGCCGTCGTCGGTCACGTGGGCAGCATCCGGTCCATCCGCATCGAAGGCACCGACCGGCACGCCCTGGTGCTCGGCTCACGCACGCACCTGTACGAGGGCCGGGGCGTGCGGCGCGTCGTGCACGGGGTGCGCACCGCGGCCGCGACGGGCGCGTCGACCGTGGTCCTCACCAACGGCTGCGGCGGGCTCAACCCGGCATGGGGTCCCGGCACCCCGGTGCTGATCAGCGACCACCTCAACCTCACGGCCACCTCCCCGCTGGAGGGTGCGACGTTCGTCGACCTCACGGACCTGTACAGCGCGCGGCTGAGGGCGGTCGCGCGGGAGGTCGACGCCTCGCTTGACGAGGGCGTCTACGTGCAGTTCCGCGGTCCGCACTACGAGACCCCGGCCGAGGTCCGGATGGCCGGGACGATCGGCGGCGACCTGGTGGGCATGTCGACGACGCTCGAGGCCATCGCCGCGCGGCACGCCGGCCTGGAGGTGCTCGGCATCTCGCTGGTGACCAACCTCGCGGCCGGCATCAGCCCGGAGCCGCTGTCGCACACCGAGGTCCTCGAGGCCGGCCGGGCGGCCGGTCCGCGGATCAGCGACCTGCTCGCGCAGATCGTCCGTCGCCTCTAGGTGCAGGGGGCCCGGCGGCTTGAGTACGTTGGGCCCATGACCGGCGACGACGCATGGGCAGGCCTCGAGGCGCGGGTACAGACGTGGATCGACGACGACCCCGATCCCCAGACCGCTGACGAGCTGCGTGGCCTGCTCGACCTGGCCCGCTCCGCACCCCCGGCCCTCGCGCCCGGGCACGAGCCCGACCCCACGCAGCGGCAGGCGCTCGACGCCCGCGCGGAGGCACGCGACGAGCTGGCGGACCGGTTCACCGGCCTGCTCCAGTTCGGTACCGCGGGGCTGCGTGGGCGGCTCGGTGGCGGTCCGCACCGGATGAACCGGGCGGTCGTCATCCGGGCCGCGTCCGGGCTCGCCGACTACCTGCTGGGCGAGCTCGACGGTGTCAGCCCCCGCCCGCGCGTGGTCATCGGGTACGACGCCCGGCACAAGTCCGTCGACTTCGCGCGCGACTCGGCGGCGGTGCTCACCGCGGTGGGCATCGAGGTGCTGGTCCTGCCGTCGGCGCTGCCCACGCCCGTGCTCGCGTTCGCGGTCCGCCACCTCGGCGCCGACGCCGGGATCATGGTCACCGCGTCCCACAACCCGCCGCAGGACAACGGCTACAAGGTCTACCTGGGCGGCCGGGTGGTCACGGACTCCGGCCAGGGTGCGCAGATCGTGCCCCCTGCCGACGCCGCCATCGCCGCCGAGATCGCGCACGTGCCGTCCGTCGCCTCGGTCCCGCGGGCCGCGAGCGGCTGGACGGTCCTCGGGCCCGAGGTGCTCGACGCGTATGTCGCCTCCGTCGTCGCGCTGGCGCCCACCGACGACGCCACGCGCGCGGCGGCGAGGACGCTCCGCATCGTCCTGACCCCGCTGCACGGCGTCGGCGGCGCGGTGGCCCAGCGCGTGCTCGCCGAGGCCGGGTTCGCCGACGTGCTGGTGGTGCCCGAGCAGGCGGAGCCGGACGGCGACTTCCCGAGCATCGCGTTCCCGAACCCCGAGGAGCCCGGCGCCATCGACCTCGCGATCGGCCTGGCCAGCGACGAGGGCGCCGACCTGGTGATCGCCCTCGACCCCGACGCGGACCGCTGCGGCGTCTGCATCCAGGACCTGCGCCACCGGTCGTTCCGCGGCCCCGACACCGCCGAGGCGGAGGGCTGGCGCATCCTGCACGGCGACGAGACCGGGTCCCTGCTCGGGGCACGCCTCGCGTCCGCGCCGCACCCCAACGGGTCGGCCTTCGCCAGCTCGATCGTCTCGTCGCGCCTGCTCGGCAAGATCGCGCGTGCCGCGGGCTTCGGGTACTCCCAGACGCTGACCGGCTTCAAGTGGATCTCCCGCGTCGACAACCTGGTGTTCGGGTACGAGGAGGCGCTCGGCTACTGCGTGGACCCGGTCCACGTGCGCGACAAGGACGGGATCTCGGCGGCGGTGCTCGTCGCCGGCCTGGCGGCACGCCTGAAGGCGGAGGGGCGCTCGATCACGGACGCGCTCGACGACCTGGCCCGCGAGCACGGGCTGCACCTGACCGACCAGGTGTCCGCCCGGTTCGCCGACCTCTCGCAGATCGGCGCCACCGTGCAGCGGCTGCGCAGCCGACCCCCCACGAAGCTGGGTGGGTCCCGCGTCACCGAGGTGGTCGACCTCGCGACCGGGACCGAGGACGACCGGGACGGCCTGCCGCCCACCGAGGGGCTGCGCCTGCTCACCGCCGACGGGACGCGCGTCATCGTCCGCCCGAGCGGGACCGAGCCGAAGGTCAAGTGCTACCTGGAGGTCGTGCTCCCGCTGGACCCCGCGGCGGACCACAAGGCCGTCGGTCACGCCCGCACGGAGGCTCGCTCGCGGCTGGACGCCGTGGCCGCGGACGTGCGGACCGCGCTGGGGATCTAGGGGGTCGGGTCAGCGCGTCCGGGTGCAGCTGACCGGGGGCACCTGGAGGCCCGCGTCACCCGGGGCGGTGCCCTGGAAGCCGAACGTCGCGGAGCTCCCGTCCCGCAGGGAACCGTTGTAGCTCATGTTCTCCGCGGTCACCTGGGAGCCGCTGGTGCCCAGCCGGGCGTTCCAGACGGCCGTGATCTGCTCGCCCGCCGGGAGCGGCCAGGTCACCGCCCAGCCCTCCACGCCGGTGCTGCCCGCGGTGACGACGACCTGCCCCTGGAACCAGTTCTGCCCGTCCGCGGTCCAGTGGTTGGTGACCGTGTAGACCGCCGTGCACGCGCTCGCCGGCATCGGCTCCGGCGGTTCGACGCCGCCCTCCGTCGGGCTCGGGGCCTTGGTCGGCGTCGGCGTCGGTGCCGGCGGTGTCCTGCTCGGGGTCGGTGCGGGCGTGGCTGTCGCCGTCGGCGTCGGCTCCGGGGTGGGGGTGGCGGTGGGCTCGGGCGCGTTGCTGAGCGCCAGGTCGGCCGCCGAGAAGGGCGTCGGGGTCGCGTTCAGGTCCGCCAGGCTCGTCCGTCCGTCGCACCAGCGGGCGGGATCGAACGTCGTGTAGGTCCCCGAGTCGCAGGTGAACCCGACCACCGCGTCGCCTGCCACGAGCATGCTGCCGCCGAGGCGTGCGGACGAGCGGACGAGCGCGACGTCGCGCACGACGGCGCTGCCCTCGACGACCGCGCCGGCCTCGACCCAGGCGCGGCCCTCGATCCGCGCGGTGCCCAGCACCTGCGCGTCCCCCCGCACCACGGCGTCCGGCCCCACGAACGCGGTCGGGTCGACCGTCGCGGCGTCGTCCACCCAGCCGCCGCCGTTGGCGTGCCGGTGGCCGCCGGGCGTGACGACGCCCGCGTCGTCGACCACGCGCGCGCCGGAGAGCCGGAACTCGTAGGGGTACCGGGCGACCTCGCCGAACCCGGCGGTGGAGCCGTGCGCGTGGTTCTGCGTCGGGGTGCCGACGACGACCAGGTACACCTCCTGCTCGCCCGAGCGCAGCGTCAGCTGGACCTCCTGGTCGAGGCTCTCCGTGACGGGGCTGTACCGGGGCACCCCGTTGCGCAGGACGACGAACCCGAAGCTCAGGCCGGCATCGGCAGCGTCGGTGTGGCCGCGCAGGCGCAGGTGGATGTCCCGCGCGCCCGCGTCGGGCCGGAGGCGCACGATCGTGAAGCCGTAGTCGGACGGCGCGAACCCGTCGAGCACCCGGTAGTGCCCCGGGTCGTCCTCGACCGTCTCGACCGGGGTGGTCCGGTCCGCCAGCAGGACGGGGTCGAGGGCGCCGACCGCGGCAGCGATCGCGGACCGGTCCGTGAAGTCCCAGGTGACGGTGCGCAGCGCGTACTCGGCGACCCGCCGGTTGAGGTCAGCCTGGGTGAGGCCGGTGAGCCGCTTGTAGGCGCTCAGCGGGTCCTCGCCCTCCTGCGCCTCGCGCCACATGGTCCCCAGCAGCTGCTCGCCGTCACGCTCCGCGAGGTACTGCAGCAGCAGCCAGCCGCCGTCGCCCAGACGGGGGCTCGCCCAGTGCAGCTGCGGGCTGCGCACCACGTCGGCGGGGTCACCGATCCCTCCGGGCGCGGCCACGGTGGCCAGGTAGGCAGCGCTGGCCGCCCAGAACGTCGCGGCGTCGTCGGACGCGAACCCCCGCCCGGGTGCGTCCAGGGAGGCGAAGCCCTGCACCACCTCGGCGAAGCCCCGGGCCAGCTCCCACGACGGGTCGAACTCCGAACCCCCGGCGGCCGCCGGCTCGGCGGTGGCCGGTGACGTCGCGGACTGGTGTCCCCGGGCGGTCAGCGCCGGCACGTCCACCCGCAGCAGCCCGACGCCGTCGGTCACCGATCCGGTGACCCCGCGTCCGGGCTGCGAGAGCCCGCCGACCGAGGGGACGACGACGACGCCCGTGGGCGCGCCGGGCCCGTCGGACCAGGTCCCGTCGACGACCACGACGATCTTGTGCCGGGCGATCGCCCCGTCGTCGTCCACGACCCCCAGGTCGAACACGTCGAGCGCGTACAGGGCGTCCAGCTGGGCGACGGCCCGCGCCGCGTCGAACCGCAGCCCGGCCGGCGCCGCCGAGGGGTCGGCGCCCGCCCGGTCACCCCAGGCGAGGACCACGTCCTGGCCCTCGCGGACGTGCGCCTTCTTCCAGGACTCCGTCCATGCAGTCGGCACCACGACGGTCTTGTCGGAGCGGAGGTGCTGCACGGTCGCCCCCACGCCGAGCCCGGCCAGCAGGGCGACCAGGACCACGACGGCGACGATGCCGCCGCGTCCCCATCGCCCCATCCCCGCTCGTCCCCTCGCCTGGCGCACGCCGGCGCGCTCCCGAGGACTCGGGCCCGCCGCACGGCCGCCCCACTGTCGCCGACCGCCCCGGTCGAGTCAATTGGGGGCAGAAGTCCCGAACGGGTGATTCTCTCGGTCGAAGGCGTCG
Organism: Cellulomonas sp.; assembly: GCF_965229465.1. Classification (GTDB taxonomy): domain Bacteria; phylum Actinomycetota; class Actinomycetes; order Actinomycetales; family Cellulomonadaceae; genus Cellulomonas. The sequence goes on along the minus strand of NZ_OZ245882.1, from coordinate 2,737,580 downwards.
TCTGCTCATATGAGCAAAGAATGCAACGAGTGTTGCAGCGCGCGATGCCCGTGCCTACCCTGGACGAGATGAGAGGAACCGGATGATCGAGTCGGACGAGCTGCTGTCGATCCGCGCAGCCGAGCTGTACTACGAGGAGGACAAGACCCAGGACGAGATCGGGTCGATCCTCACGCTCACCCGATGGAAGGTCGGGCGACTGCTCGCGCAGGCCAAGGCCAACGGCTTCATCCGCATCGAGATCGTGCACCCGCGCGCACGCCGGCTGCCCCTCGAGCGCCGGCTGCGCGAGACCTGCGGCCTCACCGATGCGGTCGTCATCTCCGCCACCGGCGTCGACGACCCGGAGGAGCTCCAGTCGCGGGCGGCCCAGGCGGCGGCCGACTACCTCACCACCCTGCGCCCGGTCCCCCGCACCCTCGGCATCAGCTGGGGTCGCACCCTCGACGACGTCGCCCGGCACCTGCGGGACGGCTGGGCGGCCGACGTCGACGTCGTGCAGATCAACGGAGGAGTGAGCCTCAACCGGCGCGCGGGCACCGCTGCCTCCACCGCGGTCAGCATCGCGCAGAAGGCCGGGGGGCACGCCACCCTGCTGCCGAGCCCCGCGATCCTGGAGCGGCTGGAGACCAAGCGGGCCATCGAGTCCGACCGGGCGGTCTCGGCCGTCCTGGACCTGGCCGAGGGGGCGGACGTCTACCTGTTCAGCGCGGGGGCGGCCGACGCGGGCTCCGTGCTCGTCGACAGCGGCTACCTCACCGCAGAGGACGTGTCCGGTCTCGTCGGTCGAGGTGCCGTCGGCGACGTCGTCGGCAGGTACATCGACGCCGCGGGTGCCATCGTGGATCCCGGGCTCGACGAGCGGACCGTCGGTCTGTCGCTCGAGAACCTGCGCGCGGCGCGGCTCAGCATCGCGGTGATCGCGGGGGCGGCCAAGCACGCCGTCGCGAGCGCGGTCGTCGGCAGCGGCCTGTGCACCGTGCTCGTCACCGACGAGGAGACGGCCGTGCACCTCATCGAGAACCATCCATCCGCCCAGGACAGCGAAGGACAGCGAGGCACAGCATGACAGGCACCCAGATCGTCCCCGGGGAGCGCGCGATCGCGCTCCTGGGCGGTGAAGCGAACGACGCCAACCTGCGGCGCTACCTGCACGGCATCCCGGGGGTCGACGCCGTCGGCCTGGAGCAGCGCGCCGCGGGGCTCGACACCCGCTCCATCAAGACGACCTCCAAGGCATGGGCGCTCGACCGGATCATCGGGCTCATCGACCTGACCACCCTCGAGGGTGCCGACACGCCGGGCAAGGTGCGCTCGCTGGTGGCCAAGGCGGTCACCCCGGACCCGGCCGACCCCGGCTGCCCCCGCGTCGCGGCCGTGTGCGTGTACGGCGACATGGTCGGCCACGCAGTGCAGGCGCTGGGCTCCGCGCACGGCGACCCGGACCAGGGCAAGATCGCCGTGGCCGCGGTGGCGACGGCGTTCCCGAGCGGCCGCGCGTCGCGGTCGATCAAGCTCGAGGACACCGCGGACGCGGTCGCCGCGGGTGCCGACGAGATCGACATGGTCATCGACCGAGGCGCGTTCCTCGCCGGGCGGTACGGGCAGGTCTACGACGAGATCATCGCCGTCAAGGAGGCCTGCCGCCGCGCGGACGGGACCTACGCGCACCTCAAGATCATCCTGGAGACCGGCGAGCTGAACACCTACGACAACGTCCGCAGGGCGTCGTGGCTGGGGATCCTCGCGGGCGGCGACTTCATCAAGACGTCGACCGGCAAGGTCGCCCCGGCGGCCACGCTGCCCGTGACCCTGCTCATGCTCGAGGTCGTGCGCGACTGGTACCGGCTCAGCGGCGACAAGGTGGGCGTCAAGCCCGCCGGCGGCATCCGCACGTCCAAGGAAGCGATCAAGTACCTGGTGACCGTCGCCGAGACCGTCGGGGAGGAGTGGCTGACCCCCCACCTGTTCCGGTTCGGCGCCTCCAGCCTGCTCAACGACGTGCTGATGCAGCGGCAGAAGATGACGACCGGCCACTACTCCGGTCCCGACTACGTGACGATCGACTGAAGGGCCCCTGATGTCATTCCTCGAGTACGCCCCGGCCCCTGAGTCGCAGGCGATCCTGAACCTGCGCAGCGAGTACGGCCTGTTCATCGACGGCGAGTTCCGCGAGGGCCACGGCACGCCGTTCGCCTCCATCTCGCCGGCCACCGAGAAGCACCTCACGACGATCTCCACCGCGGACGACGCGGACGTCGACGCCGCCGTCGCCGCAGCCCGCCGCGCGTACGAGCGCACCTGGTCGCGGATGTCCGGCGCCGACCGCGGCAAGTACCTGTTCCGGATCGCGCGCGTGGTCCAGGAGCGCAGCCGCGAGCTCGCCGTGGCCGAGAGCCTCGACAACGGCAAGCCGATCAAGGAGAGCCGGGACGTCGACGTGCCGCTCGTGGCGGCCTGGTTCTTCTACTACGCGGGCTGGGCCGACAAGCTTGACCACGCCGGCCTCGGCGCCAACCCCGCGTCCCTCGGCGTCGCCGCGCAGGTCATCCCGTGGAACTTCCCGCTGCTCATGCTCGCGTGGAAGATCGCACCGGCGCTGGCCGCCGGCAACACGGTCGTCCTCAAGCCGGCCGAGACCACGTCCCTGACCGCGCTGCTCTTCGCGGAGATCGTGCAGCAGGCCGACCTGCCGCCGGGCGTCGTCAACATCATCACGGGCGCGGGCGCCACGGGCGTCTCGCTGGTCGGGCACGACGACGTGAACGCGGTCGCGTTCACCGGCTCGACACCCGTCGGCCGGGCGATCGCGAAGTCGGTCGCCGGGACGGGCAAGAAGGTCACGCTGGAGCTGGGCGGCAAGGCGGCGAACATCGTGTTCGACGACGCCCCCATCGACCAGGCCATCGAGGGCATCGTCAACGGCATCTTCTTCAACCAGGGTCACGTCTGCTGCGCGGGCAGCCGCCTGCTGGTGCAGGAGTCCATCCACGACGAGGTCGTCGACCGGCTGAAGTCCCGCCTGTCCACCCTGCGTCTGGGAGACCCGCTGGACAAGAACACGGACATCGGCGCGATCAACAGCGCCGCGCAGCTGGACCGCATCCGGGCGCTGAGCGACATCGGTGAGGCCGAGGGCGCCGAGCGCTGGACGGCCGAGTGCGCCATCCCGGAGAACGGGTTCTGGTTCGCGCCGACCATCTTCACCAACGTCTCGACCAGCCACCGGATCGCCCAGGAGGAGGTCTTCGGGCCGGTCCTGTCGGTGCTCACGTTCCGCACCCCGGCGGAGGCCATCGCCAAGGCGAACAACACCCCGTTCGGCCTGTCGGCCGGCATCTGGTCCGACAAGGGCAGCCGCATCCTGGCCGTCGCCGACAAGCTCCGCGCCGGGGTGATCTGGGCGAACACCTTCAACCGGTTCGACCCGGCGAGCCCGTTCGGTGGCTACAAGGAGTCCGGCTACGGACGCGAGGGCGGCCGCCACGGCATCGCCTCGTACCTGAAGACCGCCGCGCCCGTCGCAGCCCTCGAACCCACGCGCAAGACCGTCGCCAAGGGAGCCACCAAGTGACCCGCCTCGCCGTGCCCAAGACCTACAAGCTGTACATCGGCGGGGCGTTCCCGCGCAGCGAGTCCGGCCGGACGTACGAGATCGTCAGCGCCAAGGGCGCGTTCCTCGCCAACGCCTCGAAGGCCTCCCGCAAGGACGCCCGGGACGCGGTGGTCGCCGCCCGTGGCGCGTTCGGGGGCTGGTCGGGAGCGACCGCGTACAACCGCGGCCAGGTGCTCTACCGCGTCGCCGAGATCCTCGAAGGCCGTCGCGCACAGTTCGTCGCCGAGATCGTCGATGCCGAGGGCGTGTCCACGGCCGTCGCGACCGCCCAGGTGGACGCCGCGATCGACCGCTGGGTCTGGTACGCCGGCTGGGCCGACAAGTACGCGCAGGTGGCAGGCAACGCCAACCCGGTGGCCGGGCCGTACTTCAACATCTCGGTGCCGGAGCCCACGGGCGTCGTCGCGATCATCGCGCCGCAGGACTCGTCGCTGCTCGGGCTGGTCTCCGCGGTGGCCCCCGCGCTGGTCGCCGGGAACACGGTCGTCGTCGTGGCCGCCGAGCGGCTCCCCCTGTCCGCGATCAGCCTGTCCGAGGTCCTCGCGACCAGCGACGTGCCCAAGGGCGTCGTCAACGTGCTCACGGGGTCGCCCGCGGAGATCGCGCCCTGGCTGGCCAGCCACCAGGACGTCAACGCGCTCGACCTGGTCGGCGCCGGCGCCCTGGACTGGGTCGACCTCCAGATCGCGGCGGCGGACACCCTCAAGCGCGTGCTCCCGCCGGAGAACGGCCCGGACGCAGCGGCGCCGACTCTGGGCCGGATCACGTCGTTCGTCGAGACGAAGACCGTCTGGCACACCAAGGGCCTGATCTAGCCGGACGCCCGACGGGAACACCCTTGCACGCGTTCTGGACCTCTAAAACGCGTGCAAGGTTGTTCTCGCGCGCTCGCGGCACCTCCGCGAGGAGGTCAGGCGCGGTGGCGTCCGCCGCGCGCAGCCATGTAGGCGGGCCGGATGACCTGGTCGATCAGGGCGGACCGCTCGTCGTGGTGCAGGAACGAGTGCGCGGCGGCGGTGACCGCCACGTCGCGCAGGTCCACCAGGTCCCAGCCGGCCTCCTGGACCAGGAGCGTGAGCTCGCGGGTCATCGAGGTACCCGACTGGAGGCGGTTGTCGGTGTTCACCGTGACGGCGAAGCCCAGGTTCCGCAGCCGCGTGACGGGATGCGTGGCGACGGACTCCGCGGCACCCGTCTGCACGTTGGACGACGGGCACAGCTCCAGCGGGATGCGCCGGTCGCGCACCCAGTGCGCGAGCGTGCCCAGGCGGTCGCCCAGGCCGTCGGTGGTGACGTCCTCGATCAGCCGGACGCCGTGGCCGATCCGGCAGGCGTGCGCGACGTGCACCGCTTCGGCGATCGACTCGACGCCGGCCGCCTCGCCCGCGTGCACGGTCGCGGGGAAGTCGGCGTCCGCGAGCGTGGCGAACGCGGTGGCCTGCCGTGAGGGCGGGAAGCCGGCCTCGGCGCCGGCGATGTCGAAGCCGACCACCCCGTTGTCCCGGTTCTCCAGCGCGAGCGCGGCGATCTCGTCCCCGCGGTCGGCGTGCCGCATGGCGGTGATCAAGGTGCCGATCCGGATGGAGCGGCCCTGCGCCGCTGCCTCCGCGATCCCCTCGGCGAACCCCGCCTGGACCGCGTCGACCACCTGCTGGAGCGAGAGGCCCTTGCTGAGGTGCTGCTCGGGCGCGTACCGCTGCTCGGCGTACACGACCCCGTCGGCGGCCAGGTCCAGCACGGACTCGCGCGCGACCCGGCGCAGCCCGTCCTCGGTCTGCATGACGGCGACCGTGTGGTCGAAGGTCTCGAGGTACCGCTCCAGCGTGCCGGAGCTGGCGGCCTCGACGAACCAGCGCCCCAGCTCGTCGGGGTCGGTCGCGGGCAGCTCGTAGCCGATCTCGGCGGCGAGCTCGATGATCGTCGCCGGCCGAAGCCCTCCGTCGAGGTGGTCGTGCAGGACGACCTTGGGCAACGTCGGGATCAGCGCGACCAGGGCGGCGACGGGGTCGGTGGCCTCGGGCGGGTCGCTGGGGGCGTCAGCCACCGAGGGCTCGGAGGGGGAGGTCATGCGCTCACCGTACCGGGACGGACCGCCCACACCACCGCTCAGGCGTCGCCGTCCTCGTCGTCGGTCGGCACCTCGGTGTCCTGCTCCACCACGTCGGCCTCGTCCGCACGGCCGTCCCGGTCGGCCCGGGGGAACTCCGGCGCGTACTCCTCGGGGTCGGTGGCGTCGTCGGTCGACGCGTCGTCGTCGCCGAGCCGGCGCGGCACGTCGAGGTCCACCGGCGCCAGGCCGGCGTCCCGCCACGAGTCGTTCCCGGGCACGGTGCTCATGACCCCATCGTGCTCCCGTCGGCGCGCGCCCGGAAGGGTCAGGCGTCGATGCGGTCGATCACCAGGGGGCGCTGCGCGACGGCCGTGCCCATGGGTGCGACGACGACCGCACCGTCGAGCGCCTCCCGCGCGCGGGCGAACCGCTCGGGCGTGTCGGTGTGCAGCGTCATGAGCGGCTGACCCGCCCGCACGACGTCGCCGGGCTTGGCGTGCAGCTCGACGCCGGCGCCCGCCTGCACCGGGTCCTCCTTGCGCGCACGGCCCGCGCCGAGCCGCCACGCGGCGATGCCCACCGCGTACGCGTCCAGCCCGGACAGCACCCCGTCGGACTCCGCCAGGACCTGCTCGGTCTCGCGGGCCACCGGCAGGGCCGCGTCCGGGTCGCCGCCCTGGGCCGCGATCATCCGCTTCCACGCGTCCATCGCGCGCCCGTCGGTCAGCGCGGCCGCGACGTCCTGCCCGGGGCGTCCCGCCGCGTCGAGCATCTCGCGCGCGAGCGCCACCGTGAGCTCCACGACGTCCGCGGGTCCCCCGCCGGCCAGCACCTCGACCGACTCGCGCACCTCGAGGGCGTTGCCCGCGGTCAGCCCGAGCGGCGTCGACATGTCGGTCAGGAGTGCGACGGTCTTCACGCCCGCGTCCGTGCCGAGCGCGACCATCGTGCGGGCCAGCTCGCGGGCACGGTCCACGTCCTTCATGAACGCACCCGACCCCACCTTGACGTCGAGCACCAGCGCGCCGGTGCCCTCGGCGATCTTCTTGCTCATGATCGAGCTGGCGATCAGCGGGGTGGCCTCGACCGTGCCCGTGACGTCGCGCAGCGCGTACAGCTTGCGGTCGGCGGGCGCGAGGCCCGAGCCGGCCTGGCAGATGACGGCGCCGACGTCGTCGAGCTGCGCCATCATCTCCTCGTTGCTGAGCGCGGCTCGCCAGCCGGGGATGGACTCGAGCTTGTCCAGGGTGCCGCCGGTGTGGCCCAGCCCGCGGCCGGACAGCTGCGGCACGGCGACCCCGAACACCGCCACCAGCGGCGCCAGCGGCAGCGTGATCTTGTCGCCCACCCCGCCGGTCGAGTGCTTGTCCGCGGTCGGCCGCGACAGCCCGGAGAAGTCCATCCGCTCGCCGCTGGCGATCATCGCGGCCGTCCACCGGGCGATCTCGGCGCGGTCCATGCCGTTGAGCAGGATCGCCATGTTGAGGGCGGACATCTGCTCCTCGGCGACGACCCCGCGCGTGTACGCGTCGATGACCCAGTCGATCTGCGCGTCGCTCAGCCGGTGCCCGTCGCGCTTGGTGACGATGACGTCGACGGCGTCGAAGCTCTCGGTACTCATGCGCGCTCCTCCAGATCGGCGGGACCGAACGCGTCGGGCAGCACCTCGGTCATGGGCTTCACGCCGTGCGTCGTCTCGACGAGCAGGCGCGCTCCCCCGTGCTCCCACAGCAGCTGCCGGCAGCGGCCGCAGGGCATCAGCACGTTGCCGTGCTTGTCGACGCAGGTGAACGCGACCAGCCGCCCGCCGCCGGAGACGTGCAGCCCGGACACCAGCGCGCACTCGGCGCACAGGGTCACGCCGTAGGAGGCGTTCTCCACGTTGCAGCCGACGACCACCCGCCCGTCGTCCACCAGCGCGGCGGCGCCGACCGGGAAGTTCGAGTACGGCGCGTACGCCTTGTGCATGACCTCGGTGGCAGCGGAACGCAGGGCGTCCCAATCCACAGGGTTCTCGTTCTCCACTGCGGCTCAACTCACTTCGTGTAGGGGATGCCTTCGGCGGCCGGCGGGCGCACCCGTCCGACGAGCCCCGCGACGGCGAAGATCGTCACGATGTACGGCGTCATCAGCATGATCTGGCTGGGGATGGGCGTCTGGATGATGCTCAGCTGGAGCTGGAGGTTGTTGGCGAAGCCGAACAGCAGGGCCGCCGCCAGCGCGCCCTTCGGGCTCCAGCGGCCCAGGATCATGGCCGCGAGCGCGATGTACCCCTTGCCGTTGGTCATCTCCTTGCCGAACGCCAGCCCCGCGGCGACCGTGAAGAACGCACCACCGAGACCGGCGACCGCGCCGCCGAGCACCGTGGAGCGCAGCCGCGTGCGGTTGACCTTGATGCCGACGGTGTCGGCGGCCTTCGGGTGCTCGCCGACCGAGCGCAGGCGCAGGCCCCAGCGGGACCGGAACACCATGATCTGCAGCACGATCACGACGACGTACATGATGTAGACGAGCGCGGTCTGGCGGAACAGCACCGGCCCGATGATCGGGATCTGCGAGAGCACGGGGATGCTGATGACCGGCAGGCCCGGAGGGTTGTTCCACGTGTCCGGGTTCTGCTTGAGCACCGTGGAGAACAGGTAGCTGGTCACGCCGATGACCAGCACGTTCAGCACGACGCCGACGATGATCTGGTTGACCACGTACTTGATGGAGAACAGGACCAGCAGCAGCCCGACGAGGGCGCCCGCGAACGGCGCGGCGATGAGTCCCGCGTACGCGCTGCCGGTCAGGGTGGCGACGACGGCCGCGAGGAACGCCCCGCCGAGCAGCTGGCCCTCGATGGCGATGTTGATGATGCCGGACCGCTCGCACAGCAGACCCGCCAGGGACCCGAACACGAGCGGGATCGCGAGGAACAGGGACCCCTGCAGCAGACCGGTGAGCGGCAGCCCGCTGCCCTTGCCGGCGACGGCCCACACCAGGAACGCGAACACCATCAGGAAGCCGTAGGTGATCGGCAGCCAGGCTCCGGCCTTCTCCCGGCGGCGCGTCTCGTAGAACGACACCCCGGCGAGCGCGAGCGCCGCGAGGCACAGGATGATCGCGGTCAGCTTCGACGGCACCGAGAAGGGCGTGAACTGGATGAAGTCGCGTGACGTCGAGACGGCGAACGTGCTGTGCTCGCCGCTCGGTGCGAGCAGCCCGAACACCACGAGCCCGAACAGCGCGACCGCCGCGTAGGCGATCGGCGCGTGCCACTTGATCGGGGGAAGGACCAGCTCGGAGGCCGGCCGGGCCGGCGCCGTCGCGTCGATCGTGGGGGCGCTCATGCGCTGACCTCCTGCGCTGCGACGGGGACGACGGGCTTCGGGGCTCGTGGCGTGTCCGGTGACGGCAGGCGGAACACCGACCGGACCAGCGGCGGGGCCGCGATGAACAGGACGATGAGCGACTGCACGACGAGCACGATGTCGATGGGCGTCCCGGTGCGCGCCTGCATGACCACGCCGCCGGCGCGCAGCGCGCCGAACAGGATGCCCGCCAGCACCGTGCCGAGCGGCTTGGACCGCCCGAGCAGGGCGACCGTGATGGCGTCGAACCCGTAGCTCGCCGCGACGCCCGCGGTCAGCACCCGCTCGGTGCCGAGCACCTGCGCGGACCCCGCGAGGCCCGCGAACGCACCGGCCGTGAGCATGACCCAGACGTACGCCGCGTTCACCGAGATGCCCGCGGTGCGTGCCGCGTGCGGGTTGGACCCGACCGCACGGAACCGGAAGCCGATGGTCGAACGCTCCATCAGCCACCACGCGAACACGGCGGCGGCGATGGCCACCAGGAAGCCCGCGTGCAGGCGGAACCCGCTGCCCAGCAGCAACGGGTAGGCGGCCGTGTCCGGGATGGGCGGGCTCACCGGGTTGTTGCTGCCGGGCCGCTGGAACGCGTTGAGGCTCAGCAGGTACGCGACCAGGTACACCGCGATGTTGTTGAGCATGATCGTGACGATGACCTCGTGCGCCCCCGTGCGCGCCTTGAGCACGCCGGCGATGCCGGCCCACAGGGCGCCACCGAGCGCTGCGCCGATGACGCAGAGCAGCAGGTGCAGCACCGGGGGCAGGTCGAACGTGAACCCGATGTACCCGGCGAAGATCCCACCGAGGATGATCTGGCCCTGGGCGCCGATGTTGAACAGCCCGGCACGGAAGCCGATGCCCAGGCCGAGGCCGGCGAGGATCAGCGGGGTCGCGACCGTCAGCGTCTCGGTGAAGGGCCGGACCGCGCGGGTCAGCTCCTCGGCCCGGGGGTCGTAGACGGCCCCCGCGAAGAGCGCCGCATAGGCCTCCGACACCGCGGTCCACGCCGCCGACAGCAGGTCGCCGGGGCGCGAGAAGAAGTAGCCCGCCGCGGACTGCACGGCCGCGTCGGCGGCGGCGATGAGCACCCCACCGAGGATCAGCGCGAGCACCACCGCCAGCACCGAGACCAGCCAGCTGCTGGTGAGCATCTCGTGCAGGAGCTGCCGTCCGCCGTCGCCCTTCTCGGCCGGCTCGGCCACCCCCGTCTGCCCGGGGGGCGGCACCTGCGCGTCGGGCAGGGGGACCGGCGTCGGGCTGCTCACAGCTCCTCCTGAGGTGATGCTGTCGGGGCTGTCGGGGGGGCCGGCGGTGCCGGTGGCGTCCCGGGAGCGGTCGCCTCGAGGTCGGCGACGCCGAGCGTCGTGCGGTGGTCGGCGGCCTGGCGGACGGCGTCGTCCAGCGGCACGCCGGCCATCATGAGGCCCAGCACGTCGCGGTCGGTCCCGCCGGGGACGTCGCCGACGATGCGGCCGCGGTACATCACCAGGATCCGGTCGGCGAGCGCGAGCACCTCGTCCAGCTCCGTCGAGACGATGATCACCGGGGTGCCGTTGTCGCGCTCCTGGACGATCCGCGTGTGCACGAACTCGATCGAGCCGACGTCCAGGCCACGGGTGGGCTGCGAGGCGATCAGCAGGCGCAGCGGCCGGGACATCTCCCGCGCCAGCACCACCTTCTGCTGGTTGCCGCCGGACAGGGTGCTCGCGTGCGCGTCGATGGATCCCGTCCGCACGTCGAACTCGGCGATCCGCTTCTCGGCGTTCTCCCGCACGGCGGCCGGCCGCAGGGCGACCCCGCTCGCGAAGGGCTCGTAGCGGTGCAGGTCGAGGATGAGGTTCTCCGCGATCGAGAAGTCGGCGATCACGCCGTCGGTCGAGCGGTCCTCGGGGACGAAGCCCACGCCGGCGTGGAGCACGTCACGCACCGATCGGCCGACCAGCTCGACGCCGTCCAGCGTCACGGAGCCGGCGACGGGTGCCTGGAGCCCGAGCACCACCTCGGTGAGCTCGGTCTGCCCGTTGCCCTGCACGCCGGCGATCGCGACGATCTCGCCGCGGGCGACGTCGAACGACACGTCGTCGATCTGCCGCACACCGGCCTGGTCGATGACCGTGAGGTTGCGCACCTGCACGGTGACCTCGCCGGGCACCGCCACCGAGCGGTCGACGCCGAGGTCCACCGAGCGGCCGACCATCATGGACGCGAGCTCGGTCTCGGTCGACGACGGCTGCGCGGTGCCGACGACCTTGCCGCGGCGGATGACGGTGATGCGGTCCGCGACCGCACGCACCTCGCGCAGCTTGTGGGTGATGAAGACGATCGAGGTCCCGGACTCCTTGAGCTGGCGCATGATGCCGATCAGCTCGTCGGTCTCCTGCGGCGTGAGCACGGCGGTGGGCTCGTCGAGGATGAGGACCTTGGCGTGGCGGGAGAGCGCCTTGATGATCTCCACCCGCTGCTGGACACCGACGGGCAGGTCCTCGATGTACGCGTCGGGGTCGACGTGGAACCCGAACTGGTCGGAGATCTCCTTGACCCGGCGGCGTGCCTCGGGAAGGTCGATCAGGCCGGCGCCGCGCACGGGCTCGTGCCCGAGCACGACGTTCTCGGCGACGGTGAAGACGGGGACGAGCATGAAGTGCTGGTGGACCATGCCGATGCCGGCGGCCATCGCGTCCCCGGGGCCGGCGAACGTCACGGGCACGTCGTCGACGAGGATCCGGCCGTCGTCGGGGTCGTACAGGCCGTACAGCACGTTCATGAGCGTGCTCTTGCCGGCGCCGTTCTCCCCGAGCAGCGCGTGGATCTCCCCGGGCTCCACCACGAGGTCGATGTGGTCGTTGGCGACCAGCGACCCGAAGGTCTTGGTGATGCCCTTCAGCTCCAGCTTCACCGGTCGTCTCCTTCGACGTCGCGACTGTTCTCAGACACTATCCATCCCCTCGACACGTGCGGTGCCGGACAGGCCGACGGCCCGGGCGCTGGGCCCGGGCCGTCGTCCGTCGGTACTGCGTCAGATCACTTCGGGGAGGCGTCGGACTGCACGACGATCTCGCCGGAGATGATCGCGGCCTTGAGCTCCTCGACCTTCGTCGTGACGTCGGAGGCGACCTTCGACTCGAAGTCGTGGAACGGCGCCAGGCCGAGGCCCTCGTTCTCCAGGGTGCCCACGTACGGGTCGGAGGAGAACTTGTCGTCCACGGCCTCGCTGATCGTGTCGAAGACGGCCGGGCCGATCTCCTTCATGACCGAGGTGAGCACGATCGGGCCGTACTCCGTGGTCTCGAACCAGTCGGCGTCGACACCGATGATCGCGACGTTGCCGGCCGTCTGCGCGACGGAGGCGGTGCCCAGGCCCACGGGACCGGCGACGGGCATGATGATGTCCGCACCCTGGTCGATGAAGCTCTGGCCGATGTTCTTGCCGTCGTCCTGGCTGTCGAAGTTGCCGGCGAAGACGCCGGTCTGCGCGGCCTTGTCCCAGCCGAGGAGCGTCACGGCCGTGCCGTTGTCCTCGTTGTACTTGGCGACGCCGTCCGCGAAGCCGTCCATGAAGATGGTGACGGACGGGATCGCGATGCCACCGAAGGTCGCGACCTTGCCGGTCGTCGACTGGCCCGCGGCCACGTACCCGGCCAGGTAGGCCGCCTGCGCGGTGTCGAAGAGGATCGGCTTGGCGTTGTCGAGCGTGACCGGGTTGAAGTCAGCGTCCGAGAACGAGCTGTCGACGAGCGCGAACTTGATGTCCGGGTTCGCCTCGGCGGCCGTCTGGATCGGGTCCTCGAGCAGGAAGCCGACGCCGATGATCAGGTCGCAGTTCTCGGCGACGAGGCTGTCGATGTTCGGGGTGTAGTCGGTGTCGGCGGCGGACTCGACGCTGGCCACCTCGATCCCGAGCTCGTCCTTGGCCTTGTTCAGGCCCTCGAAGCCGGCCTGGTTGAACGACTTGTCGTCGAAACCGCCCGCGTCCGAGACCATGCAGGCCTTGAAGTCGGTGCTGGCGGCAGTCTCGCCGCCGGTCGTCTCCTCGGTGTCCTCCGGGGCACTGCCACACGCCGCAAGCGCGAGGGCGACAACCCCGCTGAGGGCGGCCACTCGAATGATCTTCTTCACGCGACTCTCCTGAATCTCGTCAGCAGCCGGTCCGGCTGGGCCGACCGTGCGGTTGGCACGACGGTGTACCACCACAAGGTCTGGGGCTGCCCGGCATTGATTCTCGGACCATAGCCAGCACGAGGTGTCGGGCAGGTTACCGGCGGGTATCCGTGCAGGTTCCGTTACCGACTTGGTATGTCCGCCCAGGTGACGGACGCGTCGTCTCAGCCCGCGAGAAGAGCGGTCCGCGCCAGGAGCAGGGCTCCGACCTCGACCGCGCGCTCGTCCACCCGGAGGTCGCCCTGGTGGATGTCGTAGGTGTGACCGCCCGGCGTGCGCGTACCCAGCCGCGCCATCGCGCCCGGCACCTTGGTCAGGTACCAGGCGAAGTCCTCGCCGCCCAGCGACTGCTCGGTCAGCTGGACCGACCCGGCGCCCAGCACGTCGTGCGCCGCGGCCTCGAGGACCCCGGTCGCGTGCGCGGAGTTCTCCACGGGCGGGACGCCCCGGTGGTGCCGGACCTGGACCTCGACGCCCAGGGGCGCCAGGACCTGCTCGACCGCCGAGTGGAACACCTCCGACGCCTTCTCCCACGCGCGGACGTCCAGGCACCGCAGCGTGCCCTTGACGGTCCCCGTCGACGGGATCGCGTTGTGCGCCGACCCCGCCTGCACGGCGCCCCACGTGAGGTTCACGCCGGAGCGCGGGTCCAGGCGGCGGCCCAGGATGGCGGGCACCTGCGTGATGACCTGACCGAGCGCGAACACCACGTCGCCCGTCAGGTGGGGGCGCGACGTGTGGCCGCCCGGACCGGTGACCGTCACGGTGACCTCGTCGCTCGCGGACGTGATGGGACCGATCCGGGTGCCCACCTGGCCGACGTCGACCTTGGGGTCGCAGTGGAACGAGTAGATCTCCGCGACCCCGTCCAGGCCGCCCGCGGCCACCACGTCGAGCGCCCCGCCGGGCTGCACCTCCTCGGCCGGCTGGAACACCAGCCGCACGCCGGTCCGCAGCTCGTCCGCCAGCTGGGCCAGGACCAGCCCGGCGCCGAGCACCGCCGCCGTGTGCACGTCGTGCCCGCAGGCGTGCGCGACGCCCCGCACGGTCGAGGCCCACGGCGTGCCAGTCGTGTCCTGCACCGGCAGCCCGTCGAGGTCGGCGCGCAGGGCGATCCGCTGGCGGCCGCTGGTCGCGGGGCCGGGACCGATGTCGCACACGAGACCGCTGCCCGGCAGCAGGCGCGGCTCGAGCCCGGCGGCGCGCAGCCGCTCGGCCACCAGCTTGGTGGTCCGGACCTCGGTGCGGCCGAGCTCCGGGTGCGCGTGCAGGTCCCGGCGGACGGCGACCAGCTCGTCACGCAGCTCGGCGACCAGCACGGCGAGGCGCGCCGACCCCGGGTCGGTGGGGTCGGGTCGCAGGCTGGTCAGGGGGGCGACGACGGGGCCGGGGTGAGCGAAGGACACGCTTCGACCCTAGCCGCGCCCGCCCGGACCGGCCGAGGGTGTCCGCGTCAGAGCAGGTCCTCGCGGCCGCGCACGCGCCAGGCGTCGACCGCAGACTTGACGGCCTGGGCGTGCGCGAGCGTGGTCACCAGCACCGCGTCGGGGGTGTCCACGACGACGGCTCCGGGCAGACCGATCACCGACACGGTCCGGCCCGTGCCGGGCACGACGAAGGCTCCGTCGGCGTCGATGCGCAGGACGACGCCGTCGTCGCCGAGGGTGTCCACGGGCAGCAGCGTGGCGAGCGACTCGAAGTCGCCGATGTCGTCCCAGGTGAAGTCGCCGGGCACGACGGCCACTCCTCCGGCGGCGGCCACCGGCTCGGCGATCGCGTGGTCGATCGCGATCTTGGTCAGCCCCGGCCAGACGCGCCCCAGCACCTCGCCGCGGTCCGGGCCGTCCCAGGCGGCCGCGATCTCCTGCAGTCCGGCGGCGAGCGTCGGCAGCTGCGTCGCCAGGTGGTCCAGCAGGACGCGCGCGCGGACGAGGAACATCCCGGCGTTCCAGCGGTACTCCCCCGTCGCCAGGTACGCGGTCGCGGTGTCGGCGTCGGGCTTCTCCGTGAACCCGGCGGCGTGCGCGACCGTGGGCGCGTCGGCCAGGCCGAGCGAGGCGCCCGAGCGGACGTAGCCGAACGCGGTGGACGGGCCGGTCGCCGCGATGCCGATGGTCACGACGTACCCGGCACGGGCCGCGACGACGCCCTCGCGCACGGCGCGCTGGAACCCCTCGGCACCGTCGATGACGTGGTCGGCAGCGAACGACCCGAGCACGACGTCCTCGCCGTGGCGGGCGAGCAGGACCGCGGCGGCCAGCCCGATCGCCGCCATCGAGTCGCGCGGCGACGGCTCGGCCAGCACGTCGTCTGCCCCGACCTCGGGCAGCTGACCCACGACGGTCTGCGCGTGCCGGGCCCCGGTCACCACGAGCACGCCCCCCGCCCCGGTGAGCGGGAGCAGCCGGTCGACCGTCGCCTGGAGCAGGGTGCGACCCGAGCCGGTGAGGTCGAGCAGGAACTTCGGGTGGCCCGCGCGCGACAGCGGCCACAGGCGCGTGCCCGCACCGCCTGCCGGGACGACGGCGTGGAATCCGGGGATCACCGAGGACACGGTGGGCGTGGTCGACATGGGGGTCAGGGTAGCGACCGCCCGCCCTTGCCCCGCGCTGTGCAATACCTCACAGCAGGGGCCTAAGGACCCTTGCCGAGCGGTTGCGTACTCGTCAGTTCACTACAGTTGGGCCGACAAGGACGTCGTCGTCCGAACCTCTGATCCGCCAGGAGGCCCCTAGTGCCTGCAGCGCCCGCTCCGAGCGGAGTGCCGGCCACCCGCAAGGTGCCCGCCGGAACGCTCTACCGAGGGCGCGAAGGCATGTGGTCCTGGGTCGCCCACCGCGTCACCGGTGTCGCGATCTTCTTCTTCCTCCTCGTCCACGTGCTCGACACCTCGCTGGTGCGCGTGTCGCCCGAGGCCTACAACGACGTGATCGGCACCTACAAGAACCCGATCATGGGGCTGGGTGAGGCCGGGCTCGTGGCGGCCATCGTGTTCCACGCGTTCAACGGCATCCGGATCATCCTCGTGGACTTCTGGGCCAAGGGCCCCAAGTACCAGCGCGTGATGCTCTGGGTGGTCATGGGCCTGTTCGTGCTGACGATGGCCGGCTTCCTGCCCCGCCACCTCATGCACGTGTTCGGAGGCGAGTGATGACCACGATCGCCGACCCGAAGGCCCCGCGTCCTGCGAAGCCCCGCCCCGCGCGCCTCACCACCCGCGGCAACACCGAGCTCTACGGCTGGGTGTTCATGCGCGCGTCCGGCGTGATCCTCGTCGTCCTGATCTTCGGGCACCTGTTCGTCAACCTGGTCGCCGGTGAGGGCATCTCCGCGATCGACTTCGGCTTCGTCGCCGGCAAGTGGGCGTCGCCGTTCTGGCAGATCTGGGACCTCCTGATGCTCTGGCTCGCGATGATCCACGGCACCAACGGAGTGCGGACGATCATCAACGACTACGCCGAGCGCGACGGTGTGCGCCTAGCCCTCAAGGCGTCTCTGTACCTCGCGTTCGTCGTCGTCGTCGTGCTCGGCACGCTCGTCATCTTCACGTTCGACCCGTGCCCGGCGGGCTCCCCGGCGGACCTGCTGCCCTCGTTCTGCACGGCGTAGCGCACTCCCCCAGAGACAGGAAGGCATCGACACCGATGCAGACCCACCAGTACGACGTCGTGATCGTCGGCGCGGGCGGCGCCGGCATGCGCGCGGCCCTGGAGTCCTCGACGCGAGTGCGCACGGCCGTCATCTCCAAGCTCTATCCGACGCGCTCCCACACGGGTGCGGCGCAGGGCGGCATGTGCGCCGCGCTGGCCAACGTCGAGGAGGACAACTGGGAGTGGCACACGTTCGACACCGTCAAGGGCGGTGACTACCTGGTGGACCAGGACGCCGCCGAGGTGATGGCCAAGGAGGCCATCGACGCGGTGCTCGACCTGGAGAAGATGGGCCTGCCGTTCAACCGGACGCCCGAGGGCAAGATCGACCAGCGCCGGTTCGGCGGGCACACCCGCAACCACGGCGAGGCGGCCGTGCGCCGGTCCTGCTACGCCGCGGACCGCACGGGCCACATGATCCTGCAGACGCTCTACCAGCAGTGCGTGAAGAACGACGTCGAGTTCTACAACGAGTTCTACGTGCTCGACCTGCTGGTGGACCACGACCTCGCGGCCGGCCACGTCCCGGACGGCGAGGAGGTCAACGTCTCGGGCGTCGTCGCCTACGAGCTGGCCACCGGCGAGATCCACGTGTTCCGGGCCAAGTCGGTGGTCCTGGCCACCGGCGGCGCGGGGAAGATCTACAAGACGACCTCCAACGCGCACACCCTCACCGGTGACGGCATGGCGCTGGCGTACCGCCGCGGGATCCCGCTGGAGGACATGGAGTTCTTCCAGTTCCACCCGACCGGCCTGGCGGGGCTCGGCATCCTCCTGTCGGAGGCCGCGCGCGGCGAGGGCGGCATCCTGCGCAACTCCGAGGGCGAGCGCTTCATGGAGCGCTACGCCCCGACCATCAAGGACCTGGCGCCGCGCGACATCGTCGCCCGGTCCATGGCCAACGAGGTGCGCGAGGGCCGCGGCGCGGGTCCCAACAAGGACTACGTCTTGCTCGACCTGACCCACCTCGAGCCCGCGCACATCGACGCCAAGCTCCCCGACATCACGGAGTTCGCGCGGACGTACCTCGGCATCGAGCCGTACACCGAGCCCGTGCCGGTCTACCCGACGGCGCACTACGCGATGGGTGGCATCCCCACCAACATCGAGGCGCAGGTGCTGCGCAACTCGACCGACGTCATCCGTGGCCTGTTCGCCGCGGGCGAGGTCGCGTGCGTGAGCGTGCACGGCTCCAACCGCCTGGGCACCAACTCGCTGCTCGACATCAACGTGTTCGGCAAGCGGGCCGGCATCTCGGCTGCGGCCTACGCGCTGACCGCGTCGTTCATCGAGCTCCCCGACGACCCCGCAGCCACGGTCGTCGCCGGCCTGGAGGAGATCCGCACACGTCCCGACGGCGAGCGTGTATCGGACATCCGCAAGGCGCTCCAGGAGTCGATGGACCTGAACGCGCAGGTGTTCCGGACGTCCGAGTCGCTGACCCAGGCTCTCGACGACATCAAGGCCCTCCAGAAGCGGTTCCGCCAGGTGTCGGTGCAGGACAAGAGCACGATGTTCAACACCGACCTGCTCGAGGCCGTCGAGCTGGGCTTCCTGCTCGACATCGCGGAGACCGTCGTCGTGGGCGCCCTCAACCGCGACGAGTCGCGCGGCGGGCACTTCCGCGAGGACTTCCCGGACCGCGACGACAAGAACTACATGCGCCACACCATGGCCTACCGCCGCCCGCTCCCCGTGAAGGGCCACCGCCTGTGGGGCACCGAGGGCGACGGGGACCACAAGGGCTCGTTCGCGCACACCACCCTCTTCGAGGACTACCAGCTCGTGCTGGGCTCCAAGCCCGTCACGATGACCCGCTACCAGCCGATGGAGCGTAAGTACTGATGACTGCGACGCTTGACGCGCCCTCGGCCGCTCCCGTGATCCCGTCCTTCGACGTCACGCTGAAGATCCGGCGCTTCCTGCCGGACGACGGCGCCGGCGCACCGGAGCCGTACTGGGACGAGTTCACGGTCCGCGCCCACGGCACCGACCGCGTCCTCGACGCCCTGCACAAGGTGAAGTGGGAGGAGGACGGCTCGCTGACGTTCCGTCGCTCCTGCGCGCACGGCGTGTGCGGGTCCGACGCCATGCGGATCAACGGCCGCAACCGGCTGGCCTGCAAGACGCTGCTCAAGGACCTGGACCCGAGCAAGCCGATCATCATCGAGCCCATCAAGGGCCTGCCGGTGATCAAGGACCTGGTCGTCGACATGGAGCCGTTCTTCGCCTCCTACCGCGAGATCATGCCGTTCCTCATCACCACCGGGAACGAGCCCACCAAGGAGCGCCTGCAGAGCGCCGAGCAGCGCGAGCGGTTCGACGACACCACCAAGTGCATCCTCTGCGCCGCGTGCACCTCGTCCTGCCCGGTGTTCTGGACCGACGGGCAGTACTTCGGCCCCGCGGCGATCGTCAACGCGCACCGGTTCATCTTCGACAGCCGCGACGAGGGTGGCGCCCAGCGCCTCGAGATCCTCAACGACAAGGAGGGCGTGTGGCGCTGCCGCACGACCTTCAACTGCACCGAGGCGTGCCCGCGTGGCATCGAGGTGACGAAGGCGATCCAAGAAGTCAAGCGCGCCATGATCACGCGCGCCTTCTGACGCCCAGCGACCGGCAGCCGCGACAGACGAGTCAAGCGCGCCATGATCACGCGCGCCTTCTGACGCCCGCGACCGGCAGCCGCGAGAGACGAGTGAAGCGCGCCATGATCACGCGCGCCTTCTGACGCGCTGTGACGCGGTGCGCGCGGCCTCCGCTCGCGTGAAGACGTCGTTCCGCCTGGCGCGACAAAGTCTTCACGCGAGCACACGAGTCGCACGGTGGGCGCGCGAGGCGCGATGATCACCCGTGCCCGCTGACGCCTTCCTCACGACCCACGGCCCGGACGACGAGATCCCGCTGCCCGGCGGGAACGTCGGTGGGGCCGTCCGCGTCGGTGACACCGTGCGTCGGCCCACCGGACCGTGGACCCCGGCGGTGCACGAGCTGCTCGACTTCCTCGCCGCCGCTGAGCTCCCCCGCATCCCCCACGTCCTGGGCCTCGACGACCGCGACCGGGAGATCCTCACGTTCCTGCCCGGCCGCGTGCTGGACATCGGCCGGGAGACGCTCAGCGACGCCCAGGTGCGGTCGGCGATGCGCTGGCTGCGGGAGTACCACGCGGTCGTCGCCGGCTTCCCGCGGGACAGCCGGCGCTGGCGGTTCGTCGAGCGCGCACTGGCGCCCGGCGAGATCGTCTGCCACCACGACAGCGCGATGTACAACATGGCGTTCGACGGCGACGAGCTGACCGGCGTGTTCGACTGGGACGTCGCCGGCCCCGGGATCCCGCTGGACGACGTGGCGATGTTCGCCTGGAACAGCGCGGTCCTGTTCCCCGACGCCGATGCCGCCGAGGTCGCGCACGTCCTGCGCACGATCGCGGACGGCTACGGCGGCCTGGACCCGCACGCGGTCCTCGACCACGTGATCACCCGCATGACGGACGCGGCCGACCGCATCGCGGCCGCGCAGGCGGCGGGCGACCCGGGGATGCTGCGGCTGGGCGAGGTCGGTGAGCCCGCGAACACCCGCGCACGCCTGAGGGTGCTCGCGTCGCGCCTCCCGGAGCTCCACTCCGCGCTGGACGCCGCGCGCTGAGATCTCAGGCGGGCCTTCCCGGGGGTTCGACGTACGGGGGGGCCGCGGTCCACGCGGCTGCGAGCAGCAGGATCCGCGCGATCAGGTTGACCCACACCAGCAGCGTCACGAGCACCGCGACGGAGGTGAACAGCGGGTTCTTGCTCACGCTCGCCGCCACGACCGACGTGCCGAGCGTCCGCACGACTCCGAGCCCGGTCGCCGCGATCAGCGCCCCCCGGAGCAGGTCCCGCCGCGGCGGGTGCTCCGCGGCCAGCACCGTGACGACCAGCACGAAGAGCGCGACGTCGATCGCGAAGGCGACGAGGATGCCGAGCGCCCGCAGCACGGCGGTCGTCAGGCCGTCCCAGCCGAGGGCGTCGAGGATCCAGGACGCCACCGTCCCGAGGCCCGTGGTCAGGGTCGCCGACAGCAGCACGGCGAACGCCATCCCGACGAACCCGCCCAGGTCCCGAGCCTTGCCGAGCACCGGGTTGCCGCCGAGCTCCGTCGCGAACATGGCGCGCACCGACCTGCGCAGGGCCGTCATCGCCGCGATCGCGCTCAGCAGCAGCACCACGACCGCGACGATGCCCGCCACGGTCAGGTTGGTGGACAGCTCGAGCACCTCCGGGTCGATCGCACCCTGGCCGTCCCCGGTGTCGAGCAGGTGCGGATACGTGCTGTCGACGGCGTGCAGGACCCGCTCGCGCAGCTCGTCGTTGTCGCCGAGCACCGCGACGAACGCCGTGTAGCTGAGGGTCAGCGCGGCGAACACCGAGAACAGCGCCGCGTAGGCGATGCCGCCCGACAGGACTCCGCCGCTGCGGGCGCGGAAGCGCGCGTTCGCCCGACCGGGTCGGGTGTGCTTCCACCACACGACCAGGGCTCTGCCGCGCGCGGTCGGCGACGTCGACCCGACCACTGCGCTCGCGACCTCATCGGCTGCCATCCGCCGACCCTAGGTCGGGCCCGCAGACCCGGTACAGGCTCCCGGCCCGGCCGCAGGGCGGGTGCGCCTCAGCCGGTCGCTGCGGCGGGCCCTTCCTTGCTCGTCGGGGCGTCGACCAGCGGGGGGTCGGCCGTCCACGCGGCCGCCAGCAGGACGATGCGCGCGATGAGGTTGATCCAGACCAGCAGGGTCACGATCACGGCGACCGAGGTGAACAGCGGGTTCTTGCTCACGCTGCCGGCGACCACCGAGGTGCCGAGGATGCGCACGATGCCGATGCCGACGCCCGCGATGACCGCGCCCCAGCGGAGGTCCCACCACGCCGGGCGCTCGTCGGCGAGGACCCACACGATGAGCAGGAACGTCGCCGCGTCGATGACGAACGCGACGAGGATGGCGAGCACCCGCGCCACGACCGTCGCGGCGCTCCCCCAGCCGAGCGAGTCGAGGATCCACGACGCCGCGCTGGCGACACCGGTGGTCACCAGGGCCGAGAGCAGCACCGCGAACGCCATGCCCGCGAAGCCGCCCAGCTCGCGGGCCTTGCCGAGCACCGCGTTGCCGCCGGCGCCCTCCTCGCCGAACATCGCTCGCACCGCGGTGCGCAGGGCCGCCATCGCTGCGATCGCGCTCAGCAGCAGCACGACGACCGCGATGATCCCGGTGAGGGTCAGCCCGCCGCTGAGCTCGAGCGAGTCGGGCTTGATCATGCCGCCGTCGCCGGTGTCGATCAGCCCCGGCAGGGACTCGTTCACGGCGTCGAGGACCTTCTGCCGCAGCTCGTCGTTCCCGCCGAGCACCGCCATGAACACCGTGTAGCTGATGGTCAGCGCGGCGAAGACGGAGAACAGCGCCGCGTACGCGATCCCGCCGGTGAGCACCCCACCGCCGCGGGCACCGAACCGGGCGTTGGCGCGAGCCGGGCGGGTCTGCTTCCACCACGCGAGCAGGGCCTTCGCCTTCTGCACGAGCGACGCCTTCGGTCCCGGCTCGACCGGGTCCGGCGACGTCGCCACGGCGTGTGCGTGCGCCGCTCCCGCACCCGCCGCGGGGCCGGTGTCGTCCTCGCCGTCGGCTGCCATGACCCGACCCTAGGTCGCGGTGATGACCCCGGCATCTGCGGGAGAACCGGTGAGGCTGAAGTCACGCGCGGGCCGCCACACGCCGTCGTCGCCGTGGGCATAGCTGTGGAAGCTGTCGACGACGAACGAGGCGTCGAAGTCCGCCATCCCCCCGAACGCGGCGTCCAGCTGCTCGTCGGGCACCTCGTGCGCGACGGTCACGTGCGGGTGGTAGCGGAACCGGAGCTCCTGCGTGAGCACCCCCGACCGCACGCTGCGCTCCAGCGCCTCGCAGCCACCCGCACCCTCGGTCACCTGGACGAAGACGACGGGCGACACGGGCCGGAACGTGGCGGTGCCCCGCAGCCGGATGACGAACGGCGCGTGGTGCTGGGCGATCGTCGCCAGGTGCTCGTCGACGGGCAGGATCTCGTGGTGCTCGATGACCGTCGGCCCGAGCAGGGTGATGTGCGGCGGGATGAACTCGGCCCACGGGTCGCCGAACCGCGCGCGGGCGGCCTGGAGCACCGAGCCGTAGGGCTCGGGCACCGTGATGGCGACGCCGATCCGGACCTGGTCGCCGGACCGTTCGGGCAGCCTCACGCGCCCACCCGGGTGCGCGCACGACGCGGCAGCAGGCCGCTGCGGTCGTACAGCCGCTCGAGCGTGCCGGCGGCCAGCTCGCTCGCCCGGTCCGCCCCGTCGGACAGGACGTCGTCGAGCGTCGCCGGGTCGGACAGGTACCCGTGCACGCGCGCCTGGAACGGGGTGAGGAAGTCGACCACCACGGCGGCCAGGTCCACCTTGAGGTCTCCGTAGCCCTTGCCCGCGTAGTCGGCCTCGAGCACCGGGATCTCCCGGCCGGTCAGCGCCGAGTAGATGGTGAGCAGGTTGGAGACGCCGGGCTTGTTCTCGGGGTCGAAGCGGATCTCACGCTCCGCGTCCGTGACCGCCGACCTGATCCGCTTGGCGACGACCTTCGGGTCGTCCAGGAGCTCGATGAGGCCGTTCGGGCTCTCGGCCGACTTGCTCATCTTGGCCGTCGGGTCCTGGAGGTCGTAGATCTTGGCGGTGGCCTTGACGATGTGCGGCTCCGGCACGACGACCGTGTCCGGCCCGAACCGCGCGTTCAGGCGCTGCGCGAGGTCCCGCGTGAGCTCGAGGTGCTGGCGCTGGTCCTCACCGACGGGGACGAGGTTGGTGTCGTAGAGCAGGATGTCCGCCGCCATGAGCACCGGGTACGTGAACAGCCCGACGGTGGTGCCCTCGGTCCCGTGCTTGCCGGACTTGTCCTTGAACTGCGTCATCCGGTTGGCCTCGCCGAACGCCGTGTGGCACGACAGCAACCAGGCCAGCTCGGCGTGCTCGGGCACCTGAGACTGCACGAACAGGATCGAGCGCGCGGGGTCGACGCCGGCCGCCAGGTACTGCGCCGCGGTGCGACGCGTGCGGTCGCGCAGGACGGAGGGGTCGGGGCTCACCGTGAGCGCGTGCAGGTCGACGACGCAGTAGATGGCGTCGTGCTCCTCCTGGAGGGCGACCCACTGGGTCAGCGCGCCCAGGTAGTTGCCCAGCTGGAGGGAGTCGGAGGTGGGCTGCATCCCGGAGAAGATGCGCGACTGCTGCGGCGCCAAGACCATCGGACCATTCTGTCAGGGCGGGAGGACCCGTCGTGCCGGGTGCCGTCCCGGAGGAGGGGGCGTGATCGGGAACGGGCGTCAGGTGGCCTCGTCGTCGTACGGCGTCGGGGCCGGCGTCGGTGCGGAGGCCGCGGAGGCCGCGGCGGCACCTCCCGTGGCCGCGCGCGCGGCTGCGGCGCCCGTCACGGGACGGGTGGCCGGGGTGCTCACACGGCGGACCGGCGGGTCGTCCTCCAGGAGCGCGTCGCGCACGATCCGGCGGGGGTCGTACTTGCGCGGGTCCAGGGCCGCCCAGTCGACGTCCCCGACCTCCTCGCCCAGCTCCTCGTCCACGCGCGCCTTGGCGTCCCGCACGAGCTGGCGGCCGCGGCGTACCCACTGCCCGAGCTGCTCGGCATAGCCGGGGAGCCGCTCGGGGCCGATGACCAGCGCGGCGACGACGAGCAGCACCAGCAGCTCACCGCCGTTGATCCCGAACACCGGGTCAGAGTACCCCCGCGCGCTGAGCCCCCAGGGGTCAGTCCGTGGGTGACTCGTCCAGCTTCACGCGCACGTCGCGCTCGCTGGAGCCGCTGCGCACGTGGAGCACGATCGTGTCTCCCGGGGTGCGCGCGCGGATGGCCACGATCAGCTCGTCCGGGTCGGTCACGGGGCGCCCGTCGATCGCCAGGATGACGTCGCCCGGGTGGATGCCGGCGCGCTCCGCGGGACCGTCGGCGGTGACCGGCTGCCGGTCCTCCTGCGCGCTCGACGAGACCTGCACGCCCTCACCGGTGTACCGCTGGTCGAGCAGCACGCCGATGATCGGGTACGTCGCGTGACCCGTCTCGATGAGCTGGTCGGACGTGCGGCGCACCTGGTTCGAGGGGATGGCGAACCCGAGCCCGATGCTCCCCCCGACGAGCGACGTGGACCCCGGCGGCTGGGCGATCGCCGAGTTGATCCCGATGACCTCGCCGGCCGCGTTCACCAGCGGTCCGCCGGAGTTGCCGGGGTTGATCGCGGCGTCGGTCTGGATCGCGTTGATGAACGCCTGGTCGTCCGGGTCCTCCGACTCGCCGGCCGAGACCGGCCGGTTGAGCGCGCTGACGATCCCCGTGGTGACGGTGCCGGCCAGCCCGAGCGGCGCGCCGACGGCCACGACGGCGTCGCCGACCACCACCTCGTCGGAGTTGCCCAGCAGCAGCGGGGTCAGGCCCTGCACGTCCACCTTGAGCACCGCGAGGTCGTAGTCGGAGGTGCGCCCGACGATCGACGCCTCCTGCTCGCTGCCGTCGCCGAACGTCACCGTGATGGTCGTGGCCGCGTCGTCGGCCTGCGCGACCACGTGGTTGTTGGTCACCAGGTAGCCGTCGCCGCGCAGCACGAACCCCGACCCGGTGGCACTGCCCTCGGGGCCGTCGACCTGGATGGACACCACGCTGGGCAGCACCCCGGCGGCGATCCCCGCCACCGACTCGGGTGCGCGCACGATGGTGTTGGAGCCCGCGGCGGCCAGGGGCAGTCCGGCGTCGGCCAGGTGGTCGTCCTCGCTCAGCCGCGCGCCGACGACGCCGCCGATCGCGCCCGCCGCCAGTGCGAGCACGAGCAGGGGGACCAGCCACGCGGCCGAGAGCGTTCGGCGGCGCTTGCGGTGCAGGACGACGGTGTGCGGCACGCCGCTCGGACCTGGCGCGGGGTCCTGCGGGACGTCCGTCGCCACGTACGGCACGCCTTCCCACGACTCTGGGGCGGGCTGGTGGACGGCAGGTCCGTGCGGGTTCGGCGGCGCGAACGGAGAGGCCGGCGCCGCGGTCGGCATCGAGCCGTGCGGGACGGACCAGTGGGTCCCGGGAGGCCGGACCGGCTCGGCGACGCGCGTCGGCGCAGCCTCAGCCACGGCCGGCGCGTCGGGGGCCGGCGTCGGGGGCACCTCCGGTGTGGGGGGCAGCGTGCGGCGTCCCGACGGCGACGCGAACGGGCTCGGCGGTATCTCTCCGGCGGGCACCGGGACGGGCTGCACGTCGTCGGGGGTCGTCATGGACGTTCGAGCGCTCCTGTCACCGTGGCCCAGCCGCGCGTGATGCGCGCGGGCACGCCGTCATCGAAGGCGCCGCCCGGAAAGGCTCCCACAAGTGTCGCGGCAGAGTCCGTCTGCTGCGAGCCGACCACCTGGACGACCGTCCCGTCCGCCTGCCACACGACGTGCCACGGCTCGAACGACAGCACGTAGACCTCACGGCCGCCCACCTCCGCGGTCGGTGCACCGGCGAGCGCGGTCGCGTCGAGCCGGCCCTGCTGCTCGGTCACGACCAGCGAGGCACCGTCCGGTCCCAGCACGTCGACCTCGAGCACCCGGGAGTCGTCACCCGACCAGCGCACCGTGGTCACCGACCAGCCGGTGGGCAGCTCGGCGGGGAACGACCAGGCGTGCTCGCGGAGCCACGTGACCGTCTCCCCGGTGCTGCCCGCGACCGGCACCGTCGACGAGCTGATCTCGCCCGCCGACGCGGACGGGTCCGCGGTGATCGCCTGGCCGAGCAGTCCGAGGTCCACCCCGGGGTGCACGGTGGGCACCACGTCGGGACGCTCGCCCAGCACGAAGAGCATCGCCGCGACCGCGCCGAGGCCCGCCATCGAGCCCGCCGCGATCCGGACCGAGGACCGCCGGTGGCCGACGTCGCCCCGCAGGGAGCTGCCCGCACGCCAGCCCCGCGCACCCAGGCCGCCGCTGGCGACGCCGTAGGACGCGAGCTCGTCGCGGGACTGCCGCACCGGCGGCGCGAACAGGTCGGACGCGATCGGCTCCGTGCCGCAGCCGAGGGACAGGAGCCGCGCCGTCAGATCCGGGGCCGGTGCGACCTCGTCGGCGGAGGCCAGGGCGCGGCGGGCCGCGCGCGACGCGGCGAGCTCCGCGGAGCACTCGGGGCAGACGGCGACGTGCGCGAGGGCCTTCTCGGTCTCCGCCACCGAGAGCTGCCCGTCGACCAGCGCGCTGATCCGCGACCCGAGGTGGCTCATCCGAGGACCGTCAGCGGTGAGGCATCGGCAGAGTCGGAGAACGAGCTCGGGGCGCGGTGCTCGAGAGAGACGCGCAGCCGCGCGCGGGCGCGGTGGATGCGCGAGCGGACGGTGCCCAGCTTGATGCCGAGCGTGACCGCGATCTCCTCGTAGGACAGGCCCTCGATGTCGCAGAGGACGACGGCCGCGCGGTACTCCGGGGGCAGCTGGTCGAGCGCCCGCTGGATGTCGAGGTCGAGGTTGCCGTGCTCGAACGCGCGCTCGGGGGCGCTCAGCTGGTCGCCGGAGGCGTAGCGCTCGGCGTCCTCGCCCATGGCGTCCATGCGGATGCGCTGCTTGCGGCGGGCCTGGTCGAGGAAGAGGTTGGTGGTGATGCGGTGCAGCCAGCCCTCGAACGTGCCGGGCGTGTAGGAGTGCAGCGAGCGGAACACGCGGACGAACGTCTCCTGCGTGAGGTCCTCGGCGTCGTGCTTGTTGCCCGTGAGGCGGTACGCCAGCCGGTACACCCGCGCGGAGTGGTCGCGGACGATCTCCTCCCATGACGGTGCCTGCCAGGCGGCGGGCTGGGTGCTCATGGGGTCGGTCTCCTCGGTGCGTGCCATCGTGCTCCAGTGTCCCAGGTGGAACTGTGAGCCTCGAACGCTAGGAACGCCCACACCGGGCGAGAAGTTCCGCTGGTAGCGGAGGCCACCGCCTCCCGCGTCGGCGGACAGGGCGCGACTACGCTGGCCGACGACCGTTGCACCGCCCCGTCATCCGCCCAGGAGGCAGCCATCTCCACCGACAAGGCCCAGAGCTGGGTCTACTGCGAGGAGTTCCTGCAGGAGGATGACATCGTGCTGCGCGCCCGTGAGCGCGCTGCGCAGCTGGGGTGCACACCGGTCCTGCCCGGGTCCGGCGCGGTCCTGAGCGTGCTGGCCGCCGCCGTCGCAGCCCGCGCCGTGGTCGAGATCGGTACCGGTGCCGGCGTCGGCTCCCTGTACCTGCTGCGCGGCATGCCCGCGGACGGCGTGCTCACCACCATCGACCTCGAGGTCGAGCACCAGCGTGCCGCCAAGGAGGCGTTCGCCGAGGAGCGCGTGAAGCCCACCCGGACGCGCACCATCTCCGGTCGCGCGCTCGACGTGGTGCCGCGGCTCACCGACGGCGGCTACGACCTGGTGTTCGTCGACGCCGACAAGGAGAACTACCCGGGCTACGTCGAGCAGGCCGTGCGGCTGCTCCGGCCCGGCGGCGTGCTCGCGGTCGACAACGCGCTCTGGCACGACCACGTGGCCGATCCCGCACGTCGCGACGAGACCACGACGACCATCCGCGAGGTCGGCCGCATCGTCCGCTCGGACGACCGCCTGCTCCCCGCACTCCTTCCGACGGGCGACGGCCTGCTGGTCGCGGTCAAGCGCTGACGCGGTGCTGGTCGCGGTCAGGCGCTGACGCGGTACGGCCGGAAGAAGTCGCGGAGCTCCTGGGCGTACAGCTCGGGCTCCTCGATCGGCGCGAAGTGCCCGCCACGCGGCGGCTCGGTGACCCGGACGACGTTCGCCGTGCGGTCCAGCCACGCCCGCGGCGGCCGGACGAGGTCGCCGGGGAACAGGGAGAGCCCGAGGGCACCTCGACCCGGCGGGCGTGCTGCGCGGGCGGGATCGCGGAGTTGGCGTGGTACATCCGCATCGACGAGCCGATGGTGCCGGTGAGCCAGTAGATCGTCAGGTTCGTGAGCATCTCGTCGGGAATGAGCGACCGGTCGCTCCAGGACCGGAGCTTCTCGACGATCCATGCCGCGAGGCCCGCGGGTGAGTCGGTGAGCCCGACGGCGGCCGTCTGTGGCTTGGTGCGGTGCATCGCGGCGTACGCGCCCTCCGACCCACCCCACGCGGCGGCACCCGCGAGGAAGTCGCGCTCCTCGGGGGTGAGGGTCTCCGGGTCGCCCGTGAACACCGGGAGGCCGCCGTCGGTGCGGTGGACGGCGACGACGCGGTCGGGGTGGTCGAGCGCGAGGAACCGGCTGACCCCGCTGCCGATGTCCCCGCCCGCCGCGCCGAAGCGCTCGTAGCCGAGGACCGTCATCAGCTGGGCCCACAGGCCCGCTACGGCGACGGTGTCGAGCGCCTGACCGGTCGGGCGGTCGGAGTACCCGTAGCCCGGCATGTCCGGGACCACCACGTCGAACGCGTCCGCGGGGTCCCCGCCGTGCGCGCCCGGGTCGGTGAGCAGCGGGATCACCTGGCTGTACCGCCAGAACGAGTCCGGCCAGCCGTGGCTGAGGACCAGCGGCAGCACGGGCCCCGCCGGCGCGGCCGCTCGGGCGTGCACGTAGTGGATCCCCAGCCCGCCGAGCGACACCCGGAAGTGCGGCAGCCGCGCGAGCTCCGCCTCCTGCGCCGGCCAGTCGAACCCGTCCGCCCAGTACGCGACGAGCTCTCGCAGGGAGGCGACGTCCGTCCCGAGCGACCAGCCCGCATCCTCCGGCGCATCCGGCCAGCGCGTCGCGCGCAGGCGGGAGTGCAGGTCCGCCAGTGCGGCGGGGTCGGTGCGCAGGGTGAACGGCTCGGGGCGGGGCGGCACGTCCGACATGCGGCCAGCCTAGGGCGACGATCCGCAGTGCTATGGCGTGTGACATGAGCAACATCTGGTCGATGACACGACCCGGAAGGAGATGCTAGCGTGGCAAAACCGACCGGTCGGTTTGTAGGTGAACCGCCTGCGGGTCACGTCACGTCCGCGGGCTCCATCCGAGAGAGGACACACCGTCGTGACATCTCTGAGCTCGTGGCGCCGAGCCGTCGCCACCGCACTCCTGACCACCACGCTCGTCGCCGGCAGCATCGCGGCTCCCGCCGTCGCCGCGGACAACCCCTACCAGCGGGGCCCGGATCCCACCAGGACCAGCATCGAGGCCGCCCGCGGACCGTTCGCCGTCGCGCAGACGTCGGTCTCCCGGTACCTCGTGTCCGGGTTCGGCGGCGGCACCATCTACTACCCCACCGACCAGTCCCAGGGCACGTTCGGCGCCGTCGTCGTCGCGCCCGGCTACACCGCCCGGCAGTCGAGCATCGCGTGGCTCGGCCCGCGCCTCGCGTCCCAGGGCTTCGTGGTGTTCACCATCGACACCACGACGGTCTACGACCAGCCCGCCTCCCGTGGGGACCAGCTGCTCGCCGCCGTCGACTACCTGACCGGGCGGAGCACGGTCGCCGCCCGCGTCGACGCCGGCCGGGTGGCTGTCGCGGGCCACTCGATGGGCGGCGGGGGCACGCTCGAGGCCGTCAAGGACCGCCCGTCGCTCAAGGCGGCGATCCCGCTGACGCCCTGGAACACCGACAAGACCTGGCCCGAGGTCACGACGCCGACCCTCGTGATCGGCGCGGAGAGCGACACGATCGCGCCCGTCGCCACGCACGCGCGGCCGTTCTACCAGACGCTCCCGTCCGCGACGCCGCGCACGTACCTCGAGCTGCGCGGGGCGAGCCACTTCGCACCGAACACCGCGAACACGGCGATCGCCTCGTCCTCGATCTCGTGGCTCAAGCGGTTCGTCGACAACGACACCCGCTACACGCAGTTCCTCTGCCCCGCACCGTCGGGCACGGTGTTCTCCGCGGTGAGCACCAGCTGCCCGTTCTGACCGGGCGAGCGCCCCGTCCCGTGACGAGACCCCGTCACGGGGCGGGGCACGTCAGCGCAGGTCGTCGAGGTACCGCAGCAGGAGTCGCGCACCGAATCCGGTGGCACCCTCGGTGACCTCGTGCTTGTCGGAGGTCGATCGGGCGGGCCCGGCGATGTCGAGGTGTGCCCAGGTGCGCGCGCCCACGAAGTGCCGCAGGAACAGCGCCGCGGTGATCGACCCGCCGCCGATGTGCTTGTCGATCGGCACGTGCCGCAGGTCGGCGACCTCGGAGTGCACGGCCTCCTCGTACTCCTCCACCAGCGGCATGTGCCAGGCCAGCTCGCCCGAGGCGTCGGCCGCCGCGAGGAGCGAGGAGACCAGGTCGTCGTCGGCGGAGTAGAGCGCGGCGTGCTGCTTGCCGAGGCCCAGGGTCGCGGCGCCGGTGAGCGTGGCGACGTCGATGAGCACGTCGGGGTCGAGCGTGGCGTCCGCCCAGGCCAGCGCGTCGGCGAGGACCAGACGGCCCTCGGCGTCGGTGTTGGCGATCTCGACGGTGGTGCCGCCCCACATCGTCAGGACGTCGCCGGGGCGGTACGAGGCTCCACCGAAGTGGTTCTCGGCGAGCGGCAGCACCGCGGTGACCCGGTGGGCGACCCCCGCGGCTGCCGCACCGAGCACGGTGGCGAGCGCGACGGCGGCACCGGTCATGTCGGTCTTCATGGGGACCATGCCCTCGCGCGGCTTGATCGAGATGCCACCCGTGTCGAACGTGATCCCCTTGCCGACGACGACGACGTGCTTGCCGCCGGCGTTCGTGGGCGTGTACGAGACGGTGACCAGCCGGGGCGACGACGCCGACCCGGCACCGACGGCCAGGATGCCGCCGAAGCCTTCCGCGGCGAGCTCGCGCGGGCTGCGGACCGTGACCTCGAGGCCGGCCTTCGTCGCCAGGCGCTTGGCCTGGTCCGCCAGCCACGCGGGCGTCTTGGTGCTGGACGGGGTGGTCGCCAGATCGCGGACCAACCAGGTGGCGGTCGCGGCGGTGCGGCCTTCCGCGACCGCGGCGGCGGGCCGCATGCCGTCGCGTCCGAGCAGCACGAGCTCCGCGGCGTCCCGCGCCGGGGAGTCCGACGTGGCCGCCGTCGGCGGGACGTAGGCGGCGAGCAGGTAGCCCTCCGCGACGGCGCGCGCCGCCGTGGCCGCGGTGGAGTCGTCCTGGGCCGCCTCGGCGCCGAGCGTCGTGACGACCCGGCGCAGGCCGCGCGTCGACCGTGCGAGCGCGGCACCGGCGCGGCGCAGGTCGGCGGGACGACCCGAGCCGACGCCCACCAGCACGAGCCGCGGCGGGAGGCCCGACCAGGGCAGCGTCACCGACGAGCCGACCGGCCGGGGCAGCTGGAGGACGTAGATCTCCCCCGCCGCACCGGTCAGTCGTGCGCGTTCACCGATCTCGGCCAGGTCGACCCCGTAGCGCGCAGCGGCCTCGGCGGTCCCCTGGAGCGGGCGCAGCGCGTCGTCGCCGGCCCGCGCCGGGGCCACAGGCACCGCGACCGCGTCGGTCGAGCCGTCGGACAGCAGCGTCGTCGTCGCGATGCTGCCGCCGTCGACGGTCACCGCCGGGGGCGTGCGACCGATCGAGGAGCGTGCGCTGGCTCGGGCCATCGTCAGCTGACGACGGACGTCAGGGCCTCACCCAGCTCCGCGGCCTCGGTCGCGTTGAGCTCGACCACCAGCCGTCCACCGCCCTCGAGCGGCACGCGCATCACGATGCCGCGCCCCTCCTTCGTGACCTCGAGCGGGCCGTCACCGGTCCTCGGCTTCATCGCGGCCATGCGGGGCCTCTCCTTCAGCTCGTGCGTCCGGTGCGTGGCTCGTGGGGGCGTTTTCACGCACCCCACGTCGGCCTCGTCTTCCGGTTGTCCGCGGTCCATCCTAGTTCACCCGAGGCCCCTCACCTGTCCCGATGCCGGTCAGGCCACCGATCGGACGAACGTCCGGGTGCGGACGCGCACCGCCGGACGGTCACGGCGGCCAGTCGGCCACCGGGTTGGCGTGCCACATCTGCCGGACCCACAGCACCTGGAGCGCGAGCATCAGGACGACGACCGCGCCGAACCACCATCGGCGGGCCGCCGGCGGTCGCGTGACGACCCCGGCGGTGACGGCCGCGAGCGGGAACGCCAGCAGGAGGAACCGCGCCAGGCTGCTGCCGGGCTCCACGACCGCGGCGATGTAGACGATGTAGGCGGCCGCCCACGCGTGCAGCTCGTTGCCCAGGCGCCACGCGGCGGGCACGACGAGCACCGCGACCACCAGCGCGAAGCTGAGGGTCACCACGAGCAGGGCGCGCGAGCCGAACCAGAACTGCGGCACGTAGAACCAGCCGCCGAACGGAGCGACCTCGCGGACGCCCCGCCAGGACTCCTGGGTCTGGAGGTACCCGTCCGGCACCCCGGTGGCCCACCCGCAGATGGCCGGCCACAGGAAGCCTGACGCGGCCGCCAGGACCGTCAGCGACCCCAGCCCCACGCCCGTGCGCCAGGTCCACGTGTCCGTCCCCCGCCGCGCGGACCACCAGCGCACCGCGGCGTGCACGACGACGACGACGGCCATCGGTAGCGCGACCGCCCGCGTGAACCCCAGCGCCACGACGACGAGCGCCATCCACCCGTAGTCGCGGCGGATCAGCAGCAGCAACGCGCTCGCGATGAGCAGCAGGGCGAGCGCCTCGGTGTACGCGACCTGCAGCACGGCCGCCGTGGGGAACACGCTGACCAGGGCGACCGACGCGAGCGGGAGCCCGGGACGGGCGGCGACGGCGCGCGGTGCACCCCGGACGACGGTCTGGTGGATCGCCAGGACCGCCCCGGCGCCGAGCACCACTGCCAGCAGGGGCGCGACGACCTCCCACGAGCCGCCCGTCAGCTGCATGAGCCCGCGCGCGAGCATCGGGAAGAGCGGGAAGAAGGCCCAGGCGTTCTGCTGGACCAGGCCGTTCTCATCGCGCGGCAGCTCCGCCGGGTACCCGGTCTCCGCGACCGTGCGGTACCAGGAGCCGTCGAACATGAACCCGACGTACGGGAAGTAGCCCGGGTGCTCCGCGGTCCACGGGTTCTGCTCCTGGACGCTCGCCACCCAGAGGAACGCCACCGTGGTGACCAGCCGCGCCGCCGCGTACACGGCGAGCACCTGGACCCACCAGGGCCGACTCACCGCCCAGGCCCACGGACCGGCGGTCGTCGGCTCCGACGTCGGCTCGTCGACCTCCCGCACCTCGCTCACGCCAGCCCCCTGACCGCCCGTGCGGGGGGTCGGTCCCCGCGGATGGACGCGACCATATCGAGGGTGCGCCGGGTCGCGCGCACGTCGTGCGCCCGGAACACCCGGGCACCGAGCCACGCGGCGACCGCGGTGGCGGCGAGCGTGCCCTCCAGCCGCTCCTCCGGGGGCAGGTCGAGGGTCTCCCCCACGAAGTCCTTGCGCGACAGGGCCATGAGGACGGGGAAGCCGAGCGCGACCAGAGCCTCGGTGCGCCGGACGAGGTGCAGGGAGTGCCACGTGTTCTTGCCGAAGTCGTGCGTCGGGTCCACCAGCACGCTCGCGGGGTCGATGCCGAGCGAGACGGCCCGCTGCGCCGCCGCCGACACCGTGCGGACGACGTCGTCGAGCACGCCGTCGAGCGGTACCGGACCCGGGTACTCCACCCGGAACGGGTCGGTGCGCGGGCGGGCGCCGCCGGTGTGCGAGCAGACGATCCCCAGGCCGCGCTCGGCCGCGACCTCCATGAGCGCCGGGTCGTGGCCCGCCCACGTGTCGTTGACCAGGTCGGCGCCCTCGTCGGCGGCCGCGCGCGCCACCTCCGCGCGCCAGGTGTCCACGCTCACGAGCAGGTCGGGGTGACGCGCGCGCACCCTCCTGACCAGCGGGATCACCCGCGCGACCTCCTCGTCGACCTCCACCCGCGGGCCGCGTCCGGCCCGCACCCCGCCGAGGTCGACGATGTCTGCGCCCTCGTCGGCCGCCCGCGCGACGGCCGCGTCGGCGCTCGCGTCGTCGTGCCGCGCCGGGGCGTAGAACGAGTCGGGCGTCCGGTTGACCACCGCCATGACCACCGGCCGGCCGGCCCCGACCTCGCGCCCCCGCAGGCGCAATACGGCACCGACCGGGGGCGTCGTCACCGGCCCGAGTCCTGGGCCGCCTGCTCCGCGCGGGCGTTCGCCGTGGCCGCCGCCTCCTCGGCCGCCCGGAGCTCCGCCCCACGTTCCAGCACGATCTTCACGGCCTCCTCGGCGGTGTCGACGACCTGCAGCAGCTGGAGGTCGGCGGCCGAGATCATGCCGCGGTCCAGGACGGTGCTGCCCACCCAGTCGAGCAGGCCCTGCCAGTAGTCGCGGCCGACGAGCACGATCGGGAAGCTGATCACCTTGTGGGTCTGCACCAGGGTCATGGCCTCGAAGAGCTCGTCGAACGTGCCGAACCCGCCGGGCATCACCACGAAGCCCTCGGAGTACTTCACGAACATCGTCTTGCGCGCGAAGAAGTACCGGAAGTTCACGCCGAGCTCGACGTACTTGTTCATGCCCTGCTCGAACGGCAGCTCGATGCCGAGCCCGACGGACAGCCCGCCCGCCTCGAGCGCGCCGCGGTTGGCGGCCTCCATGATCCCGGGACCGCCGCCGGTGATCACCGCGTAGCCCGACTCCACCAGCAGCCGCGCGACCTCCATGCCGAGCGCGTAGTCGGGGTGGTCCACGGGCACCCGCGCCGACCCGAAGACGCTCACGGCGGGGCCCACCTCGGCCAGCGCGCCGAACCCCTCGACGAACTCGCTCTGGATCCGCATCACGCGCCACGGGTCCCCGTGCACCCAGTCGGCGCTCCCGGCGCCGCTCAGCAGGCGCTGGTCGGAGGTGGTCTTCGGGATCTGCTCGCCGCGCAGCAGCACCGGACCCTTCCGGTAGCCGTGGCCGGGCGCGGACACACCGTCGTCGCTCATGGGCCGACTCTAGGTCGGCCGGAGGCCCGCGGCGGACGAGTCACCCAACGTTCACCTCAGGAGGTCAGCCACGTCCGCAGCGCCGCGTGCGCGAGCGTGATCTGACCGACCGGGCAGTGCTCGTCGTCCTTGTGCGCGAGCAGCGGGTCACCGGGGCCGAAGTTCACGGCGGGCACCCCCAGCTCGGAGAACCGGGCGACGTCCGTCCAGCCGTACTTCGCCGCAGGCACGCCGCCCGTCACGCCGAGCACGGCCCGCGCGAAGTCCTGCGCCGCCGGGTCGTCCAGGCCGGGCCGCGCGCCCGGTGCGGCGTCCGTGAGCACGACGTCGAAGCCGTCGAAGAGCTCGCGCACGTGCTCCGTGGCCTGCTCGACCGAGGCCGAGGGCGCGAACCGGTAGTTCACCGTGACGACGCACGCGTCGGGGATGACGTTCGCCGCCGTGCCCCCGGAGATGAGCACCGCGTTGAGGCTCTCCCGGTACACGAGCCCGTCCACCTCGACCTCCGCGGGCGTGTACGCCTCCAGCCGCCGCAGCACCTCACCGGCGGCGTGGATGGCGTTGCGGCCCATCCACGCGCGCGCCGAGTGCGCCGCGACGCCGGCCAGCCGGACCTCGGCACGCAGCGTCCCGTTGCACCCGCCCTCGAGCCCGCCGTTCGTCGGCTCGCACAGGACCGCGAAGTCGCCCGCCACCCAGTCGGGGTGGTTGCGCACCAGCCGCCCGAGGCCGTTGAGGTCGGCGGCGACCTCCTCGTGGTCGTAGAACACCCACGTGACGTCGTGCGTCGGCTCCGTGAGCTCGGCCGCGAGGGCCAGCTGCACGGCCACGCCGGCCTTCATGTCGACCGTCCCACGACCCCACAGCTCGGCCAGCGCACCCTCGCCGATCAGCCGCGTCGGCAGGTTGTCGGCGATGGGCACGGTGTCGAGGTGCCCCGCGATGACGACGCGCGACGGGCGGCCGGTGTGCGTGCGCGCGACGACCGCGTCGCCGTCGCGCAGCACCTCCAGGTGGGCGTACCCGGTGAGCGCGTCCTGGACGGCGTCGGCGATCGCGCGCTCGTCACCGCTCACCGACGGCAGGTCGCACAGGGCGCGCGTGAGGGACAGGAGATCGGTACCGAGGTCGAGGGTGGCCACGTCGCGACCCTAGCCCGCCGTCGCGTTGACCTAGGGTTGTCGCCATGACTGCACGGACGGCCTGGGGCTTCGGCCTGGCCACGGTGACCGACGACGGCACGACGCTGGACGTCTGGTACCCCTCGCCGGCCCTGGGTGCGCCCGACGACGACGCCACCGCACCAGCCGGGCTCACCGCCGCGGAGCGCGTCGACGAGGCCCGTGGCGTGCGCGTCGAGGTGGTCCGCACGGTCTGCGACCTCGACGCCCCCCTGGTGGACACGGCCGACGCCTACCTGCGCCTGCACCTGCTCTCGCACCGCCTGGTCCCGCCGCACGGCCAGAACCTCGAGGGGCTGTTCGGCGTGCTGCCCAACGTGGTCTGGACCGATCGCGGCCCGTGCGCGGTCGACGGGTTCGAGGAGACGCGCGGCCGCATCCGGGCGGCCACCGGCGTGCCGGTCACCGTGCTCAGCGTCGACAAGTTCCCGCGGATGGTGGACTACGTGCTGCCGTCGGGCGTGCGGATCGCCGACGCCGACCGGGTCCGCCTCGGCGCGCACCTGGCCGCCGGCACCACCGTCATGCACGAGGGCTTCGTCAACTTCAACGCCGGCACGCTGGGCACGTCGATGATCGAGGGTCGCGTCTCCGCGGGCGTCGTCGTCGGGGACGGCTCGGACATCGGCGGCGGCGCCTCGATCATGGGCACCCTGTCCGGCGGCGGGCGCGAGGTCGTCTCCATCGGCTCGCGCACCCTGCTCGGCGCCAACGCCGGCATCGGCATCCCGCTCGGCGACGACTGCGTCGTCGAGGCCGGGCTCTACGTCACCGCCGGTACCAAGGTGTCGCTCGTCGGCTTCGAGGACTCGCCCCGCGTCGTCAAGGCCCGCGACCTGGCCGGGCGCGACGGCGTGCTGTTCCGCCGCAACTCCCTGACCGGCGGCGTCGAGGCCGTCGCCCGCGCCGGGTCGGGCGTGCAGCTGAACGCCACGCTGCACGCCAACGAGTGAGCGCACGACGTCGGCGCCGACGCCGGGCGCGCCGGGCGGGCGTCACGGTCGCCGCAGCCGTCGCCGTGCTGCTCGCCGGCATCGTCGCCGTGGTCGTCACGCTCAACCGGACGCACCCCGGGCCGCCGGCGGCCGAGCGGTGCGTCGCCCGCCTGGACGGCACGGCGTGGGCGCTCAGCCCGGACCAGGCCCAGAACGCTGCCCTGATCGCGGCGACCGGCGTCCAGCGCGGACTGCCCGCCCGTGCCGTGACGATCGCCCTGGCCACCGCCCTCCAGGAGTCCAAGCTGGTCAACGTCACCCACGGCGACCGCGACAGCCTCGGCCTGTTCCAGCAGCGACCGTCGCAGGGGTGGGGCACGCCCGAGCAGGTCCAGGACCCCGTGTACGCGACCGGACGGTTCTACGACGGGCTCGTGACCATCGAGGGGTACGAGAACCTGCCGGTCACCGAGGCCGCCCAGGCCGTGCAGCGGTCCGGCTTCCCCGACGCGTACGCCCAGCACGAGACGCGGTCGCGGGCGTGGGCGTCGGCCCTGACGGGCTGGTCCCCGGCCGCCGTGACCTGCGACCTGCACGACCCCGACCCGGCGATCGCCTCGGCGGACGCGGTCGTCGCGCGTCTCCAGCGCGATCTCGGTCCGCTCCCCGTCGTCGCGGACGCCACGGGGGTGCTCGTCGTCAACACCACCGCGCTGGGCACCGACGCCGACCGCGTACGGCTGGACTGGGCGGTCGCGCAGTGGGCGGTGTCCGTGGCCCAGCCGCTCCAGCTGACGTCCGTGGCGGTCGCCGACCGCACCTGGGACCGCACGGGCGGGACCTGGGCGACCGGTGAGCCGCTTGCCCCGGGCAGCGTCCGCCTCACCGTGGCGAGCTAGCGGGCGTCGGGCCCCACGTGGTCGCGAGCTCGCCTGACGCGGCCGCCGACCAGCCGGACAGTCAGCGGGCGTCCGGCCCCACGTAGTCGCGAGCTGTTGCGCCCGTGTAGATCTGCCGGGGACGGCCGATCTTCGTCTGCGGGTCGGTCATCATCTCGCGCCACTGGGCGATCCAGCCGGGCATCCGGCCGAGCGCGAACAGCGGGGTGAACATCTCCTCGGAGAAGCCCATCGCCTTGTAGATGAGGCCCGTGTAGAAGTCGACGTTCGGGTACAGCTTGCGCGAGATGAAGTAGTCGTCCGAGAGGGCGATCTCCTCGAGCCCGCGCGCGAGGTCGAGGAGCTCGTCGTTGTGGCCGAGGGCCTCGAGCACGGAGTCGGCGCTCTTCTTCACGATCGCGGCGCGGGGGTCGTAGTTCTTGTAGACCCGGTGCCCGAAGCCCATGAGGCGCACCCCGGGCTCCTTGTCCTTCACGCGCTTCATGAAGTCGGTGGCGTCGCCGCCGTTCGCCTGGATCTCGGTGAGCATCTTCAGCACGGCCTCGTTGGCCCCGCCGTGCAGCGGACCGGACAGCGCGTTGATGCCGGCCGCGACGGACGCGTACAGGTTGGCCTGGCTGGAGCCGACGATGCGCACGGTCGACGTCGAGCAGTTCTGCTCGTGGTCCGCGTGCAGGATGAGCAGCTGGTCGAGCGCGGAGACGACCACCGGGTCCGCCTCGTACTGCTGGTACGGCACCGCGAACGTCATGCGCAGGAAGTCCTCGACGTACCCGCGGGAGTAGTCGGGGTACAGCAGCGGCTCGCCCTTGGACGCACGGTGCACGTAGGACGTGATGGTCCGCGTCTTGGCCAGGATCAGCACGGTGGCCAGCTCGACCGTCTCGGGGTCGAACGGGTCCAGCGACTCCGGGTAGAACGTGGACAGCGCGTTGATGGCCGACGACATCACGGCCATCGGGTGCGCGTGCCGCGGGAACGTCCCCATGAACGTGCGGAAGTCCTCGTGCACCAGCGTGTGGCGGTTGACCCGCTCCTCGAACGCGTCGAGCTCCACGGGGGTCGGCAGCGCGCCGTGGATCAGGAGGTAGGCGACCTCGAGGAACGTGGAGTGCTCGGCCAGCTGCTCGATGGGGTATCCGCGGTAGCGCAGGATGCCCTCGTCGCCGTCGATGTAGGTGATCTTCGACTCGCACGACGCGGTGTTCATGAACCCCGGGTCCACGGTGACCAGGCCCGTGTCACGCAGCAGCGAGGAGACGACGATGCCGTCGTTGCCCTCGGACGCGGTCACGATCGGCAGGTCCTTCGACTGCCCGTCGACGATCAGCTGGACGGGCATGTGAACCGCGGTGACGACGTCCGACATGGTGTTCCTCTCCTGCGACGTCCGTCCAGGCGGGGGTTGCCCCCGCGCGTCCGGTCATCGGCGACGACGTCCTGATGGGCGTGCGCGTGCGCGCCCTCGTTGGCGTGGATCGACGGTACCCGCGCTGGGCCGGGCGTGACCAATCCTCGATCAGACGTTGGTACTGGTGTGACCACGATCACACGTTGCGGTTCACGCCCCCGAGAGCCGTGCGGACGCCTCGGCGATCCGCTCGTCCGGCGCGGTCAGCGCGACCCGCACGTGCACCGGGTCACCGTAGAACGCCCCCGGCGCGGCGAGGATTCCGACGGAGGCCAGATCGGCGACGGTGGCCCAGCTGTCCTGGTCACCAGCCTCGGGGCGGACCCAGAGGTAGAGCCCCGCGTGTGAGCGGTCGACCACGTAGCCCGCGCTCTCGAACGCGGCCCGCAGCACGCGACGACGGCGACCGTAGACGGTCCGCTGAGCCGCGACGTGCGCGTCGTCGGCGAGCGCCGCCGTCATCGCCGCCTGCACCGGGCCCGGCACGATCATGCCGGCGTGCTTGCGCACCTCGAGCAGCTGGGCCACGAGCGCGGGGTCGCCGG
Organism: Cellulomonas sp.; assembly: GCF_965229465.1. Lineage (GTDB taxonomy): Bacteria > Actinomycetota > Actinomycetes > Actinomycetales > Cellulomonadaceae > Cellulomonas. The sequence goes on along the minus strand of NZ_OZ245882.1, from coordinate 2,696,902 downwards.
CGACGAAGGCGGCCCGGTACCCCGCGAGGTTCGACTGCTTGGACAGCGAGTACACCGCGAGCAGCCCGGTGAGGTCGCCGCCGGTCACCCGCGGGTCCAGGATGCTCGGCACGCCGGACGACGCCCACGGCTCGTCCCAGCCCAGCTCGGCGTAGCACTCGTCCGAGGCGACGACGACCGGCTGGGCCGACGCCCGGGCGGCGTCGACGACGGCGCGCAGCTGGTCCACGCCGAGCACCGAGCCGTCGGGGTTGCCCGGGGAGTTCAGCCACACGAGCCGCACGTCGGCGCGTCCCGTGAGGCGCGACACCGGGTCGTCGGTCGGCTCCGGGGTGGCCCCCGCCAGCCGGGCACCCACGTCGTACGTCGGGTAGGCGGCGGACGGGTGCAGGACCACGTCACCCGCGCCGAGGCCGAGCAGCGACGGCAGGAACGCGACCAGCTCCTTGGACCCGACCGTGGGCAGCACCGCGGCCGGGTCGAGGCCGCGCACACCGCGTCGACGCGCGAACCAGTCGACGACGGCGTGCCGCAGCGCGGGGGTTCCGTGCGTCGTCGGATAGCCCGGCGAGTCCGCCGCGTCCGCGAGCGCCTGCTGCACGACCGCGGGCGTCGGGTCGACGGGCGTGCCGACGGAGAGGTCGACGATGCCGCCGGGGAACGCGCGCGCGACGTCCGCGAACGGAGTCAGGGTGTCCCAGGGGAAGTCGGGCAGGGCGCCGGTCTGGAGGCCCACGAAGCTGGCGTCAGTCGCCGTGCACGCGCAGCGGCAGCGTCGCGATGATCGGGTGGTCCTTGGGGATCTCACCCATCTTGGCCGCGCCACCGGGCGAGCCGAGGTCGTCGAAGAACTCGACGTTCGCCTTGTAGTACTCGGTCCACTGCTCGGGGACGTCGTCCTCGTAGTAGATGGCCTCGACCGGGCACACCGGCTCGCAGGCGCCGCAGTCCACGCACTCGTCCGGGTGGATGTACAGCGACCGCTTGCCCTCGTAGATGCAGTCCACGGGACATTCCTCGATGCACGCCTTGTCCTTGACGTCCACGCAGGGCTCGGCGATCACATACGTCACGGTCGGTCCTCCACAGGCCAGGGGTCCTCCTAGTATCGCTCACATGCACCTGCCCGCGACGCGCTGTCCACGGCTGGGACACCGGTGCCCCCGATGACCGCCGAGGCGTGGCGCGCCTGGTCACCGGGGATCCGCGTGGTCGTGCGGCGCCTGCGCGACGACCTGACGGCACCGCAGCCCGAGCGCCCCGGCGTGCACGTCCCCCAGCACACGGACGTGCTCGGGGACCTGCTCGAGGTCGACGACGACGGCGTCCTGGTGCGCACGCGGCGCGGGAACGTGCGGGTCCCCGCCGCCGACATCGTGCTCACCAAGGTCGTGCCCCCGGCGCCGGTCGAGCGGCGCCGGCGGACGACCGACACCTAGCTACGGCGTCGCTGGGGGCGTCGCCGCCGGCGGGGCACCGCAGATGATCTTGTTCTGCGGCTTGTAGCGCCACGAGTTGGACTCGGTCTTCTCGAGCGTGCCGTTCAGGTACGTCCGGCGCGTGACCGTGACGGAGAAGCCCGGGTTCCCCGCGCCCTGGGCCTCGCACGTGGGCGACTGCGAGTACACGGTGGTCGGAGCCACGACGCCCGAGCGAGGGCTGGTGCTCGACTCGACGGTCCAGTACTTGGTGCCCCAGATGCGGACGTAGACCCGGCCACCCGACACCCAGGCCTGCACCAGCGCGCCGTGCGGCGTGTTGTTCTTCCAGCGCATGTCGAGCGTGCCCGTGAAGATCGTCGCCTCGCGGCCCTCGGGGTACCGGGAGAACCACTCGCTGTGCGGGCGGTGCTCGATGTCCTCGAACCCGGCCAGGAAGCCGGCGTTGTAGGTGGTCGTCGACACCTGGCTCAGGCCGCCGCCCCACGCGTCCGTGTGCTCGCCGCTGACGATCGCGCCCGCCTCGACGTAGCCGTGCGCCGCGTCGATCGGGCCGAGCGCCTCGGTCAGGCTGAAGGTCTCCCCCGGGCGGATCAGCGTGCCGCTGATCTTGCTCGCGCCGTTGGTGATGTTGATGGTGCGCCGCGGTTCGCTGTTCAGCGGGGTGGAGAACTCCGAGACGATCTCCTTGACGCCCAGCGCCTCGAGCTCCGCCGTCGACTGGGACGGGTCCGCCTCGACGAGCTCCACGGGTGCCGTGCGATCGCTCGCCGTGGCGGCCGTACCCACGCCCGCGGCCAGCGCCACGGGATCCAGTGACGTGCCGGGCGTGCCGGGGATGATCACCGGGGCGTCGTTCACGAACTCGAAGTGCGCGTCCGCGGACTGGGTCAGCAGGTCGGGCAGCTGCGCCAGGACCGCCGCCGCGATGCCCTCGCCGTTCATCTGGAGCGCGAGGTTCCCGTCGGTCGGCACGAACGAGGCGTTCGCCGCGAGGGTCGCCGCGTCCAGCATCGCGGTCCGGCCCTCGACCGCCACGGAGACGGGCGCCGACGTGACCTTCCGGGCGGTCACCAGCGTGGCGTCGGTCTCGGCCTGCGTGATGTCGGGCTCGACCGTCACGGTCGGCAGCTCGATCGGGCGGGCGGCGACCAGCCAGTCGGACTCCAGCGTGTCCGCGGCTCCCGGCTGGTCCAGGTCCCACCCGTCCACCGCGTCGGTCGACTGCGCGGTGGCGTCGACGAACACGACCGTGCCGTCCACCGGCGGAAGTGCGAGCGAGGTCCCGAGGTCGCCGATCGCCGCCGAGAGCGCGTCGTCGTCGACCGACGTGACGGGGTCCTGCGCGCCGACTCCGACGAGGTGCGCCCAGAGCCGTCCCGGGTCCGCCAGGTCCACCCCGGTGAGCCGGTCGACCGTGGCCTGGGCGTCGAACGTCAGCCCCGCAGCGGTCGGGTCGATCGTCGCCTGGACGTCGTTGGCGACGACCTCGATCGGCTGCGTCGTGGCGTCCGCCAGCTCGTCGTCCAGCAACGCGACCGCGTCGGCGGACGGCAGACCGCCGACGTCCACACCCGCGACCGAGGCGCCGCGCGGCACCCGGTCCGCGAGGGCGTACGACGCCCCGACGTACACGGCGCCCAGCACGAGCACGATCCCCAGGACCAGCAGGAGCCGGCGCGGCCAGCGCCGCTTGCCGTCCTCGGCCTCGAACACGTCGAGCGGGGACTCCTTGCGGTCCGACTGCGGCACCGGGCCGGACGGGATGGGACTGGGCGGAGGAGCGGTGGCTGCTGCTCCCGGGCGGGCGCTCGGGGGAACCGGGCCCGACGGGATCGGCGCGGTCGGTGCTGCGACGGGTGCAGTCGGGGCCCCGACGGGCGCGGTCGGCGCGGCGGCCGGGGTCGCGACGGTGCCGACGGTTGTCGGTGCCACGGCCGTGGCGGCCACTGCGGTCGCAGCCGCTGCGGCTGCCGGTGTGGTGGCCCGGCTCGGCGCGTTATTCACGGGCACCGTGCGGGTGACCGGTGCGGAGAGGGTCCCGACGGGCGGCGGCGACGCAGGGGGCGCCGGCGGCGCGGCGGCCGGGGGTGCGGGCGTGCTCGCGGCGGCGGCCACGGGAGCGATGACCGCGGTCGCGTCGTCGCGTCCGGGGGTCGACGAGCCGGTTGTGCTCGGCGCGGGGGTGGTCGGTCCGGCGGTCGTCGGCTCGGTCGCCGCGACCGCTCCCGCGGCGACAGGCTCGTCAGACTCGTCGGCAGACGCTGCGACAGGCTCGTCAGACTCGTCGGCAGACGCGGCGACGGGCGCGTCAGACTCGTCGGCAGCCGCTGCGACGGGCTCGTCCGGCTCGTCGGCAGCCGAGCCGTCGACGGGCGCACCCGCGATCGGGTCGACCGCGCTGGAGCCGGCGTCGACCTGCTCGTCCACGGCGCTCGCGCGATCGTCCGACGCGACGATCACGGACTCGTCGGCGACGGCGTCCTCGGGCTCGGCGGACGGGTCCTGGACGGCGGGCGGCACGTCGATGTCGGCGTCCGCGGGGTCCACCTCGGCCTCGGCGGCAACCCCGTCGAGTGTCTCGGTGGGCTCGTCGGATCCGGCGTCGGGCCGGCTGGCCTCGTCGACGCCCTCGGGTGCGTCGGTCGTGTCCACGCCGGTCGGCTCGGCGACGGACTCGGCCCCGTCGGCCGCGTCATCCGTCCCCGCGTCGTCGGCGGTCGGCCCGTCGGCCTCGGCGACGTCCACCGCAGCCTCGTCGACAACCGGCGGGTCACCGGCGCCCTCGTCGGCAGCCACATCGACGACCGTCGCCTCGTCGGCAGCCACATCGACGACCGTCGCCTCGTCACCACTGGCGTCGTCGACGACCACGGCGTCGGCGACCGCGGGATCACCGGACTCGTCAGCGGCCGGCTCGTCACCAACGGCCTCGTCACCCGCGACCTCATCAGCGGCCGGCTCATCACCAGCGACCTCGTCAACCGCGACCGGCTCGTCACCAGCAGCCTCATCAACCGCGACCTCATCTGCGACCGGCTCATCACCAGCGGCCTGGTCGGCCGGGACCTCGTCGGCCGCGGGGTGATCCCCGGCGGTCTCCTCGGCGCCTGCGCTCTCGTCGGCCACGTCGTCCGCGGCGGGCTCGCTCTCGTCGGCAGGACTGCTCGGCTCGGCGACGGGCGTCGGCGCACCCGCACCGCCCCACACGGGCCACACCGGGTCGGAGGACGGACCGCTCGCACCGGTCGGGGCAGGCGTCTGCGGCCCCTCGTCGCTGCGCTGTCCGGGCTCGTCGCGGTCCGTGCCGTTGCTCATCCTGCTCCCCTGCTGCTCCACACGCGCACAACGCGTCCGCGCGGAGTCTACGTGCCCGGCCTGAGCCGCACGTCCGCGCCGCGACCTGCGACGGCGTTCTCACCCGACTGCGCGCCGTGGACCCCGCGCGGCTCCGGGACGGACCTCAGCGGACCGGGCGCAGCCGTCCGCGCAGGTGCACCAGGCCGCCGGCGTCGGCCGACCCCTGCTCCGCGGCGAGCACGGATCCGACGACGACGTCGTGGTCCCCGGCGCGGTGCACCGACTCGGTCCGGCAGTCGAACCACGCCGCCGCCCCGTCGACCCACACGGCGTCCGAGACGGGCGCCGGCCGGTGCGGCACGCGCGCCAGCTGGTCGATCGCCGGGCGCCCCGGGGACGCGAGCCAGTCGGCGGTATGACCCTGGTCGTCGGCCAGGACGCTCACCGACCAGGTGTCCACGTCGTCGAGCGCGTCCCGGAACCGGGCGTCGGTGTGGACGCAGAACAGGAGCATCGGCGGATCGAGCGACACCGACGTGATCGCGCTGGCCGTCATCGCGTGCAGCGTGCCGCGCCACCGCAGGGTGATGACGGCGACGCCGGCGGGCAGTCGTCCGACCGCCGCGCGGAACACGTCGGGTGCCACGGCCTCGCTCACGGTGCCGCGTCCGGCCCGTCGGGATGGGCCGAGACCTGGTGCGGCCGCGGCGCCCGTGGCCGGTCGTCGAACAGCCTGCCCGGCAGGACGCCCGCCACGATGGTGACGACGATCGACCCCAGCACCCACACCCAGCCGAGCCCCTGGCCGTCGGGCACCAGGACGTCCCCGCCGGGCCCGCGCTGGGACAGGACCTGGACGGACACGACGAGGCCCACCGCGTAGCCGGCGAGCGCGACGAGCCCGGCCCAGGCCCGCACCGTCACGGCGGCGACGAAGGCCAGCGCGAGGCACACGACGACACCCCAGGGCTGGATGCTGCGGTGCATCACGGTGCCCAGGGTTCCGACGACGGTGCCGAGCAGGAGGGACGCGAGGATCGCGCCGGTCGCGCCGGTGGAGAGGCGTTGCACGCGCGTCAGGCTACCGGGCGCACGCCGACGGGCCAGACGACCGGCGCACCGGAGCCGCCCGTCCCGCGACGGTAGGTCTCGGTCGGCAGCACCGGCGCCAGGATGCCGTTGCTCAGGGCGTAGGAGGCCACCAGGGCGTTGTCGCCGTCGACGGCCCGCACCGCCTGCACCTGGGTGGCGTGGGAGCGCAGCGCGTCCAGGACACGGTCGCGGACGGGGAGCACCGCGACCTCCACGTCGATCTCGTCGTCGGGCACGGCCACCGACGGCAGCTCCGCGGTCGGGTCAGGGAGCTCGAGATCGTGGCGCGCAGGGCCGAGGGCGCGCAGGCCGCGTCGGAGGGCGTCGCACCCCTGCACCACCCACAGGACGACGGGCACGGCGTACCCCGGCGAGGCGTCGTCGGACCGGGCGCCCGCGAGCTCGACGGCCCGCTGGGTCACCTGCTGCGTGCGCACGTGGTCCGGGTGCCCGTAGCCGCCGCCGGGCTCGTAGGTGGCGACGACGTCCGGGCGACGCGAGCGGATCACCCGGGCGAGCCGTTCGGCGGCCTCCTCGAGGCCCACCCGGACGAACGCAGCGGGGGGGATCTCGTCGGGACGCCCGGCGCGACCGGCGCCGACCCACGCCATGCCCGAGTCCTCGAAGCGCTGGTCCGCGGTCGGAGGAACCGCGTCCAGGTAGACCCGGTCGCGGACGCCGAGGGCCGCCACGGCACCGTCCAGCTCGTGGTCCCGGTGCTCGGCGAGCGCCGGCCCGTCCCCCTCGAGGTGGGCCAGCCGCTCTCCGATGACCTCTCCGCGCTCGCCGCGCGTGCAGGTCACCAGGGTGACCGGACGACCCGAGGCCGCCCACGCGGCCAGCAGCGCGCCGGTGGTCAGCGACTCGTCGTCGGGGTGCGCGTGCACCGCCAGCAGACCACCGGGCGTGCGGGTCATGCAGGGATCAGGAGCGCTTGGAGCGGGCCGTGATGCGCGCACGCTCGGACTGGTCGAGCACCACCTTGCGGATGCGCACGATGTCCGGCGTCACCTCGACGCACTCGTCCTCGCGGGCGAACTCCAGGGACTCCTCCAGCGTGAGCTTGCGCGGCGGGATGATGTTCTCGAAGTTGTCCGCCGCCGCGGAGCGCATGTTGGTGAGCTTCTTCTCCTTGGTGATGTTGACGTCCATGTCCTCGTTGCGCGAGTTCTCGCCGACGATCTGGCCCTCGTAGACCTCCTGCGTGGCCTCGACGAAGAACGAGCCGCGGTCCTGGAGGTTGATCATGGCGAACGGCGTCACGGCACCGGGGCGGTCGGCGACGAGCGAGCCGTTGACGCGGGTGTCGATCGGACCGGCCCAGGGCTCGTAGCCGTCGGCGATGGACGACGCGATGCCGGTGCCGCGGGTGTCCGTGAGGAACCGCGTGCGGAAGCCGATGAGGCCACGCGCCGGCACCAGGAACTCCATCCGGACCCAGCCGGTGCCGTGGTTCGACATGGTCTCCATGCGGCCCTTGCGCTGCGCGAGCAGCTGGGTCACGGCGCCGAGGTACTCCTCGGGGACGTCGATCGTCATGCGCTCGACGGGCTCGTGCACGTGGCCGTCGACCTTCTTGGTGACCACCTGCGGCTTGCCGACGGTGAGCTCGAAGCCCTCGCGACGCATCTGCTCGACCAGGATGGCGAGCGCGAGCTCCCCGCGGCCCTGGACCTCCCAGGCGTCGGGACGCTCGGTGGGCAGGACGCGGAGCGAGACGTTGCCGACGAGCTCCTTGTCGAGGCGGTCCTTGACCTGGCGGGCGGTGACCTTGCGGCCCTTGCCGCCGCGGCCGGCCAGCGGGGAGGTGTTGATGCCGATCGTCATCGAGATCGCCGGGTCGTCGACCGTGATGAGCGGCAGCGGACGCGGGTCGTCGGGGTCGGTCAGCGTCTCGCCGATGGTGATGTTCTCGATGCCGGCGACGGCGACGATGTCACCGGGGCCCGCGGAGTCCGTGCTGACGCGCTCGAGCGCCTTGGTCTCCAGCAGCTCCGTGATCTTGACGTTCTGCATGGTGCCGTCCGAGCGGGCCCACGCGACGGTCTGCCCCTTGCGGATCGTGCCGTTGAACACCCGCAGCAGCGCGAGGCGGCCGAGGAACGGCGACGCGTCGAGGTTGGTGACGTGCGCCTGGAGCGGCGCGCCCTCGGTGTAGGTGGGTGCGGGGATCCGCTCGAGGATGGTCTTGAACAGCGGCTCGAGGTTCTCCGAGTCCGGCAGGCCGCCGTCGGCGGGCTGGTTCAGCGACGCGCGGCCGGCCTTGGCGGCGGCGAACACGACGGGCACGTCGAGGATCGCGTCGAGGTCCAGGTCCGGGACGTCCTCGTGCAGGTCCGACGCCAGACCCAGCAGCAGGTCGGTGGCCTCGTGGACGACGTCGGTGATCCGGGCGTCGGGGCGGTCCGTCTTGTTCACGACGAGGATCACGGGCAGCTTGGCGACCAGCGCCTTGCGGAGCACGAAGCGCGTCTGCGGCAGCGGGCCCTCGGACGCGTCGACCAGCAGGACGACACCGTCGACCATGGACAGGCCGCGCTCGACCTCACCGCCGAAGTCGGCGTGGCCGGGGGTGTCGATGACGTTGATGGTGATGCCGCCGGGCTCGCCGATCTCCGCCGCCGCGGGACCCGTGTACCGGATCGCCGTGTTCTTGGCGAGGATCGTGATGCCCTTCTCGCGCTCCAGGTCGCCGGAGTCCATCGCGCGCTCGTCCACGTGGGCGTGGCTGCCGAACGAGCCGGACTGCCACAGCATCGCGTCGACCAGCGTCGTCTTGCCGTGGTCGACGTGCGCGACGATGGCGACGTTGCGCAGGTCGTTGCGCACGCTCGTGCCGGCAGACGACGTGTGCGCTGCCGGCGCAGTCGTGGGCTCAGACATGGGGGAACTCATCTCAGAAGGTGGGGAGCGCGCCGGGTCGTCGGCCGCGCCGATCGATTCTACCCGTACACCCGTCCGGCCGCGTCAGAAGGTGACCAGACCCACGTCAGTCGCCGGCGCGCGCCCACGCCCACCAGGACGTCAGATCCGCACGACCGAGCGCCAACGGCTCGATGTCGGGCGCGACCGGCGTGCTGCCCGCGGTCGCCGCGGCGGACGCCCGGGAGGCGACGACGACCGGCTGCCGGACCAGCGAGAGCACCGCCCCACCGGCGTCCAGGCTCGTCGCGACGGCGGCCAGCTGGTCGTCGACGGCCGTGGGGTCGAGGGCCTGCGCGAGGGTGGTGGTCGCCGCGTCCGTCGCGGCATCGGTCCAGCCCGTGACGTTCGTCGCGCCGCCCGTCCGCCACCGTGCGACCACCGAGTCGACCGGCAGGTCGGCCTGGGGCACCGGCACCAGGGCTGCGTCCCAGGCGGTGGGGGCGCCCGCGAGGTCTGGGCCCAGCCCGACCACCGGGGTGTACGGCTCGACCTCGAACCCGACGTCCGACGCCGAGGCGGTGATCAGCGCGAGCATCGTGGCGCGGAGCGGGTCGGTGGTGTTGGCCAGGACGTGCACCGTCACGGGCGCGGTCACCCCGGCCTCCGCGAGCAGCCGGCGCGCCCCCGCGATGTCCGCCGGACCGCTGGGCGCCACGTCACCCCCGGCGTCCGGGCCCACCGTCGGGAGCACCGCCCCCGCCACGACCGCCTCCGGCCACAGCGGGGCGACGACGGTGGCGACGAGGGCGTCCCGCGGGACGGTGAGCAGGAACGCCCGGCGCACGGCCGACGCGACCGCTGCGTCCCCTGCGTAGGTGGCGGGATCGAACGCTCCCCCGCCGGCGGACTGGAGCTGGAGCTGGAGCGTGCTGTCGCCACCCGTGCGCACCCGCGCACCGGCCACCTCCGCCAGCGCGTCGAGGACGTCGGTCGTGTCCGTCGGCGTCACCACGTCGACCGCCCCGGCGGCCAGCGCCTCGACCTCCGCCAGCGGGTCCAGGTCGCTGCGGACCACGACGCGCTCGTACCGTGCCGCATCGTCGCCCTGGTACTCGTCGTTGCGGACCAGCTCGACGCGCTCCCCCGGGACGATGACGTCGACCGCGTAGGGCCCCGTCGAGACGGCCTGGTCGACGTGCTGTGCGAGGGTGTCGGCGTCGAAGCCCGCGCGCCAGGTCTTCGAGATCGAGCTCAGCGCGACCTTGTCCTCCTGGGCGATCGCCGTCGACACCGCCGCGGCAGCCGCCGCCGGGTCCTCCACGCCGAGCGCGGTCTGCCCGACCACGTGCGCCGGGAGGTTGACGTCGAGCGCCACCTGCCAGTCGGCCACCGGGGTCGCGTAGGTCAGGGTGAGCGTCGCGCCCTCGACGGCGGGCAGCTGCTGCGCCTGCACGAGAGCGGGTGACGCCGCCGCGAACGCCACGCCGGCGTCCAGCTCGTCGTTGTTCACCACACCGCCCTGGGCGTCGAGCTCGGGCGTCACGTCGTCGAGCTGGCCGCTGCGCGCCGCCCACTCGAGGAGCAGGTCGGCCGGGGTGACGGCGGTGCCGTCGGACCAGGTCGCCGCCGGGTCGATGGTGTACCGCACGGTCAGGGGTGCGTCGCTGACCTTCTCGACCGTGCCGAAGCTCTCGTCGACGACCGCGGCACCGTCCTCGTCGAGCGAGACGAACCCCGCCTGCACGAGGGAGCGCACCAGGGTGCTGCCGGGGCCGCGACCCTCGGCGGTGCCCCCGTTCAGGGACGTGAACGGCGCTGCCACGGCGACCACGACCGTGTCCGTGCGCGTCGGCTCCGGCGCCTCCGAGGTGCACGCGGCGACCATCACCAGCGCCACCACGGCCCCTGACACTGCCAGCCACCTACGCCGCACCACGACCTCCGCTCCGGACGAAACCACCCATGCGAGCGATATCGGTCGATCACACCCGCAACTGAACTCTGTCGGACATCTCGTCCACGTCGCGGACGCCACGCGGGCCCGGTCGGATCGCTCCGACCGGGCCCGCGGGGGGACGTCTCTGCTCCGGCGTCAGGACCGGTCGAGCAGCAGGGCGCGCAGCTCGCGACGCTCGCGCTGCTTCTCCGGGTCCGGCAGCGGCACCGCGGCGATGAGCCGTTGCGTGTACGCCTCCTGCGGGTTGCGCAGGATCGCGTCGCGCGTGCCCTGCTCGACGATCACGCCGCGCCGCATGACGGCGATCCGGTCGGCCAGCACGTCGACGACCGCGAGGTCGTGCGTGACGAACAGGCAGGCGAACTTCAGGCGCGCCTGGAGGTCCTGGAGCAGCTCGAGCACGGTGGCCTGCACCGACACGTCCAGGGCGGACGTCGGCTCGTCGGCGACGAGGAGCTCCGGGGAGAGCGAGATGGCGCGCGCGATGCCGACGCGCTGCTTCTGCCCGCCGGACAGCTCGTGCGGGTAGCGGTTGCGGTAGCTGCGCGGCAGCTGGACCTGGTCGAGCAGCTCCTCGATCCGCTTCTGGAGCGCGTCGCCCTTGGCCAGCCCCGCCAGGTACATCGGCTCGCCGATGCTCTCACCGACGGGCAGCCGCGGGTTCAGCGACGACGACGGGTCCTGGAAGACCATGCCGACCTTGCGCCGCAGCGACCGGAGCTTCTTGGAGTCCCGCTTGGTCAGCTCGACGCCGGCCACCGTGAGGGTGCCCTCGACCACGGGCAGCAGGCCCACGGCCGCGCGCCCGATGGTGGTCTTGCCGGAGCCCGACTCGCCGACCAGGCCGACGACCTCGCCGGGCCGGATGATCAGGTTGGCGCCCTCGACCGCGCGGAACGCGGGGATGCGGCCCTGCTTCGGGTACTCGATGGCCACGTCGACCAGCTCGAGGATCGGGGTGGTCCCCTCGACCTCGGTCGCGCGCCGCGCCCGCTCGGAGACCTCCAGCGCCCTCTTGTTCGCCGCCTCGCGCCGCGCGAGCTCCTCCGAGTCCACCGCGATGGCGTCCTCGTTGCCGGTCGCCGCGGCCAGTGCGGCCGTGAGGTCGATCTCCTCGCCCGTCGAGTCCGCGGCACCGAGGTGCGGGACGGCCGCGAGCAGCTCCTGGGTGTACGGGTGCTGCGGGTTGGTGAAGATCTCGGTCGCGGTGCCCGTCTCGACGATCAGGCCGCGACGCATGACGGCGATGCGGTCGGACAGGTCCGCGACCACGCCCATGTCGTGCGTGATGAGGATGACCGCCGAGTGCAGGTGGTCGCGCAGGTTGCGCATCAGGTCGAGGATCTCGGCCTGCACCGTGACGTCGAGCGCGGTCGTCGGCTCGTCGGCGATGAGCAGCACCGGGTCGTTGGACAGCGACTGCGCGATCATCGCGCGCTGCCGCTGGCCGCCCGAGAGCTGGTGCGGGTAGGAGTTGAACGCCTTGACCGGGTCGGGCAGCTCCACCATGGTCAGCAGCTCGAGCGCCCGGTCCCGGGCCTGCGTCGGCGACATCATGTTGTGCAGCCGCAGGGCCTCGATGATCTGCGCGCCGATCGTGTAGACCGGGTTCAGCGCCGTCATCGGCTCCTGGAAGATCATGGCGATGTCGTTGCCGCGGATCTCCCGCACCTTCGACGACGACATGTCGCTCATCTCCTGGCCCATCAGCTTGATGGAGCCCGTGATGCGCGCGTTCTTGGGCAGCAGGCCGAGCAGGGCCATCGAGCTGACGGACTTGCCCGAGCCCGACTCCCCCACGATGGCGAGGACCTCGCCGGCGTGGACGTCGTAGCTCACGTCGATCGCCGCGGGGATCCACTTCTTGTCCACGGCGAAGTCGACGGACAGGTCCTTGACCTGGAGGACGGGTGCGTCCTGGGAGGTCGTATCGGTCATCGTGTGACTCCTGAGATCATGCGGGCATGCGTGCCGACGGTGGCGGCCTGTCGTACAGGCCGCGCAGCAGATATGTGTCCACGATCGCCGCCTGGGTGGTGATCGCGGGGCTGACGGCCGCGCGGGGCTTCGAGGACGGGACGATCGCCGTGCTGCGGGCGCTGCCGCTCGCGCTCGCGCTCGGCCTGCTGGCGTGGCTGGTGTTCTGGCACCCGCGCGTCGACGTCACCGACGAGGGCGTGACGATGGTCAACCCTCTGCGCACCGTCACGGTGCCGTGGGCCGCGCTCATCGACGTCGACACCCAGTACTCGCTGACCCTGGTGACCCCGACCGGGCGCTACCGCGCGTGGGCGGCGCCGGGCCCGGGCCGCCACCAGGTGCTCACCGCCGGGAAGGACGAGCTGGCGGGAACGTCCCGCCGGGCCCGCGACTCGCGCGGCGCCGTCGCCATCGGCGAGCTGCGCAGCGCCCCGTCCGGCTACGTGGCCGCCCTCGTGCGCCACCGCTGGGAGCAGCTGGTCGAGAGCGAGGAGCTGGCCCTCGGTGTCGCGGACGACACCCCGGTGGTCACCCGCTGGAACCGCGTGGCGATCGTGCTGCTGGCCCTGGCGCTGCTCGGTGTGGTGGTCGTGGCGCTGACCTGACGTCACCGCCGGCCCTCGCCGTCGTCGTTGTCCTCGCCCATGTCCGCCGGCCGGTCGAGCGACTCGTACAGCCCGCCGGCCGCGATGGTGGTCGAGCCACCGCTGGTGAGGTGGTCCGGCGCCCTGGTGCCCGGGTACAGGTCGGGACGCTCGCGCGTCTCCTTGACCCGGCGCAGCGCGAGCTTCTTCTGACGGGGGTCGAACGCGTCGCGCAGGCCGTCGCCGATGAAGTTGATGGTCAGGCAGATGATCACGATGAAGATGCCGGGCCACCAGAACAACCACGGCCGAGTCGCGAAGGCCGCCTGGTTGGCGCTGATGAGCGAACCGAGCGAGACGTCCGGGGACTTCACCCCGAGGCCCACGTAGCTGAGCGCCGTCTCCGTGAGGATGGCGGCCGACATGAGCAGCGTGGTGTTCACCGTGATGACGCCGACGGCGTTCGGCAGGATGTGCTTGAAGATGATCCGGCTGTTCGACGCACCGGCGAGGCGCGCGGCGTCGACGAACTCCCGCTCGCGCAGGGTGAGGAAGTCACCGCGCACCAGACGCGCCATGCCCGTCCACGACACCAGGCCGAGGAACACGGCCAGGGCGAGGACGCTGCGCGCCGCGTTGGCCACGACGGCCGCTGCGATGAGCGCCGGGATGATGATGATCATGTCCGTGAACCGCATGAGCACGGCCTCGGTCTTGCCACGGAAGAAGCCCGCGCTCGACCCGATGAGCACGCCGACGAGGGCGGCGATCGCCCCCACGAGCACCATGATCACCATCGAGATCTGCGTGCCGCGCATGGTCATCGCGAACAGGTCGCGACCGACCCGGTCCTGCCCGAACGGGTGATCCCCCAGCGAGAACGGGAACACCTGGAGAGTCGGCCGGCCCCCGTCCACCAGAGGCGGCGTCTGGAGGTAGCTGTACTTCCACCAGCCGGGGATCGGGCCCACGCCGATGGCCGAGACGGCCAGGACGAGCACCCCGAGCAGCACGACGATGCTGACGACGGCGCCGGTGTGGCCGAAGAACCGCTTGAGGACGATGCGTCCCTGGCTGAGGCCCTTGACGTCCTCGCCGCTCTCGGGCGCGGTCGGGTTCGGCGGGACGTCCGCCGTGTTCTCCAGGATGGCGGTCATGCCTTCACCCTCACTCGCGGGTCGAGGGCCGAGTACGTGAGGTCGGCCAGCAGGTTGAACACGACCGCGGTGATGCCGGTCACCAGGAACACGCCCATGACCGGGTTCGGATCGATGTTGTGCAGGCCGGTGAGGAACAGCTGGCCCATGCCCTTGAACGAGAACACGTTCTCGGTGATGACCGCGCCGCCGATGAGGCCGCCGATGTCGATGGCGACGATGGTGGCGAGCGGGATCATCGCGTTGCGGAACGCGTGCCGCGTGACCACGACGCGCTCGGACAGACCCTTGGCCCGCGCCGTGCGGACGTAGTCCTGGCCCATCACCTCGAGCATCGACGCACGCGAGTAGCGCGTGTACGACGCCAGCGAGATGAGGATCAGCGCGATCGTCGGCAGGATCAGGTGGGTGTACTTGTCCAGCCCCGTGATCCAGAAGTCACCGTTGAGGTTAGGGGTCTCGGCGCCGATCGTGGCGATGGGCCGGTTGCGGATGCGCGGGTTGGACATGTAGTCCGGCCAGGACTGCATGAACCGGTCCAGCAGGATGAGGATCGCGACCGCGAAGCTGGTGAGACCGGCGGCCTTCATCGACTGGCCCCGGTCGTAGCCGCCCATGAGGTAGCCCACGAGCACGCCCACGCCGATGGCCAGCACCCCGAGGCCGATGATCAGCCACAGGTTCGCGTCGTCCAGCAGCGGCTGGATGGCGAAGTACGCGACGATGCCGATGCCGACCGCGATGAGGCTGGAGTACAGCGCCTTGCGGTTCTGGAGGCCGGCGAACAGGACCGTGAAGCCGTAGGCGGCCGCGATCCCCGTGACGGTGATGATGATGACGCCGAGCGACGGGGTGGTGAACCAGCGCGTCACCGACAGGTAGTACAGGACCACCGCGGTGACCAGGAACGCGACCCCGAAGGTCAGCAGCCGGCGCTTGAGCGTCCCGGCGATGATCACGGTCCACACGAAGCCGACCACCAGCGAGATCACCAGCACCGTGGTGTTCGCGATGAAGGGATCTCGAAGGAAGTCGTTGAAGCCGATGGCCCCGAACTCCTTGAGCAGCACCGCGACCCAGAACACCGGGAGCGAGAAGAAGAGGAACGTGATGAAGGTGACCGAGTAGTCCAGGGTGCTGTACTGCCGCAGCGCCGTGATCACGCCGATCGTCACGCCGAGCAGGATCGCCAGCAGCGCTGCCGTCGTCACCAGCTGGAGCGTCGTCGGGATGGCGGCCGACAGAGCATCCGTGACCGGCTGGTTCTGGAGCGTCACGCCCAGGTCGCACTGCCCACCGAAGGGGATCACGCACTTGACGGCGCCGCTCAGCCAGATGAAGTAGCGGAGCGCGGGCGGCACGTCGAGGTGCAGCAGCTCCGTGCGGCGGGCGATGAGATCGCCCTTGCTCGGTGAGTTGCTCGACCGGATCTCGGCCAGCGGGTCGCCCGAGTAGGCGATGAGCATGTAGACGATGAACGACGCGCCCAGCAGGATCAGCAGGGACGCGAGCAACCGTCGAAGGATGTAGGTGGTCATCGTTTCTCAGGTGTCGGTGTCGGGGCGGCACGCCGAACCGCGTGCCGGGAACAGTCAAGCGTAAATCAGTCGCCGCCCGTGCACGTCCAGGGTCCCCGTCGTCCCTGATCAGCGTGCTGTGGGCGGACCCGAAGGTGCCGGGCCCCCGCGAGGCGGGCGACCCGGCACCTTCGGTCGTTCAGGCGACTGTCACACAGTCGTCCGGTGAGGCGCTACTGCGGCCAGGGTCAGCCGTCGTTGACGCTCCAGTTCCAGACGTTCCACCAGACACCGTTCTGGTTGGGGTTGTACGCGTCGATGCCCTCGACCCGGTCAGCGACCGCGTCGACGCCCACGCTCTGGAAGAACGGCAGGCCGTAGTCGGCGGCGAAGATCTTCTGGTCGATCTCCTGCTGCAGCTTCGTCTGCTCGTCGACGTCCGTCGTGGTGATGAGCTGGCTCATGAGCTCGTCGGCGGCCGGGTCGGTGAACAGGTTGAAGTTGGACGCAGCACCGGTGCCGAAGATCTGCGGCACGCCGCTGACGCCGACACCCGAGTTGATCCAGCCGAAGATCGACGCGTCGTACGAGCCGTCGCCGAGGCGCGAGCCCCACTTGGCGTCGCCCTGGTCGTCGATGATGAAGCCGGCCTCGGAGGCGGACTGCTGGATCAGCGTGAACGCGTCAACGCGGTTCGGGTTGTTGACGTTGTAGAGGATGCGCACCGTCGGCGTGGCGCCGGCGAGGAGCTCCTTGGCACCCGCGATGTCGGGCTCGGCGAAGTCGGCCGAACCGTTGTTCGCGACCGAGTCGGCGTAGCCGTCCTGGGCCGGCACGAACAGCTGGGAGTCGAGGACCTTGGCCTCGGGGTCCAGCGGCGTGATGATCGCGTCGAGGATCGCCTGGCGGGGGATCGTCTTGAGGAACGCCTTGCGGACGTTCTGGTCGGCGAAGACACCCGAGAAGTTCAGGTCGATGTGGTCGTACGCGAGCTGGTTGCCCTTGTGGACCTCGACACCGTCGAGACCCTCGAGCGCGGCGAGCGTGTCGGCGTTGGCCTGCGGCGAGATGATGTCGACCTCACCGTTCTGGAGCGCCTGCACCATGGCGGACGGGTCCGCGATGGTGCGCACGGTGATCTCGTCCAGCTTCGGTCCGAAGTCGCCCTCGTACTTGTCGTTGGCGACGAGCGTGACCGACTGGCCCTCGACGACGTCCGAGACGATGTACGGGCCGCTCGACAGGTACAGCGACGGGTCGCTGGGCAGGGTCCGGGAGTCGAACGCGGTGTTGTAGAAGTCCGCGACGGCCTTCAGGGCCGGGTCGGTGGGGACCGGGGCCGCCGCGTCGCCGCGGGGCTTGTCCTTCAGCAGGTCGATGAGCGCCTGGCCGTCGGCGAGGCCGCCACCCTTGGCGACGACGTGGGCCGGACGGTCGAGACCGAACGCGACCTCCCAGTCGGAGAACGGCTTGGAGTAGGTCAGCGTGATGCTGCGGTTGTCGTCACCGATCTCGGGGAACTCGGTGAGGCTCAGGCCCTCCGTGGAGCCGGCGTAGCTGAAGTAGCTGGTGCCGGTCGTGGGGTTGCCCTCCTCGTCCGGGGCGCCGCCGTCGTCGTAGAAGCCGGAGTAGACGGCCCACGCGAGGATGAGGTCGTCAGCGTCGATCGGCTCACCGTCGGACCAGGTCTCGCCCTCGTTGACGGTGTACTTGACCGTCAGCGGGTCGTCGCTCAACTTCTCGATCGTGCCGAACGACTCGTCGCGCTGGACCTTGAGGTCACCGTCGATGTAGTAGAAGTTCGAGTTCGTCGCGAGCGAGACCTTCGAGTTGATGTCCGTGTTGCCGTTGGCCGTCGAGGAGTTGAACGAGAAGAACTCGTTCGTCTCGGCGACGACAAGGTTGCCGCCCGTCGTCGCGGCAGCCGACTCCGACGGAGACGCGGTGTCCGTCGGGGTGTTGGAGCACGCTGTGAGCACCAGGGCGCCGGCTGCGAGGACCGCGGCCGCGGCGCTGATTCGCCTGATCTTCAATGTTCCTCCTGGGAAGGGGTGGACGCTGACCTGCGCGCCTCACCCGTGCGATGCCGCTGCGGGGTGGGGCGGTCCGGCGTGGAGCGCGTCCGCCGTGAGTTGAGAGACAAGGTAAGTCACGGCGGCTCGGACATATCGGCCTGGTGTGAGCCTGACGCCGGATCGTTACCTGATTGATACTGGCCAGTACCGTCCAGTATGCGAGATGTCGACTGGCGGAAACATCACCGTAACGTGTCCGTTCTCGGGGCCGGAGGGGTGGTGTGACTCCGGCGGCGGCGCGTCCGGCGCGCTGGTCTGCTATAGGGGCGCGTCAGCCAGCGCGACCGACCTCACCTGCTGCGACGTGGGTCACAGTCGGCCGCCGGTCGGCGACACTCGTCGGATGGACCTCACCTCCGCCGTCCGCCGACTCGGCCGCACACGGTGGTTCGCGCACGCGGGACGGGCGACCTCCGGCCTCGACCGCCGGCTCCAGAAGGCGTCGCGCGGACGCTGGAGCACCCTCGGGCGGCCGAGCCTCCCCCAGCTGATCCTCACGACCACCGGCCGACGGTCCGGGGAAAGCCGGGAGGCCGTGCTGCTGTACGCCGTCGACGGCGACGGATGGGTGCTCATCGGGTCCAACTGGGGGCAGGAGCACCACCCGGCCTGGTCCGGCAACCTGCTGGCGGACCCACGGGCGACGGTCACGATCGCGGGCGTCACCACACCGGTCGTGGCTACCCTGGCCGACGACGACGAGCGCGCCCGGCTGCTGCCCGCCCTCCTCGCGGTCTGGCCGGCGTACGAGACCTACGCCGCCCGCTCCGGCCGCGAGCTGCGGGTGTTCCGTCTGGCACCGGCGTGACCGTCCCGCTCGTCCTGCCGACCCTCCTGGGCGACGCCGTCCGGCTGCGCGCGTTCACCACCGCCGACCTGCCGACGATCCGGGAGGCGGCGACCGACCCGCACATCCCGCTGATCACGTCGGTCCCCGCGCGCGGCGACGACGACGCCTGCCTGGCCTTCCTCGCACGGCAGTCCGACCGGACGGCCACCGGCGCCGGCTACGCCTTCGCGATCGCCGAGATCGCGTCGGACCGCGCGGTCGGTCACGCCTACCTCGGGCTGCGGGACCTCGACCTCGGTCGCGCGACCGTCGGCTACTGGGTCGTCGCCTCCCAGCGCGGCCGCGGGTTCGCCGCGGACGCGGTCCGCACCCTGGTGCGGTGGGCGCCGGCCGTGCAGGGCGTCACGCGGCTCGAGCTCTATGTCGAGCCCTGGAACGTGGCGTCGGCCCGCACGGCTGAGCGCGCGGGGTTCGTGCAGGAGGGGATGCTGCGGTCGTGGGAGACGGTCGGCGACGAGCGCCGGGACATGGAGATGTACGCCCTCGTCCTCGATCAGGACTGACGCGAGCGCTGCCGGTAGGCGCGGGCCTTCATCACGTCGCCGCACTCGGTCATCGAGCACCAGCGTCCGGAGCGGTTGCGTGAGCCGTCGTAGTAGACCCACTGGCAGTCGGGGTTCGCGCACGCCTTGAGGCGGGTCCACTCCCCTGACGCGTGCGCGCGGTGCACCTCGCTGAGCAGACCCGCGACGACGCCGTCGCCGCCCGCGGGCTCGAGGGCCGCCCCGCCGCCGAAGCTGACGACGAGCGGATGGGCGGCCGCGAGCGCGTCGAGCCCCGTCGCGTCGCCGGAGGACAGGTAGTGGCGCAGGGCGTCGCGGAGCGTCACGAGGCCCACGGGTGCGCCGGTCAGGTGGTCGACGCCGTGGAACCGGTCGTCGGTGTTGAGCAGCGCCCGCACGCGCTCGACCGACCCGGGGGCCACGCCGGGCTCGCTGCCCAGCTGGACCCATCGCAGCAGCTGGTCGGGCACGGGAACCTCCTTGACGTCGTCGACGGCTCGCCACCATAGTCATCACTAGCGTACTGGTTTTACTGGTGACGCACAGGCGATCCGATGATCCGACGCACGAGAGCGAGACGCACGATGACCACCGTCACCAGCACCGAGAAGCTCGGCTGCGACACCTCCGACATGCTCACCATCCACGCGCTGTTCCGGCGCGCGTTCACGGACGTCCCGGTGCTGGTGCGCCGCGTCGACCTGGGCGACACCGACCGGATGCTCCCCGTCGCCGACCACGTGCGCGAGCTCGCCGGCGCCCTGCGCCACCACCACGAGGGCGAGGACCTGCTGCTCTGGGACACCCTCGAGCAGCGGGCACCCTCCTGCGCCCTGCACGTCGGGCTCATGCGCGCCCAGCACGCGGCCACGGCGGCGCAGCTGGACCAGCTCGACGAGCTCATGGACGCCTGGGAGGCCGCCGCAGGTGCCACCGAGCGCGAGGCGGTGGCGACGCTGCTGGACGAGGTCCGCGACACGCTCCTGGCGCACCTCGGCCAGGAGGAGACGCAGATCCTGCCGACCGCCGCGACGGTCATGTCGCAGCGCGAGTGGGGGCTGCTGCACGAGCACGGGATGTCGGCGATCCCCAAGGACCGGCTGTTCCTCCAGCTCGGCTGGATCCTGGAGGTCGTCCCGGGCGACGAGCAGGCGGGCTGGCTCCGCACCAACCTGCCGGCACCGGCGCGCGTGCTGTGGCGGCTGGTCGGGAAGCGCCAGTTCGCCGCGCACCGGGAGCGCATCTACGGCTGAGCCCGTGGCGTCGGTCACGCAGATTTCTCTTGCAGGGCGGATTCGTGCGGCGAATGCTCGGAAGCGCGCAGCCTCGCCGTCCGCGTGACGGACAGCGGCGGGGCGACTTTGTTACCGGCTGGTAACCAGGGGGTGGGCCGCACACGGCCCCGTTCGTCGAACCACCGCAAGGAGATCCACCGTGAAGCGCGCTGCCTCGTTCCTCATCGCCGTCCTGACCTTCACCACACTCGCTGCCTGCTCCGACGCCGGGGAGGATGCGGCCCCGACGTCCTCGGAGTCGTCCTCGTCGGCCCCGGCCACGAGCTCGGCCGCCCCCGTGGAGCCGAACGCCGCGCTCGCGTGCGGCCGCTTCTACAACGGCGGCGCGAGCTCGCTGAACGCTCGTGTGGTCGCGGTCGTCCCGGTCCTCGAGGCCCAGGACGCCGGGACCGCGCCCGACGAGGAGCAGACCGAGGAGCTCGCCGCGATCGCCTCGGCGCTGGGCGACGCGATCACGGTGTCGACCGAGGAGCTTGCCGCCGCGTACACCTCGATCCAGGACCGGGTGCAGGGCGCACTGGATGCAGCGGAGGCCGGTGGCGCGAACGCCGCGACGCTCGACTACCCGACCGTGTCCGCGACCATCGCGAGCGAGTGCTCCGCGGCCGGGTTCCCGGTCAGCTGAGCGGCCGCGCCCCGCTCGCCCTCAACGGCGGGCGACGAACACCAGCTCGCGTCCCGGCCGGTCCGGGGCCTCGCGCACGTCGACCACCGTGAAGCCGGCCGCGGCCAGCGACCGCTCGACGGTCTCGCGGCCGCGGAACCGGAGCGTGGAGTCGGACGTGAGGACCGCCCCGTCGGACGCGAAGACGTAGGACGCGCGGAAGGTCACCAGGTCGCCGACCACCTCGGTCACGTCGACCCAGGTGTCCACGCGCCCGACTCCCTCGACGTCGGTCGACTCGTACGTGTCGTCGCGGGTCCACTCCCGCCACGCCTCGCGCTCGGGGACGCGGGTCTCGAACACCAGGTGACCGCCCGGGGCCAGCGCGTCGCGGACGCCCGCCAGCGTCGACGCCCAGTCGTCGTCGGTCACGAACACCTGCGCGACGTTGCCGGTCATCGTCGCCAGGTCGACCTGCATCGGCGGCAGCGTCGTCGCGTCACCCTCCACCCATCGGACGCCGTCGGCCCCGGGCTTGGCGCGGGCGACGTCGAGCGACGCCACGGCCGGGTCGACGCCGACGACCTCGATCCCGCGCCCGGCGAGCAGCAGCGCGAACGTGCCGGTGCCGCAGCCGACGTCGAGCACGCTGCGGGCACCGAGCTCGTCGACGGTCGCGGCGTACACGTCGAGGTCTGCGCGGTCCGACTCGAGCGGGTCGTACAGCTGCGCGAGGCGGGGGACCTCGAACCCGTCGTCTGCCATACGACGGACGCTAGGTGCGCGGCCCTCGTCGGTCATGGTGTTTTCGCGTCAGGCCGGCGCCGGCGTCGGCGGGTCCGAGCGATGCTCGTCCGACCGCGGGCTCAACAGTCCGATCTGGTGACCGTCGGGGTCCGCCAGGACGGCGAACCGCGAGCCGAAGAACGCGTCGAACGGTCGCTGCCGGGACTCGTGGCCCAGGGCGGTCATCCGCGTCCAGACGTCGTCGACCGCGTCGCGGCTGGGCAGGTGGATGGACAGGACCGTCGCCGCCGCGTCGTCGTCGGGGCTGCCGCTGTTCCAGTACGCCACCGACGAGTGCTCGTCCAGCTCGACGCTGAGTCCGTCGAACCGGATCTCGGCGTGCGGGTCGGCCGGTTCGCCGACGTCCCAGCCGAGGTCGCGGTAGAAGGCTCCCGCGCGGACGACGTCGGCGACGACCAGGTTGACCTGCGTCGGACGCGGGAGCGTGTGACCCGACGGCTCGTCGCGCGGGGTCTGCTGGTGGACCAGGAGCCGCCACCTGCCGTGCTGGTCCCGCGTGTACGTCGACGAGAGCGTCGCCCGGTACGTCACCCCGCCCCGCCGGCCGACGAACGGGTACACCACCGTCGCCGTCGACCTCGACTCGACGAGCCGCGGCTCCCCGAGCTCGACCTCGTCCCACCCCGGCGACGCGTCGACGGCCAGCACGCACCCGGCCCGGGTGAGCACCGCGCCCGGCACGACGACCACCGCGTCCTCGTGCAGCACCCGCTCGTACTCGCGACCACGCCCGCGCGCGAGGTCGTTCTCGAACGCCATCAGCTCGTCGACCACACCCATCCACCCAGGCAACCACCGTGAGCGCACCGGGGTCGAGTGGGACCCTGGACGGGTCGGAAGGGGGACGTCGTGATCGACCAGACGGATGACCGCCTCGCGGAGCTGCTCCGCGACACCGCCGAGGCGGCGGATGCCTACATGCGCGGCGACATGGACCGCTACCTCGAGCTGATCCACCACGCACCAGGGTTCACGCTCCTCGCGCCGTACGGCGGCCCGGCGTCGCGCCACGAGGAACGTGACCCCGAGGTGCGGGAGTCTGCCGGCTACTTCCAGCGCGGCCAGGCCACGCTGGAGCACGTCGAGACGCACGCGTGGAACGACACGGCCGTGATCGTGATGATCGAGCGGCAGCACGGCGAGGTGGGCGGAACGCCGGACCAGGAGTGGTCGCTGCGTGTGTCGCACGTGTACCGGCACGACGGTGAGCGGTGGCTGCTGGTGCACCGGCACGCCGACCCGCTGGTGCGGCCGATCGACATGGTGGCGCTGGGCGCGATCGCCCGGGGCGACGGCCCGACCGCGTGACCCGGAGCCTCGCCCTGTGCTCGTGGAGCGGCGTCTTCCCTCCGGGGCAGTCAGGGAACGACGACGCTCTCTGGCCCGAGATCTATCGGCGGCGGCTCACGGGGCGCAAGCTCACGGACTGGGTCGCCAGCGCAGCTCTCCTGGGTACGCGGTCTGTGGTCGTCCCGAAGGCGGCCGAAGCCACGGCGCTCCTGCTCGGACGAGAGCCCAGGGGATACCGCGAGTACGTGGTCGAACGTGCACGCACGCCGGTCACACGGTGAACCGAGGCGCGGGATCAGCGGCGCGGGCGCCCGCCGACCCGGTCGTCGTGACGGCCGGTGCCAGACTCAGCACGTGAGCTCCGTCGGTCGCACGGTCCAGTCCCGCATCTACCGCGCTGGGGTGTACGGCCGGACGCCCGTCGTCCCGGTCGAACCCGCCGCCCTGGAGGCCGCCGCCCGACGACGGATGAGCGACGTCGCCTGGGCCTACGTCGCCGGCAGCGCCGGCCGCCAGCGCACCGCACAGGCGAACCTCGACGCGTTCGACCGCCACCGGATCGTGCCCCGGATGCTCGTCGACGTCGAGCAGCGGGACACGTCGGTCGAGCTGTTCGGCCGACGGCTGCCCGCTCCCCTGCTGTTCGCGCCGATCGGGGTGCTCGAGCTCGCGCACCCCGACGCGGACCACGCGGTCGCGCGGGCGGCGCGGGCCCTCGGGCTGCCGATGGTGATCTCGTCGCAGGCCTCCGTCCCCATGGAGGACATCGCCCGCACGCTCGGCGACGCACCGCGCTGGTTCCAGCTCTACTGGAGCAAGGACGACGACGTCGTCGACTCGTTCGTGAGCCGCGCGGAGGCCATCGGGAGCGAGGCGATCGTCGTCACGCTCGACACGCACGTGCTCGGCTGGCGCACCCGGGACCTCGATCTGGCGTACCTGCCGTTCGCGCGCGGCGAGGGCATCGCCCAGTACACGAGCGACCCCGCGTTCCGCCGGCTGGTCGAGGCGCGCACCGCCGCACCGCGACCGACCGACGAGCCGTCGCCGCGTCCGACCCCGTCAGCGGTCCGCGCCCTGCACTCGATGGCCAGCCACTACCCCGGCCGCCTGCGCGACAACCTGCGCTCACCCCTGCCCCGGGCGGCCGTCGAGACGTTCCTCGACGTCTTCTCGCGCTCGTCGCTCACCTGGGACGACCTCGCCCGGCTGCGCGAGCGGACGTCCCTGCCGATCCTGCTGAAGGGCATCCAGCACCCGGGCGACGCCGCGCTCGCGCTCGACCACGGGGTCGACGGGATCATCGTCTCCAACCACGGTGGGCGCCAGGTCGACGGCGCCGTCGCCTCGCTCGACGCCCTCCCGGCCGTGGTGGAGGCGGTCGACGGACGCGTTCCGGTGCTCTTCGACAGCGGGATCCGCAGCGGCGCCGACGTCGTGACCGCGCTCGCGCTGGGCGCCCAGGCCGTCCTGGTGGGTCGTCCCTGGGTCTACGGCGTGGCCCTCGCCGGAGCCGACGGCGCCCGGGCCGTGATGCAGCACCTGTGGGCCGAGCTCGACCTGACCATGGCGCTGTCCGGCGTGCGGTCCGTCGACGAGATCGGGCCGGACCTGCTGGCCCCCGGTCCGCGGTGATAAGGCGACCGACGCTGGTCCTGACCGTCGGGCTGCCGGGCACGGGAAAGACGACCGAGGCGCGGCGGATCGAGGCGGAGAGGGGCGCGCTGCGCCTCACCAAGGACAAGTGGGTGAAGGCTCTCTACGGGCTCGCCAACCCGCCGGAGGCCACGGCCGTGATCGAGGGGCGGCTCATCGAGATCGCGCTGCGCAGCCTGGAGCTCGGCATCGACGTCGTCCTCGACTTCGGCCTCTGGGCGCGGGACGAGCGTTCGGCTCTCCGGCACGCGGCAGCGGCACGGGGTGCGGCGGTGGAGCTGCGCTACCTCGAGCTGACGCCGGCCGAGCAGAGGCGACGCCTCGACCAGCGGCACGCCGACGAGCCGCACACGACGTGGCACATGTCGGACGAGGAGCTGGCGACCTGGGCCGCCGCGATCAGCATCCCCACGCCGGGGGAGGTCGACGGCAGCGAACCTCTCGACGCCCCGCCCGCGGGGTTCGCGACGTGGGACGAGTGGCGCACTCACCGCTGGCCCCCGGCAGTGACCTGACCTCCGCGCACGGCTGGGTCGACCCGAACTCGATGTCTCCGCCGTCAGCCCGTGCCCTCGCCCGAGCGCTCCCGTACCCGCTCCTGATGAAGCGGAGCTACGACAACTCCCGCGTTGAGTGCGCGCTCACGCCCGAGGCCGCGGGCACGCGCATCCATGCCGACTACGGCGGCGACGTCGCCGACGGGCTGCGGCTGGTGGCGCTCCTGCAGACGTTCGTGCTGGCGCGGATCCTGCTGCGCGACGTCACCGGCCTCCGCCGGGTGCTCGAGGCGGAGGACCGGGCGCACACTCCTGGGGCGTGACGTCGTGCGACCCGGCGCGGACCATCCGGATCGCGCGCACGCCGTCGTCGACCGTGCTTGCTCCGTCCGCGACGAAGCCGTGCTTGACGTAGAACGCCTGGGCGCGGGGGTTCGGATCGGCGACCCACAGCACCGCCGACTCGGTCGGGGGGACGACCCAGCGCAGGAGCGCGCTGCCCGCACCCGAGCCGTGGTCGGCCGCGTAGACGTAAAGGACGTAGAGCTGGGTCTGCCAGGGCACGTCGGCGTCCTGGGTCGGGCCCGACATGGCGACACCGATCAGCCGCCCCCCGCGCTCGGCCACGGCGACCCGGTTCTCGCGGTAGCGCTCGTCGGTCAGGGCCGCGGTCCAGAACCGCACCCGAGCCTCGACGAACCCGGGGTCGTCGAGGACGTCGTCGGCCATGAGTCCGCGGTAGGTCTCCTGCCATGACCGCACGATGACGTGGGCCATCGCCGTCACGTCCTCGACCTGAGCTCGACGCACGACGACAGGGCCCGGCACAGTCTCGTCGCCGCCCGGCGGGACGGTGCTCCGGCTCCCCCGTGCCGGATCCGTCAGAACCTCATGCCGTCGAGGTAGGTGAAGCCCTCCTGGGCCGCCTCGAAGGGGTCGAACGTCGGGTCGCCGAACCTCGGGTCGTGCTCCACGACGTAGTACTTCGTGCTGCCACCCGCCGCTCGGAAGATCGACGGGAAGTCGATGATGCCCTGGCCGACGATCTCGATCCGACCGGGGAACGGACCGGCTGCCATGTCCTTCACGTGGAACAGCTTGATCCGGTTGCCGTACCGCTCGATGACGGCGATCGGGTTGCCGATGCCGCCGCCGTTGGTCGCCCAGTAGAGGTCGAGCTGGAACACGACGTTCTTCGCGTGCGTGTTCGCCATGAGGATGTCGAACACCGTCCGGCCAACGAACACCGTCTCGAACTCGATGTCGTGGTTGTGCACCATCAGCGTCTGGCCGTGCCTGCGGGCCACGGCGCCGAGCTCGTCCAGGTACTCGGCGTACGCGATCCACTCGGCTTCGGTGGTGTAGATCGGCGGGAAGATCGGGGTCGCCCCGGAGCCGAAGTACGTGATCCCCAGCGTCCGGTTGTCCCGCAGGATCTGGTCGATGTCGGCCGGGTTCTGCGGCGTCCCGACATCGACGTGCCGCGCGGACGCCTTGAGGCGGTACTTGTCGAGCAGGGCGCGGTACTGCTCCGCGGTCAGCCCGCTCAGCGTGAACGGCTCGACGTTCCGGTACCCCATGTCCCTGAGGCGGCTGAACACCTCCTCCGTCCGGGCGATCGTGGCGGCGTCGGTGCCGAATCCGATGTACTCGGCGAACGTCCAGAGCTGGACCGAGATCTTGCTCGTCGGCACCCCTCTGCCGTGCCGGTCCGGCGGCGCTGCGGACGCGGAGCCGACCCCAGCGACGACGAGGCCGAGAACGACCAGCGTCGCGACGACCGCGCCGCGCAGCGTCCGGGCCCAGGATCGATACAGGGTTCCCATCGGTGCCTCCCCAGGGCACTGTGCCCGAACGCTGGGCCGGGCCTCTCTGCCCGGGGCACGTTCGATCTCTCTGCACCGTAACCGGCAGCCGCTCCGCAGGGGAACGCATGCGCCCCTACGTCGCCGGGTCCTCGTCGTCGAACCACCCCTCAGCCTCGCTGACCTTCAGTCCGTACGTGTAGGCCGTCAGCTGGCCGAGGAACTCCACCCGGTTGTAGGCGTCTCCGCCGACACTTCGCGCACACCAGTTGCCGTCATCCAGCTTCACGAGCATGAAGAGCGCCTCGGCCCTGGTGCCCTCGGGGAGCGGAGCAACCCGCATGTCGCCGAGCACCTCGCTGCCGGGAACGGTCGGCCGTGTCTCATCCGTCGCCATACGTGCACCCCTACTTCTGCTCGACGTCGAAGCGGAACTCGACGAGGTTCCGTGGTCGTTCACGATCACATGCGTGCCGCATCGGCCCGGGGCAACGATGGTAGGACTCGACCCGGTCCAGGTTCACGGCCGGACGCGCAAGCAGCGATCGGCTCGGAACGGACTGCGACTCCGGCGAAGGCGGATCCGACGCTATCGCTGCATGCCGTACCGTCCGGCGTCGATAGCTCCGTAGGCGTCGTCGATCGTCGCCTGGTATCCGTCTGTTCCGAGGCGCGGAATCAGCGGCGCGAGCGCCTGCTGAAGATCCGACATCACCTTCTTGTCAACAGGCTCCGGGAGCTCCATCACTTCGAGATCCTCCGAGAACTCGGAGAAAGCGATGCGTTCGTGCAGTACGACGGCTTCGGCGAGAGTCAGGAACAAGGTCACGCCGTCGCCCGACGAGTTCGCTTCCACGCCGTCACCCCTCACGCCAGACCGGCTTGCTGGCGGCCCTATGCCCGACTTGGGTCGTCTGCCCGACCGGACCCGACCTCCAGCGACCTACGCGCTGAACCACGTCGGCAGGACGCCGCGCCGCTCGAGCTCGAAGATCGCGAGCTGCCGGCGCTGGTGCAGGTTGATCGAGTACACGAACGTCCTGTCCAGGGCCTCGGCCTCGAACGCGCGGGCCGACTCGGCTCGAGCCTGGAGCTTGGCCTTGTCTGCGTCCACCTGCGCCTGCATCTCCTGGAAGGCGTCGCTGCCCGGCCACTGGTTCGCGAGGCCCGCGAGACCCTCCGTGACGGACTCGAACAGGGCGGCGTGCTTCTGCGCCTCCGAGATGGACGTGACCGGCCCGCCGATGCGCTCGATCTCCTCTCGTACCCGCTCCGAGAGCGTGTCGATCAACGGCAGGAGCGCCAGGAGCGCGCTCGTGTCGAGGGTTGCGTACAGGCGTTCCACACTGGCGAGATCTTCGGCCTTGGTCATGGCGCCGAGCCTACGGCGCCCCCGTCAGGGCGTACCGCGTCCGTCACCCGCCCGCGCGGGGTACACCGCGGCAACCGTCCATAGTTCACCTGCTCGCCGAGCCTCCGCAGTCACACGTGCGGCCGCCTCACACGTTGAAGCGGAACTCCACCACGTCGCCGTCAGCCATCACGTAGTCCTTGCCCTCGATCCGAGCCTTGCCCGCGGCGCGCGCGGCGGCGACGGACCCGGCGGCGACGAGGTCGTCGAACGAGATGACCTCGGCCTTGATGAAGCCCTTCTGGAAGTCCGTGTGGATCACGCCGGCGGCCTGCGGGGCGGTCCAGCCCTGGTGGATGGTCCAGGCGCGCGACTCCTTGGGACCGGCCGTCAGGTAGGACTGGAGGCCGAGCGTGTGGAAGCCGACGCGGGCCAGCTGGTCCAAGCCGGCCTCTTCCTGACCGTTGTCGGCCAGCATCTCGCGGGCCTCGTCCGGCTCCAGCTCGACCAGCTCGGACTCGAACTTGGCGTCGAGGAAGATGGCGTCGGCCGGGGCCACCAGGGCGCGGAGCTCGTCCTGCATCGCGGTGTCGGCCAGGCCGGCGTCGTCGGTGTTGAACACGTAGATGAACGGCTTGCTCGTCATGAGCTGGAGCTCGTCGAGGTGCTCGATCTTCTTGCCGCGCTGGGACAGGGTCTGGCCGGTCTCGAGGATCGCCTGCGCCTCCTGCGCCGCGGCGAGCAGACCGGCGTCCGCCTTCTTGGCGCGGACCTCCTTCTCGAGGCGCGGGATCGCCTTCTCGAGCGTCTGGAGGTCGGCGAGGATCAGCTCGGTGGCGATGATCTCGATGTCGCTCTTCGGGTTCACGTCACCCGAGACGTGCACGACGTCGGGGTCGGCGAACACGCGCGTCACCTGGCAGATGGCGTCGGCCTCGCGGATGTTGGCGAGGAACTTGTTGCCCAGGCCCTCCCCCTCGCTGGCGCCCTTGACGATCCCCGCGATGTCGACGAACGACACGGTCGCCGGGAGGATCCGCTCGGAGCCGAACACCTCCGCGAGCTTCTCCAGCCGCGGGTCGGGCAGCGGGACGACGCCGACGTTGGGCTCGATCGTCGCGAACGGGTAGTTCGCCGCGAGGACCTGCGCGCGGGTCAGCGCGTTGAAGAGGGTGGACTTGCCGACGTTGGGCAGGCCGACGATGCCGATGGTGAGTGCCACAGGGGGGAAGTCTACGGGGGCGCCTCGTCAGGCGAACGCCACGATCTTGCGCAGCAGGTCCGGTCCGGTGCGGTCCAGGGCGCGACCGCCGATGCGCACACCGAGCGCGAGCAGCACCGACCCGAGCACGATCCCCACGACGAGAGCGGCCCAGCCGAGCGCCACCGAGCCGCCCCGGACCGCGAGTACCGCCAGCACGATCTCCGGCAGGCTCAGCACCATGACGGCGAGCCAGCCGGCGAACTGGGAGAGCACGGTCGCCATCGACGCGCCCTGCTTCGTCTGGAACGGGTTCTCGCCCGGGAGCTGGACCGGGTAGACGACGAGCGCGGACAGCACGCTTGACCCGCCGAGCGCCGTGAGCAGGACGCCGATGGACAGGCCGAGCAGGGCCGGGACGACCTCCGGCTGCCCGGTCACCAGCGCCGAACCGACACTCAGGACGACGACCGCCGGCACCGCGATGGAGCCTGCGGCGAGGACCCGGCCCAGCCGGTCCACCGTCCCGTGCAGCGGCGCGGCGACGTGCGTCCAGAAGGCGGTGCCGTCGTAGGCGACGTCCGCCGAGATGCCCCAGCCCATCAGGTACCCCGCGATCGGGCCGATCAGGAGGACCAGTCCGCCGTCGGGGCTGACGACGTAGAACACGATCGCGAGCACCGGGACGATCGCGACGGCGAGGGCGTACCGGGGGTCCCGCGCCCAGTAGGTGAGGCAGCGCGCGGTGACGGCACCGAGCGGGGTGGCGGGGAGCCGGTCGAACCAGCCGAGGCCGTGACCCCGGGTGGAGACCTTCTCGTGGGCGGGGTTCACGAGAGCGTGCGCGAAGGCCCGGTCCCACACGACGACCACCACGAGCAGCGTCGCGACCGCGATCCCGAACCGTGCCGCCGCCGTCGACCACTGGCCGTCGGCGACGTCACCGGGGACCGCCCAGGCCGCACCGAGCGGGGTCCAGGACACCACCTCCGCGATCTGCTCGACGGTCCGGACGGTGAACGCCGAGCTGTCGGACAACCGCCCGAGGATCGGTCCGACGACGATGAACGGGAGCACCGCGACGCCGGCCATCACCTCGCGGAACCGTCGGCTCGCCACGAGCGTGGAGGCCGCCGAGGTGGTCGCCCGCGCGCCGATGACGCACGTGGCCAGCCCGATGACCGAGCACACGACGCCGACGACGAGGGCCGCCGGGGTCCGCCACCACACCCCCGCCATCGCGAGCGCCGAGCCGGCGCTGAGCACGCCGGGGATGCCGATCAGCCCGGAGAGTGCCAGCCCCGTCAGGAGCGAGCGCCGCGGGATGCCGAACGTGACGAACCGCGCCGGATCGATGGTCGAGTCGAGCCCGAACGCGACGAGCGGCACCACCCACCAGCCCAGCACGAGCACCGAGCCGACGAGCACCACCACGAGCCCGCGGATGTCGGGCTCCTGCACGCTGAGCACGGCCATCGACCCGACGACCAGCGCCAGGGCGCCCAGACCGTAGACCGCCCCGACGACGAGGCCGACGACCTGCCACGGGCTGCGCCGCAGACCGTTGCGCAGCAGCGTCAGCTTCAGGCGGACGAGGTGCGCAACCACGCGAGACCCTCCCCGCTGACCCGGCCACCGACCAGGTCCACGAACCGGTCCTCGAGGCTGCTGTCGCCACGCACCTCGTCGACCGTGCCCGCCGCCAGCACGTGCCCGGCGGCGATCACGGCGACGTGGTCGCACATCCGCTGGACGAGGTCCATGACGTGCGACGACACGATCACGGTGCCGCCGGTGCGGACGTAGGACGCGAGGATGTCGCGGATGTTCGCGGCGGACACCGGGTCGACGGCCTCGAACGGCTCGTCCAGCACCAGCAGCCGCGGCGCGTGCACGAGCGCGCACGCCAGCGCGACCTTCTTGGTCATGCCCGCGGAGTACTCGACCACCAGCTTCTTGGCATCGCCGGTCAGGTCGAACGCGGCCAGCAGGTCGGTCGCGCGCGCGGCGACCGTCTCCCGGTCCAGGCCCTGGAGCAGGCCGGCGTACGTGATCAGCTGCTCGCCGGTCAGCCGGTCGAACAGGCGGACCCCGTCGGGCAGCACCCCGAGCATGCCCTTGACCTCGACGGGCGACGCCCACAGGTCCTGCCCGTGCACCAGCACCGTGCCGAAGTCCGGCTGGAGCAACCCGGTCGCCATCGACAGCGTGGTCGTCTTGCCGGCGCCGTTGGGGCCGACGAGGCCGTAGAACGACCCGGCGGGCACGACGAGGTCGATCCCGGCGACGGCGATCTTGTCCCCGAACTTGCGCCACAGTCCGCGCAGCTCGAGGGCGGGTACGTTCGACATCGGACCACCGTAGTGGCGCCGGAGCCTTCGATCCTCCCCCTTCCGGCGGATGTCAGTGGGTGCTGTCAGCCTGCACTCATGGACACAGGACTGCTGCTCGGACTCGCGATCGGTGCCGTCGTCGGCGTGCTCGTCGGCTGGACGTTCGCGTCGGCCCGGCTACGGGCGGCGGACATCGAGGCGGCCCGGGCGCGGGCGACGCTCGAGGCCGAGCGGCGGTCCGCCGCCGACTCCGGCCGGCTGGCCGACCAGTTCCGGTCGTTGGCCGCCGACGCGCTGGCGACCAGCAGCGACCAGTTCCTCGCGCTCGCGCACCAGCGGTTCGCCGCGGACCACCAGACGCAGGTCGGGGAGCTGGCGCAGCGGGAGCAGGCCGTCCGGGCGATGGTGGAGCCGCTGTCCCGCACGCTCGACCAGGTGCGCGTCGAGCTGTCGACGGCCGAGCAGGCGCGGGCCGCCGGCCACGCGGCGCTCGGTGAGCAGGTGCGCGCCATGCACCAGGCCTCCGAGCACCTGCGCGGGGAGACCGCGCAGCTGGTCACCGCGCTGCGGTCGTCGCAGGTGCGGGGCAAGTGGGGTGAGCTCCAGCTCAAGCGGGTGGTCGAGGCGGCCGGGATGCTCGCGCACGTCGACTTCGTGGAGCAGGACCAGGTGCGCACCGACGACGGGCTGCTCCGGCCGGACATGGTGATCAAGCTCGCCGGCGGCAAGAACGTGGTGGTCGACGCCAAGGTCGCGTTCCTCGGGTTCCTCGACGCCGCGCAGGCCACCGACGAGCGCGTCCGCACCGAGCGCCTGGCCGCGCACGCGCGGCACGTCCGGGCGCACGTCGACGACCTGTCGGGCAAGCGTTACTGGGACCAGTTCGCGCCGGCGCCGGAGTTCGTCGTGATGTTCGTGCCGGCGGAGTCGTTCCTGCACGCGGCCGCCGAGCAGGACCCGCTGCTGATCGAGTACGCGTTCGAGCGCAACGTGGTGATCGCGACGCCGACGACGCTGCTCGCCCTGCTGCGGACCGTGTCGTACGCGTGGCGGCAGGACGCGCTGGCCAGCAACGCGCAGGCGGTGCTCTCGCTGGGCAAGGAGCTGCACGGGCGCCTGGCGACCATGGGCTCCCACCTGGCCAAGCTGGGCCGGGCCATCGACTCGGCCGCCGGCGCGTACAACCAGACCGTGTCCTCCCTGGAGACCCGCGTGCTGGTCAGCGCACGACGGTTCGCGGACCTGCACGTGGTCGACGCGGACCTGCCGACGCCGGACCCGGTGAACCCGCAGCTCTCGGCGGTGAGCGCGCCCGAGCTGGTGGCGTCCGCGGAGGAGCAGATCGTCATGTTCGACGGCCGCGCCGACCGCGACGAGCGCGCGCTCCGTGCGGAGGCTGCACTCCCGACGACGGAGGCGACGACCGCCTGAGGCGTCCGGCGGCGCGGCCGTCGACCATGTCGTCGGCACCGGAGAGCAGCCGATTTCCGAGCGCACGCGCATGGTCGTCCGGGACGCCCGGGCCCACCTCGTCAGGCGGGCTGGACGTCCAGCGAGCGGCGGCCGTCGCGGCGCGGGGTGACGGGGGCCTTGCCGGCGGCCTTGAGGTCGGCGCGCAGCTCGCGGGGCAGCGAGAACATGAGGTCCTCGGTGGCGGTGCGGACCTCCTCGACGTCGCCGAAGCCGTGCTCGGCGAGCAGCGACAGGACGTCGCGGACCAGGATCTCGGGGACCGAGGCGCCGGACGTGACCCCCACGGTGGTGACCCCGTCGAGCCACGCGAGATCGATCTCGGAGGCCTTGTCGACGCGGTACGAGGTGCGCGCGCCGGCATCGAGGGCAACCTCGACCAGCCGGACGGAGTTCGACGAGTTCGCCGACCCGACGGTGATCACCAGGTCGCACTCCGGCGCCAGCTTCTTCACCGCGACCTGGCGGTTCTGCGTGGCGTAGCAGATGTCGTCGCTGGGCGGGTCCTGGAGGTTCGGGAACCGCTCGCGCAGTCGGCGCACGGTGTCCATGGTCTCGTCGACCGAGAGCGTCGTCTGCGAGATCCAGATGAGGCGGTCGGGGTCCCGGACCACCACGTCGGCCACCGCATCCGGGGAGTTCACCACCTGGATGTGCTCGGGGGCCTCCCCGTAGGTGCCCTCGACCTCCTCGTGGCCCTCGTGGCCGATGAGCAGGATGTCGTAGTCCTCGGACGCGAACCGCACGGCCTCCTTGTGCACCTTGGTGACCAGGGGGCAGGTCGCGTCGATCGTCTGCAGGTTCCGGGCGGCCGCCTGCGCGTGCACGGCCGGCGAGACCCCGTGCGCAGAGAACACCACGCGGGCCCCCTCGGGGACCTCGTCGGTCTCGTTCACGAACACCGCGCCGCGTTCGGCGAGCGTCTCGACAACGTACTTGTTGTGAACGATCTCCTTGCGCACGTACACCGGGGCGCCGTAGTGCTCGAGCGCCTTCTCGACGGCGATGACCGCGCGGTCCACGCCGGCGCAGTAGCCGCGGGGGGCGGCCAGCAGCACTCGCTTGCGGGGAGCGGTCGCGGTGCTGAGCGTGCCGTCGGGGACGCCGTCGGGCGTGCCGGTGGCGGAGACGGTCGGGAGGGTCACGGTCCGAGTCTAGATCGGCAGGCCGCGGCGGCCCCTGCCAGGAGGCGCACCACGGGTGTGACCTGCACCCGACCCGCACGGCGCCGACACACGGCGGTCGCGGGCCGGGCCGACCTGACCTGGTCTGTCGGTGGGATGGGGCAGGCTGGGCGCGTGAGCACCGGCCCCCTGAGCACCCCGGCGACGGCCGGCCCACCGCCGCTGCGCGCCGCGGACACCACCCCCGACCGCCCGTGGCCCGTCCGGCACCTGGCGCCCAAGATCGCCGACTACATCGCGAAGATGCCGCCGGTGTGGGTCGAGGGGCAGGTGCTCAACCTCAAGAAGTGGAACACCCTCTACTTCCTCACGCTGCGGGACACCGACCTCGACATGTCCCTGTCGGTCACGGCACCGGCGTCGGCGATCGACCGGCTCGCCGACAAGCTGGCCGACGGCGCACACCTCGTCGTGCACGCGCGCCCGCAGTTCCACGCCAAGAAGGGGACGCTGACGTTCGCGGCCGACGACGTCCGGCTGGTCGGGCTGGGTGAGCTGCTGGCCCGGATCGAGCACCTCAAGGGGATCCTCGGGGCCGAGGGGCTGTTCGAGCCGTCGCGCAAGCGCGCGCTGCCGTTCCTGCCCGCGGTGGTGGGGCTGATCGTCGCGCAGCAGGGGGACGCCGAGCACGACGTGGTGTCGAACGCCCGCGCGCGCTGGTCGGCGGTGCAGTTCGAGATCCGACGCGTCACCGTGCAGGGCCCGCGGGCCGTCCCGGAGGTCAGCGCAGCCATCGCGGAGCTCGACCGAGACCCCCGTGTCGACGTCATCGTGGTCGCGCGCGGCGGCGGCTCGTTCGAGGACCTGCTGCCGTTCAGCAACGAGTCGCTGGTCCGCGTGGCGGCGGCCTGCCGGACCCCGCTGGTCAGCGCCATCGGGCATCACCTGGACACGCCGCTGCTGGACCTCGTCGCGGACTTCCGCGCGTCGACCCCCACCGACGCCGCCAAGCGGGTGGTGCCCGACGTGAGCGAGGAGCGTGCGCGCGTGACGCAGGCCCGGCTCCGCGCCCGCGCCGCGCTGACCATGCGACTGACCCGCGAGCAGACCGGCCTCGACCACTGGCGCAGCAGGCCGGTGCTGGTCAACCCGACCACGCTGGTGGACGTCCACGAGCACCGTGTCGTCGCCCTGCGGGAGAGCGCTCGGCGCTCCCTGCACACCGCGCTCGTGCACGGTCGCGCGGAGGTCGCCGGGCTCGCGGCGCAGGTGCGTGCGCTCTCACCGGCGGCCACGCTCGACCGGGGGTACGCCGTGGTGCGCCGGGCCGACGGGCACGTGGTCCGGGACCCGGCCGAGGTGGCCGCCGGCGACGCCCTGCGCATCCGGGTGGCCCGCGGCGAGCTCGCCGCCCAGGTCACGGCCCCCTGAGCCGAGTGCACACGGACGGGCCTGGGGTGCGATGAGCGGCGAGCCGAGCGACCGACCACGGCAGACGAGCGTCCTCGTCCTGGTGGTCACACTCGTCGCGATGATGGCCGCGGGACTCGTGTTCGCGCTCGACTGGGTCGTCGAGTGGCCCACGGGCGTCCTGGTCGGTGCCGTCGCGATCGCGGTGGCGGGTCTGGTGGTGTTCTTCGTCGCGGGTGTGCGGCAGGCTCGCGGCTCCGGGCTGGGGGTGTTCCGGGCGGTCGGTCGTGCGGTGCGCGGCACGATCCGCGCTGCGTTCGAGCTGTTCTTCTGACGAACACCCTCGCCGACAGATCGGGACGCGGACGGTGTGGGCACATCCTGGTTGACTGTCCCCGTGCCGAAGCCGTCCCAGTCCCCACCGTCCGACCCGAACGCTGACGTGGCCGCCCTCGGCTACGAGCAGGCCCGCGACGAGCTGGTGGCGGTCGTCGCCCGGCTCGAGGCCGGTGCGGCGACCCTCGAGGAGTCGCTGACCCTCTGGGAGCGCGGCGAGGCGCTCGCCAAGCGCTGCCAGGAGTGGCTCGACGGTGCACGTGAGCGGCTCAGCGCGGTGCGGGACGTCGCCGCGACGACCGACGAGGAGTCCTGATGACCACGCCCGCGGTCGAGCGCGCGCTCGTGCTCGGTGAGGCCCTGATCGACGTCGTCACCCGTCCCGACGGCAGTCGCGCCCAGCACCCGGGCGGCAGCCCCGCCAACGTGGCGCTCGGGCTCGGACGCCTCGGCCGGCGCGTGGACCTGCTCACCTGGCTGGGGCACGACACGGACGGCGACCTCGTCCGGCGGCACCTGCGCGGCTCGGGGGTGAACGTCCTGGAGGGCAACCGCTCGGCCCTGCGGACGCCCGTGGCGACGGCGCACATCGACCAGACCGGCGCGGCGACCTACGAGTTCGACCTCGAGTGGGACCTGCCCGAGACGTGGGACGAGGACCCGGGCGACCCGGTGGTCGTCCACACCGGCTCGATCGCGACGGTGCTCCAGCCCGGCGGGGCCGCGGTCGCGACGATCGTCGCGCGTCGCCGTGCGACGTCGACCATCACCTACGACCCGAACCTGCGCCCGGTGCTCATGGGCTCCCCCGCGCACGCGCTGCCGGTGGTGGACGCGCTCGTCCGGCTGGCCGACGTGGTGAAGGTCAGCGACGAGGACCTCGCGTGGCTGCACCCGGGCGTCGCGCCCGCGGAGATCGCCGAGCAGTGGAGCCGGTCCGGGCCGTCGCTCGTGGTCGTGACGCACGGCGGCGACGGGGCGTTCGCCAGCACGTCGGCCGGCGCGCGGATCTCGGTCGAGGCCCCGAAGGTGCAGGTGGCGGACACCGTCGGCGCCGGCGACTCCTTCATGGGCGGCCTGATCGACGGCCTGTGGTCGGCGGGGCTGCTCGGCGCGGGTCGTCGACAGGCGCTCGCCGACGTGGATGCGTCCACAGTTCAGGCGGTGCTGGAGCGGTGCGCGCGGATCGCGGCCATCACGGTGTCGCGCGCAGGGGCCAACCCGCCGCGGCTCGCCGAGCTGGCCTGACGGGGTCGGTCAGGCGCGGGCCTTCTCCCGTGCCTGCGCCCGCTCGAGCGACGCCTTGCGGTCGGCCTCGTTCTCCCGGTCGAGCGCCTCGGCGGCCGTGCCGTTCCAGGTGAGGTTCTCGCCGCTCTCGGGGTCGAACACCATCATGCGGGCCGGGTCGAACCAC
The DNA here is from genome assembly GCF_965229465.1 of Cellulomonas sp. GTDB lineage: Bacteria > Actinomycetota > Actinomycetes > Actinomycetales > Cellulomonadaceae > Cellulomonas. Next base: position 2,658,990 of record NZ_OZ245882.1, on the reverse strand, counting down.
AGGTCCGCGTCGACACCGTCCCGGATCTTGGTCTCCGACGGGAGGGCGACGATCAGCTGGGTGCGCAGCCCCTCGCCGTCCAGGTCGCGGTCGAGCTCCTCGAGCGTCGTCGCGACGTGCGGGTTCGTGTCGAACGGGATGTACGCGTAGAGCTCGGAGCCGAGCCACTCGGTGACGTCCACGGGGGCGCTGAAGGTGACCCCGGCACCCTTCTTGGCGTCCTCGACGAGCGCGGCATCCTCGAAGTGCTCCGGGCGGATGCCGACGATGACGATCTCCTTGCCCTTCAGCTTGGGGGCGAGCTCCGCGGAGATCGGGACCTCGGCGAACGGCAGCGTCATCGTCGACCCGTGGATCTCCCCCGGCAGGAAGTTCATGGGCGGCGACCCGATGAAGCCGGCGACGAACAGGTTCACCGGCTGCTCGTACAGGCCGCGTGGGCTGGCCACCTGCTGGAGCTCCCCCTTGCGCAGGACGGCCACCCGGTCGCCGAGGGTCATGGCCTCGGTCTGGTCGTGGGTGACGTAGACGGTGGTCGTGCCCAGGCGGCGCTGCATGCGCGCGATCTCTGTGCGCATCTGCCCGCGGAGCTTGGCGTCGAGGTTGGACAGGGGCTCGTCGAACAGGAACGCCTCCGCCTCGCGGACGATCGCGCGGCCCATCGCGACCCGCTGCCGCTGACCGCCGGACAGGTTGGCGGGCTTGCGGTCGAGGTGGTCCTGCAGCTCGAGCGTCTTGGCGGCGAACTCGACCTTCTCCCTGATCTGCGCGTCGGTGAACTGGCCCTTCTGCAGGCGCAGGGGGAACGCGATGTTCTCGAAGACGGTCAGGTGCGGGTAGAGCGCGTAGTTCTGGAACACCATCGCCAGGTGCCGGTCGCGGGGGGCCTTGTCGTTGACCCTCTTGCCGCCGATGTGCAGGTCGCCCGCCGTGATGTCCTCGAGGCCCACGATCATGCGCAGCAGCGTCGACTTCCCGCAGCCCGACGGCCCGACGAGGATGACGAACTCGCCGTCGGCGATGTCCAGGCTGACGCCCTTCACGGCGAGGAAGCCGTCGCCGTACTGCTTGACGATGTCCTTGAGAGTGATGGCGGCCATCGGATCTCCTTCGTGGTCAGCCCTTGACGGCGCCCTGGGTCAGGCCGGACACGATCTGGCGTTGGAAGAGCAGGACGAGGATGACCACCGGGATGGTCACGATGATGGCGGCGGCGGAGATCGACCCCGTCGGCTCCTCGAACTGCGAGGCGCCGGTGAAGAACGCCAGCGCCGCCGGGACGGGACGGGCACGGTCGGTCGACGTGAGCGAGATGCCGTAGACGAAGTCGTTCCACGCGATGAAGAACGCGATCAGCGCGGTGGTGAACACACCGGGCGCAGCGAGCGGCACGATCGCCTTGCGGAAGGCCTGCCACGTGGTCGCCCCGTCCACCTGCGCGGCCTGCTCGAGCTCCCACGGGATCTGCCGGAAGAACGCCGCGAGCGTCCAGATGGAGATCGGCAGGGTGAGCGAGAGGTACGGGATGATCAGGCCGAGCCAGGTGTCGTAGAGGCCGATGTTCCGCCACAGGTTGAACAGCGGCGTGACGATCGAGATGACCGGGAAGATCGAGACGCCCAGCGCGGTGAGCAGGACCATCCGCTTGCCCGGGAAGTCGAGCCGCGCGATCGCGTACGCGGCGAGCGTGGCGAGCACCACGGCGATGGCCGTGGCGATCAGCGAGATCCCGATCGAGTTGCGCAGCGAGGACAGGAACAGGGTCTGTGCGGATCCGCCCGGCGCGAGGATCTCCTCGTAGTTCACGGTCGTCCAGGTCTTCGGCCAGAACAGCCCGAGGTTGAGCTGGCTCGGCAGCTTGAACGACGTCGCGAAGATCGACACGATCGGGAACAGGGCGTACGCGAGCACGAAGATCGTGATGAGGGCCCAGGCGATCTTGGCCCTGGTCGACAGCTGCTTCATCAGCCCGCCCCCCTCGCGCCGCCGGCCAGATCGACCTTGAACAGCTTGACCGCGACCCAGCAGATCAGGATCACGCACAGGAACAGCAGCACGGAGATGGCCGAGCCGAGGCCGATCTCCAGCCGTCCGATCGAGGTCCGGTACGCCAGCAGCGACAGCACCTCGGTGCCGTTGGCCCCGTTGGTCATGATGAACACGTTGTCGAAGATGCGGAACGCGTCGAGGGCGCGGAACAGGACGGCCACCATGATCGCGGCCTTCATGTTCGGCAGGACCACCCGCGTGAGGCGCTGCCACCACGTCGCGCCGTCGACCTCGGCCGCCTCCTCCAGCTCGGTCGGCACCTGCGAGAGGCCGGCCAGCAGGAGGAGGGAGATGAACGGCGTGGTCTTCCAGATCTCCGACATGATGATCACGAAGAGGCTGGTGCCCTGCTGGGCGAACCAGTTGAGGTCCGTGCTGATCCCGGGCACCCAGGCGAACCAGTGGTTGACGTACCCCGAGTTGATGTCGAACGCGTAGAACCACGCGAAGGCCGAGACCACGGTGATGATCCCGTACGGCACCAGGATCGCCGTGCGGAGCAGGCCGCGGAGCTGCGTGATGGCGCGGTGCATGACGAGTGCGAGCCCGAACCCGAGGAGCAGCTCGACCACCACGGTCACCACCGTGATGAACACGGTGACGCCGAGCGCCTGCCAGAAGAGCGGGTCGGACAGCACGACCGAGTAGTTGGACAGGCCCGCCCAGCGCTTGTCGTCCGGCGCGGTGAGCCGGAAGTGGAAGAGGGAGTCGTAGAAGGCCTGCAGGATCGGGTACAGGGTGACGGCGAGCATGACGACGAACGCGGGGCCCGCGAGCAGCCAGCCGAGCCGGGCCTCGGACTTCGCCCGGTCGCTGCGACCGGCCTTCGCGGCGGCGTCGCGCAGGTCCGGTCTCTTGTCGGCGACCGTGGTCATAGCAGCTGCTCCCCTCGAAGCACAGCGGTGATCAGGTCCGTCGACTCCGTCGGCGTCGTCGCCGGGTCGACCGCGCTCGGTGGGTGCCAGGTCTGCTGCAGGCCGGTGGACACCTCGTTGTAGTACGGGGTCTGCGGCCGCGGGACGGCGAGCTCGAGCGACTCCCGGATCACGTCCGCCATCGGGAACGCCTCCGTGACCGCGGGGTCGTCGTAGGCCTCGGTGTTGGACGGGGGGTTGCCGTTCGTCGCGAAGTACTGCGCCTGGTGCTCGGGGGTGACGATGCACTCCGCGGCCTTGTAGGACAGGTCGACGTACTTGCTGAAGGCCCCGATCCCGAGGTTGATCCCGCCGTACGGCGGTGCGCTCGGCTGTCCCTCGGTCACCTGCGGGTACAGCGCCCAGCCGATGTCGTCGAGGAGCGCCTGGTCGAACGTGCCGTCCTCGACGCCGGCCTTCGTGGCGGACCAGACGAACGGCCAGTTCACCATGAACGAGCCCTTGTCGCCCTGGAAGATGGACAGCGACGCCCCCTCGTCCTCCGTCGGCAGGGCGGGACCGCCGAGGCCCTCCTTGCCGATCGTGCCGATGATCGTCGCGGCGGCCTCACCCGCCGGGGTCTCCAGCCCGAGCGTCAGCTCGTCCGCCGGAGCCTCGGGGTTCTCGAGGATCGTGCCGCCGGCGGACGCGACGAGCGCGTTGATCCACACGGTGAGCGACTCGGCCTTGGTGCCCTGGACGGCGAGGTACTTGTCCTGGTCCTTGGACGCGGTCATGATCTGGTCCCACGTGACCGGGGCCTTGGCCGGGTCCAGGCCTGCCGCCGCCGCGACGGACTTGCGGTACCAGAGCAGCTGGGTGTTCGCCCAGAACGGGACGGACACGAGCTTGTCGTCCCACGTGGCCCCCGCCAGGGCGCCCGCGACGACGTTCTCGGTCACCCGCTGCGCGACATCGTCGGGCACGGGGGCCAGGAACCCCGGTTCGGCCATCTCGGGGACGAACGGCGGGTCCAGGCTCATGATGTCGATCGACGAGTCCTTGGCCGCCAGCCGGCGCGCCAGCTGCTCCCGCTGGGCGCTCGCGTCGCGCGGCAGGACCGACACCTCGATCACGTACTCGCCGTTCGCAGACTCCGTGCACTGCTTGGCGATCTCGGCCTGCCCGCCGTCGTCCGGGTTGATGTACCAGGTGAGCACGGGAGTTCCGGAGCCGGATCCCGCGCACGCTGCCAGCGGGACGGCGACCGCCAGCCCGGTGACGAGGGCCAGAGCTCGTCTGCGTCGTCCCACGGAACACCCCCTCAGGCGGAGACCTCGGCGTCTCACCCCCTTGGCTACACCCTCCGGGTGAAGACACGCCACCGGAACGGGTCGACCGACTGCTGGAACGCAGCCTGCGGACCGCCCGCGGACCTGCGAGCATGACGCCGTGCCACGACCCAAGACGCCTGCCGAGGCCCTGTCCGCGCTGCGCGAAGGGAACGAGCGGTTCGTCCGCGGCGAGATGCTCCACCCGTCGCAGGGGGTCGGTCACCGCTCCGAGCTGAGCGTCGCGCAGTACCCGTTCGCGGTGATCTTCGGCTGCTCGGACTCCCGGGTCGCGGCCGAGATCATCTTCGACCAGGGGCTCGGCGACGTGTTCGTCGTGCGGACCGCCGGCCACGTGCTGGACACCACCGTGATCGGCTCGATCGAGTACGGCGTCGACGTGCTCGGCGCGTCGCTCGTGGTCGTCCTCGGGCACGACAGCTGCGGGGCGGTCGCGGCCGCGACGACGGCGCTGACCACCGGCGAGCTGCCGACGGGCTTCGTCCGCGCCATCGTCGACCGGGTCATCCCGAGCATCGTCAACCTGGCCGGCGGGGGCCTGGGCGCCCTGGACTCGCTCGATCCCGCCGTCCTGGGGCACGAGCACGTGCGGCACACCGTGCAGATGCTCCAGGGGTACTCCCGTTCGCTCGCGGAGTCCGTCACGGAGGGGCGCGTGGCGATCGTCGGGCTCGAGTACACGCTGGTGGACGGGACCGTGCACCTGACGGAGTCGCTGGGCGACGTCGGGGTCTAGACGTGCGGCAGGATGGCACGCATGACTGCTGAGTTCCGCATCGAGCACGACACGATGGGTGAGGTGCGCGTCCCCGTCGACGCCCTCTACCGCGCACAGACGCAGCGCGCCGTGGAGAACTTCCCCATCTCCGGCAACCGCCTCGAGCGCAGCCACATCGAGGCGCTGGCCCGCATCAAGAAGGCGGCGGCCCGCGCGAACGCCGAGCTGGGGGTGCTCGAGCAGGACATCGCCGACGCCATCGTCGCGGCGGCCGACGACGTCGCGAGCGGCGCGCACGACGGCGACTTCCCGATCGACGTCTACCAGACGGGTTCCGGGACCAGCTCGAACATGAACACCAACGAGGTGCTCGCGACGCTCGCCACGCGGCGGCTCGGCCGCGACGTGCACCCGAACGACCACGTCAACGCCTCGCAGTCGTCGAACGACGTGTTCCCCACGTCCGTGCACGTCGCCGCGACCGCCGGCGTGGTCCGCGACCTGGTCCCCGCGCTGGCCCACCTGGCCGAGGCGCTGGAGGCCAAGAGCGTCGAGTGGGCGCAGGTGGTCAAGTCCGGCCGCACGCACCTCATGGACGCCACCCCCGTCACGCTCGGGCAGGAGTTCGGCGGGTACGCCGCCGCGGTGCGGTACGGCATCGAGCGGCTCGAGTCGGCGCTCCCCCGGGCCGCCGAGGTCCCCCTGGGCGGCACCGCGGTCGGCACCGGGATCAACACCCCAGCCGGCTTCCCGCAGCGCGTGATCGAGCTGCTGCGCGAGGACACCGGGCTGCCGCTGACCGAGGCGCGCGACCACTTCGAGGCGCAGAGCTCCCGCGACGGGCTGGTCGAGCTGTCCGGCGCGCTCCGGACCATCGCGGTCAGTCTCACCAAGATCTGCAACGACCTGCGCTGGATGGGTTCTGGCCCCAACACCGGCCTCGGCGAGATCGCGATCCCCGACCTGCAGCCCGGCTCGTCGATCATGCCCGGCAAGGTCAACCCGGTGATCCCCGAGGCCGTGCTCATGGTCGCCGCGCGGGTGGTCGGCAACGACGCCACCGTCGCCTGGGCCGGCGCGAGCGGGTCGTTCGAGCTCAACGTGCAGATCCCCGTGATCGCCGCCGGGGTGCTCGAGTCCGTCCGGCTGCTGGCCAACGCGTCGCGGCTGCTCGCGGACAAGACGGTGGTCGGCCTGGTCGCCAACGTCGAGCGCGCCCGCGCCCTGGCCGAGTCGTCGCCGTCGATCGTCACCCCGCTCAACCGCGTGATCGGCTACGAGGCGGCGGCGAAGATCGCCAAGCACGCCGTCAAGCACGGGATCACCGTGCGGGCCGCCGTGATCGACCTGGGCTTCGTCGAGCGCGGCGAGGTCACCGAGGAGCAGCTGGACAGCGCGCTCGACGTGCTGAGCATGACGCGCCCGCCCCAGCGCTGACCGGCTCACCTCCTCGGTTCGTATCGGTTCGATCACAACTGCGGGAACGCTCCCACGCCGCCCCTGACCTCCCATACGATCGCCGGACCGCGCGCCGACCCGACGTCGACCGCGCGCCGAGACGAGGAGGTCCGATGGGGTGGAGCCTGCGCGTGCTGCGCCATCGCGCCGCCGCCCAGCGCACCCTCCTGGCCACGGTGGTCGCGGTGGCCCTCGTCGGCGCCAGCCTGCTCGGCACGTTCGCGCTCCTGCTGTTCACCAGCGAGAACCGCGCGCTCGACACCGCGCTGAACCGCGCCCCGGCCACCGCCACCGACGTCGACGCGATCCTCACGCTCGGCCGGACGGACCCCCTGCACGCCGTCGCCTCCGGCGGCGCGTTCCTGGACGACCTGCTGGGCGACGTCCCCTCGACGCGCACGCAGTGGCTCACGTCGCCGATGTACCGACTGCCCGGCCTAGGTGTACCCACCGCTCCGATGGCCTACCTCGCGGTCAGCCCCCAGGTCCCGGCGCACGCGACGCTGCTCGCGGGCGCGTGGCCCGTGGGTGGCGCCGACGGCGAGGGCCGGGTGCAGGTCGCCGTCCCGAAGGTCGCCGCGGACCGGTACGGCTGGGCGGTCGGGACCGAGCTGCCCGTGCAGAACCTGGGCTCGTACACCGAGAGCACCGTCGTCGTGGTCGGCATCCACGAGCTGGCCGGACCGCGCGGCCTGTGGACGCGGGACCTGCTGCTCGGTGCGGAGCACGACCCGTCCTATCCCGTGCCCGGCAGCTTCGGCTTCGTCACCACCGACGCGTGGGGTCCGTTCGTCGTCGCCCCGGAGGCGCTGTCCACCCCCGAGTCGGTCGCGACCGTCCGGCTCGTCGCGTCCCCGCGGCTCGCGGACAGCCCACCCGGCGCGGTCGACGCCGTGCGTGGACGGCTCGACGACGCACAGGCGACGCTGGTCTCCGCGACCGAGCACGACGTGAGCTCGGCGCAGCTCAGCTCGAGGCTGGCCACCACGATCGATGCCGCGCAGGGCAACCTCGCGGTCACCCGCGTCAGCCTGGTCATCGTCGGGCTCATGCTGGTGGTGCTCGCGGTCACCGTGCTGCTGCTGGCCGCGCGCCTGCTCGCCGACCGCCGGGCACCGGAGCAGACGCTCATGTCCTCCCGCGGGGCGTCGGGGCGCCAGCTGCTCGGGCTCGCGGCGCTCGAGGCCGGGGCGGTCGCGCTCGTCACCACGCTCGTCTCGCCGTGGCTGGCCGGCCTGCTGTTCCAGGCGATCACGTCCGTCGGTCCGCTCGCCCGGGCGGGCCTGCACCACGACCCGGGCCGCCCGGCGTCGCTGTGGATCACCTGCATCGTCTCGTCCTTCGTCCTCGCCGCCGTCCTGCTCGGTCCGCTGCTGCGACGGCGGGGCAGCGTCGTGGACGCCGAGCAGCAGCTGGTCCGGCAGGACCGCCGCGGGGGTCTGGCGCGCTCCGGGGCGGACCTCGCGCTCGTCGTGCTCGCCGGGCTGGCCGTCTGGCAGCTGCGCGCCTACCGGTCGCCCGTCGTGGCGGCAGGCCCGGCGCGGCTCGACCCCGTCCTCGTGGCGGCGCCTGCGCTCCTTTTGCTCGCCGGCGCCGTCCTGACGCTTCGCCTGTTGCCGCTCGTCGCGCGTGCCGGGGAGCAGCTCGCGGCCCGGAGCAGGTCGCTCGTGGCCCCGCTCGCGGCGTGGGAGGTCGGTCGACGGCCCGGACGCGCGGCCGGCGCGGTGCTGCTGCTGACCCTGGCGCTGGCGGTCGGGTCGTTCTCGCAGTCCTTCCTCAGCACGTGGCGGACCTCGCAGGCCGAGCAGGTGGACCTCGCCACGGGGACCGACGTGCGGCTGGACCGCATGGACGGTTCGGGCATCGCGCAGGCCGCGGTCGTCGGTAGTCTGCCCGGCGTTCAGGCCGACAGCCCCGTCACGTTCCGGTCGGTGGACCTGGGCGAGCCCAGCGACTCCCCCGGGGAGAGCCGGGGCCGGTCGGTGAACCTCCTCGCCCTCGACACCACGCAGGCCGACGCGTTGCTGCGCGGCAGGATCTCGCCGTCGTGGGCCACCCTCGCGGAACCGCTCCAGCCGACGACACCCGTGGACGGCGTCGCGCTGCCCGGCTCACCCAGCAGCCTGGTGGTGGACGTGGAGAGCTCCGTGTCGCCCGCGGTCGGCGGGCTCCTGCTGGTCAGCCTGGTCGTGGAGGACCCGCTCGGGACGCGTACGCCGCTGGAGCTGCCGCCGGTCCCGCTCGTCGGGATCTCGGGGGACGTCGAGGTCGCCCTGCCGGCCACCTCCCCCGGCCTGCGGCTCGTCGGGGTCGTCGTGCAGACCCTCCCCGACTCCACCGACCCCGGCGACCTGTTCGGCCCGGGGCAGGCCGACGTGCAGCTGGACGTGCGACTGGGCGACCTGCGAGCGGTCGAGCGACCGGCCGGGGCCACCACCGACACCGTCACCCCGGTCGCGCTGGCCGCCGCCCCCTGGACCGTGCAGGGCGCCCTCCAGGAGAACAACAAGCGGCCCCTGCTCGGGCTCCGGACCGAGGGCGAGGTCCTGCGTGTCACCGGGGGGATCGACCCCATCGAGCTCCTGTTCGGCCGCTCCGGGTTCGCCGCCACGACGTTCGCCGCGCCCGGACCGGTCCCGGTGGTCGTCACCGACACGCTGATGGCCTGGTTCTCCCTCGCCGTGGGGGACGAGCTCGAGCTGGACCTGGGCGGCGTCCGCGTACCGGTGGTCGTCCAGCGGGAGGTCGCGTACCTGCCGGGCCTGCCCACGGGTGCCGGGGTGCTGGCCGACCGCGACCTGCTGACGCGCGCCGCCCTGCTCGGCTCGTCGACCGACCCGCTGCTGGACGAGTGGTGGCTCCAGGTCCCCGACGCGAGCGCGCCCGCGCTGGTCGAGCAGGTCCGGCAGGGCGACCTGGGGGTCGCGGTCGACCGGGTGACCGCCCGAGCCGTCGCCACCGAGGGGCCGCTGCGCGTCGGGGTGCAGGCGGCGCTGTGGATCGTCACGGTCGCGGCGGTGGCGCTCGCCGTCGCGGGCTTCGCGATGAGCGCGACGGTGGCCGTCCGGACCCGTCGGCTCGAGCTGGCACGGCTCCAGGCGCTCGGCGCCGCCCGGTCCGGCCTCGTGCGCTCCGTCCTGGTCGAGCACGGGATCCTCGGCGTGCTGGGCCTGGTGGCGGGCCTCACCCTCGGGGCGGTGCTGGGTCAGGTCGTGGCGCCGCTGGTCACCGTGTCTGCCGCAGGCGCCCGGCCCGTCCCCGCCGTGCTCGTGCAGTGGCCGTGGCCCACGCAGGCGGCCCTCGCCGTCGTGCTCGTCGTGCTGGTCGGCGGAGCGGTCGCGCTCACCACGAACACCCTCCTGCGCCGCGCGTCGGGTGAGCTCCTGCGGCTGGGGGACGAGCGATGACGACCACGACGCAGCGCGCGCGGACCGGCGAGGCCTGGCGGTCGACCACCGCCGACGCGGTCCTCGTCGCGCGCCGACGCAGCCGGCAGGACGCGGGGCTGCTGGTGCTGGCCGCCGTCGTGCTGGCCGTCACCGTGCTCATCGCGCTGGCAGTCCCCCGGATCGTGCTGCGGACCGCCGACACGGGCGTGCAGGGTGCCGTGCGGGAGGCCGGGACCACGGCGGACGTGGTGGCCACGCTGGGCAGCGGGCCTGGGTTCGGCACCGTCGGGACCGACGGGCGGCCGGACCGGGTCGACAACGCGGCGACCCTGGTCGCGAACGCCGCGACGACCATGCGGACCTCGCTCCCCGAGTCCGTCCAGGCCGTCACGGGGCCCGTGGTCACGGCCGTGCAGAGCGGCGCGCTCACCGCGCAGGTGCGCGACGGCGTCGTGTCCACCCGGCTCCTGCACCTCGGGACGCCCACCACCACGGACCCGATCGTCCGCTGGGTGGCAGGGGTCGAGCCGCGCATGGCGCCCGGGCCGGCGACCGGCTCGTCGGACCCGCGCGTGGTCGAGGTCGGCATCTCCGCCTCCGCCGCCGACCGGCTCGGCGTCGCGATCGGTGACCGGCTGGCCCTCACCGGCCCGACGCGCGGGGAGGCCACCGCCCTCGTGGTCGGCACGTACGAGCCCGTCGACCCCTCGTCGCCGGTCTGGTCGACCTATTCCGACCTGCTCGACCTGGTGCCCCCGCCGGGCGCCGCGCGGGTCGTCGGCCGTGCGGGCCTGCTGCTCTCGGACGCCTCGCTGCCGGACGCGATGCTCGCCCTACGGTCCGCCCAGTCGATCACCACGGCCTTCCGGTTCCCCGCCGACCCCACGGACCTGCGCGCGACCGACACCCGGGCCGTCGCGCACGCGGTCACGCAGCTCGTCGCCCTGCCGGGGCCGCTCGCCGGGTCGGACGGGCGCACGCCGTCGGTCGCGAGCGACCTGGACAGCGTGCTCCGCGCAGCCGACGCCCGCCTGCTCGCCGGGACCGCCCAGACGTCGGTCCTCCTCGTCGGCCTCGCGGCGGTGGGTGCCCTCACGCTCGTCCTCGCCGCGCGGTTGCTGGTGGTCCGGCGCGAGACGTTCCTGCTCGCCGAGCGCGCCCGTGGGGCGTCGGTCGCCTCGGTCGCCGTGCGGGCTCTGGTCGAGAGCGTCCCGCTCGTCGCGGTCGCCGCGGCTGTGGGCGCCGCCGGCGCGTGGCTGGTCGCTCCCGACGCCCGCGGCAGCTGGGTGGTGGCGGCCGCGATCGTGGCGGTCGCCGCGGCGGCACCCGCGATCTCCGCGGCGGTCGTGGTCGCGGGCGCCTGGACGGGGCGCCGGCTGCCCGCCAACCGCGCGGACCGCGAGCGCGTGCTCGGCCGGCGTCGCACGCGCCGACTGACCGCCGAGCTGGCGCTCGTCGCGATCGCGGCTGCCGCGCTGGTGTCCGCGCGGGGACGCGGGCTCGTGCAGACGGCCACCGGCGGAGTCGACCTCCTGCTCGCCGCCACCCCGGTCCTGCTCGCGTGCGCGGCGACCGTGCTCGTGGCGCGCGCCCTGCCGGTGGCGCTGCGCAGCATCTCCGGGATCGCCGCCCGCCGGCGCGGGCTGGTGCCCCTGGTGGCGACCGCCCGGGCAGGCCGCACCGCCGGCACCCGGGTCCCCCTGCTCACCCTGACGATCGCGGTCGCCCTGGTCGTGTTCTGCGGCACGACCGCCGTCACCGTCACCGCGGGCCAGCGCACCGCCGCGGACATCGTCGTCGGCGCGGAGGTCCGCATCGACGGCACGCTGGACCCCGCCCTCGTGGACGTCCTGCGCGGCTCCCCGGGAGTGACCGCGGTGGCCGGCGCCGCGGTGCTCAGCGAGCGGACCTTCGGCCGGTCGAGCGGGGTCAAGGCGCAGGTGCTGCTGGTCGACTCCGCCGCGCTCGCGCAGATCCTCGAGGCGCACGGCCGCACGGTGGACGCCGACCTGCCCGCGCTCGGGCCCGCGGTCGGGGACGACGTCCCGGCACTCATCTCGCCGACGCTGCAGAGCACGGCAGCCCTGATCCCGCCCGCCCTCATGGGCTCGGTGGAGTTCGTCGACCTCCGCGTCGTCGGCACCACTGAGCACCCCCCGTTCGTGCCGACGGGCATCTCGACGATCTCCGACGCGAGGGGCGTGGTGATGGTCGACCGCGGGGCGTACGAGGCCGTCTCGGGCGACGAGGTCCCCGCGACGACGACGTGGGTGGACGGTCCGGGCGCGGTGGCCGCGGTCCGCGACGCCGGCGTGTCCGGGGTCTTCGGCACCACGGTGACCGAGCACGACGAGTGGCTGAGCACCTGGCGGGCGTCCCCGCTCAACGCCGGGCTGCTGGCGCTGCTGGTCGCGACGGGCCTGATCCTGGCGGGGTACGCGGCGCTGGGGCTGGTCCTCACCGTGGTCGCGACGAGCCGCGAGCGCGGCCGCACCCTGTCCGCCCTGCGCACCCTCGGCCTGGACGCGCGCACGGCCCGCGCGATGACGTTCGGGGAGCTGGCGCCGCTGGCCCTCGCGGCTGTGCTGGCGGGGACCGCGATCGGCATCGCGGTGCCGTGGCTGCTCACCGGTGCGCTCGGGCTCGACCTGCTCACCGGTCACCCCGAGGCGACGGCGCTCCAGGTCACCTGGGTCCCGGTCGTCGGCGCGACGGCCGTGGTGCTGGTCGCGCTGGCCGTGGCGGTGGTCGTCGAGTCGGCGATCCGCCGGCGGGACCGGCTCGGCGAGGTGCTACGGGTGGGCGAACGATGAACGGCTCGACACGACGGAGGCTCCGATGACGGTCATGCAGGACGAGCCCACGCTCGGCGCCCTGGAGGAGCGCGCCCGGCAGCGCACGGGTGCGTTCGGCGAGCACGCGCTGATCGTGTGCGACTCGCTGGTGCGCATCTACCAGTCCGAGGGGGTCGAGGTGCAGGCGCTGCAGGGCCTGGACCTCCTGGTCGAGGACGGCGAGCTGGTCGCGATCGTCGGCGCCTCCGGCTCGGGCAAGTCGACGCTGCTGTCGGTCCTGTCCGGCCTCGACGTCCCCACGGCCGGCAAGGTGCGCGTGGGCCCGTGGGACCTCATGGCGATGACGAGCGCCCAGCGGGTGGCCTACCGGCGCTCGATGGTCGGGTTCGTCTGGCAGCAGACGGCCCGCAACGTGGTGCCGTACCTGAGCGCGACCGAGAACGTGGCGTTCCCCATGGCACTGGCCGGGGTCCGCCGCAAGGAGCGCGACCGCAGGGCCACCGAGCTGCTCGACGTGCTCGGCGTCGGCTACTGCGCGGACCGTCGACCGGGCCAGATGTCCGGCGGTGAGCAGCAGCGGGTGGCCATCGCGGTCGCCCTGGCCAACTCCCCGCGCGTGCTGTTCGCCGACGAGCCCACCGGGGAGCTCGACTCCGCCACCTCGCACGACGTGCTGGAGGGCCTGCGGACCGTCAACCGCGAGCTCGGCACCACGGTGGTCGTCGTCACGCACGACCCCGGCGTCAGCGAGCACGTGCAGCGCACCGTGGCCATCCGCGACGGACGCACGAGCTCGGAGACGGTGCGGCGCACGCACACGCGCGAGGACGGGACCGAGCACGTGGTGGCCGAGGAGCTGGCGGTGCTGGACCGGGCGGGCCGGGTGCAGCTGCCGCGCGAGTACCGGGAGGCGCTGAACCTGGTGGGCCGCGTCCGGCTGGCGCTCGAGGAGTCGCACGTCTCGCTGTGGCCGGACCGGCCGAACCCGCACGCCGCTGCGCGACCCCAGGGCCGCCACGCGACACCCCCCACCGAGGAGTCCGGCTCATGACGGTGACCCTCACCGACCCCGTCGTCCGGGTCGAGCACGTCAGCCGCACCTACGGCACGGGCTCGGCGGCCGTGCACGCGCTCCAGGACGTCTCGTTCACGATCGCGCCGGGCGAGCTGGTCGCGCTCGTCGGCCGCTCGGGCTCCGGTAAGACCACGCTGCTCAACGTCATCGGCGGGCTCGACCGGCCCGACGAGGGCCGCGCGATCGTCGACGGCCGCGAGGTGTCGTCGCTGGACGAGCGCGGCCTGGTCGAGCTGCGGCGCGACGTCGTCTCGTTCGTGTTCCAGACGTTCGGGCTGGTGCCCGTGCTCTCGGCGGCCGAGAACATCGGCGTGCCGCTGCGCCTGCGCAAGCTGCCCACCAAGGACCGCGAGGCCCGCGTGCAGCTGCTGCTCGACCTCGTCGGGCTGGGTCCGCACGCGCTCCAGCGCCCGGGCGAGCTGTCCGGCGGTCAGCAGCAGCGGGTGGCGATCGCCCGCTCGCTGGCCAACTCGCCGCGCCTGCTGGTGGCCGACGAGCCGACCGGCCAGCTGGACACCGAGACCGGCACCGCCGTGATGGCGCTGATCCGCGCGGTCGTCGAGGCCGAGGGCATGACCGCCATCGTGTCCACCCACGACCCGCTCATGGTCTCGCTGGCCGACCGCGTCCTGCACATCGCCGACGGCCGGCTGGCCGAGGGCTGACCGACCACCTGCTCGACGGCTGATCAGGCCGGCCGCAGGACCAGCCGCCCGACCGGGCTCCACCAGGGTGTGCCGGTCAGCCGGCCCCCGCGCGCGACGGACGTGTCGGCGTCGAGGGGGACGGCGGCCTTCTGAGCCCGGCCGAGGGCCCACCGGAAGTCGTAGACCCACGCGCGGCCCCCGGGGCGCAGCACGCGCCGCACCTCGCGCAGGCCGGACGCGGGGTCGGCCCAGTGGTGCTGGCTCAGCGTCGAGACCACGACGTCGAACGTGGCGTCGGGCCACGGCAGGTCGCCCACGTCCGCGACGGAGAACGTGACGTCACCACCACCCTGGCGGGCCTGCTCGATCATCTCGGGGGCGAGGTCGATCGCGTCGATCTGGAGGTCCGGGCTCGTCCCGGCGATCAACCGCGGCAGCGCTCCCGGCCCCGTCCCCACGTCGAGCACCCGCGCCCCCGCGGGCAGCCCGAGGGCGGCGACGTCCCGGGCGACCCGGCGGTACAGGCGGTCGGCCACACGTCCCGCGACGCGGTCGTAGGCGGCCGGGTGGTGGACCAGACCCAGCATGGTCTCGCGTCCGTGGGCGTGCATCGTCCCTGACATGGCGACTCTCCCCTACAGTTGTACGTCACAACTCATTGCAGTGAGAGTAGGCGCAACAGTTGTACTCCACAACCTTTCCGGACGACGACCTGCAACGGTTCTTCCAGCAGATCGCGCGGTCCAGCGGCTTCCTCGAGGCGGTCCAGACGACGCACGAGCACGCCGGCGTGCGCCTCTCGATGTCCGAGACCTTCGCGCTCGGAGAGCTGGCCGCGGCGGGCGCGCTGTCGCAGCAGGACCTCGCCGCGCGGCTGGGGCTCGAGAAGAGCACGGTCAGCCGGCTCGCCGCGGGGATGGAGACCCGCGGATGGCTGCGCCGCGAGCGGCAGACCGACGACCGTCGCCTGTACCGCCTCGAGCTGACCGCCGAGGGCCGGGACGTCGCCGACCGGGTCGGCGCCGAGCTGCGGGAGCACCACCGCCACCTGCTCGCCGGGCTCAGCGCCGACGAGCGGCACGCCCTGGCCGTGGGGCTGGGCGCTCTGGTCCGCCAGCTCGACGCGGAGCACGCGCGGCACGCCGGCGCCTGACGACCCCTCCTAGACCACTCCCGCCGTGCCGAGCAGGTTGCCCACCAGGAACGTCGCCGCCAGAGCGAGCGCGCCGCCGACGACCACCCGCGCCGCCGCACGCACCCGGGAGCCGCCGCCGATCCACGCCGCGACCGCGCCCGTGATGCCGAGCGCCACGAGCGTGACGACGAAGGTCACCGGCACGCGGACGCCCGCCGGCGGCAGCAGGATCGCGAGCATCGGGAGCACGGCGCCGAGCGTGAAGGCCACGGCGGAGGCGAGGGCCGCGTGCCACGGGCTCACCACATCGCTCTGGTCGAACCGCAGCTCGGCCGCGAGGTGCGCGGACAGCGCGTCGCGGGCGGTCAGCTCGATCGCTACCGTGCGCGCGGTCTCCGCCGAGAGGCCCTGGTCCTGATAGAGCTGCTGGAGCTCCAGCAGCTCGCCGGCGGGGTCGTCCGCGAGCTCGCGGCGCTCCTTGTCGATCAGGTGGCGCTCCGAGTCGCGCTGGCTGCTCACCGAGACGTACTCCCCCAGCGCCATGGAGACCGCGCCGCCCACCGCCGCGGCGACGCCGGCCGTGGTGATCGCCCCGGTGCTCGCGGTCGCCCCGGCCACGCCCACCACGACGGCGGCCGTGGACACGATGCCGTCGTTCGCCCCCAGCACGCCCGCGCGCAGCCAGTTCAGCCGCTGCGCGACGTTGGCGCCCCCGTGCGGCTCGTCGCGCGTGGGGGCGTCCGCCGTCATCCCGTCAGCGAAGCACCGGGCCGGTGCCCTCGGCAAGCAGTGGGGCCGCTCACACCTCGATGCCCTCCAGCAGCTCCGTGACGAGCGCCGCGACCGGCGACCGCTCGGAGCGCGTGAGCGTGATGTGCGCGAACAGCGGGTGCCCCTTGAGCGCCTCGATCACCGCGGCGACGCCGTCGTGGCGGCCGACGCGCAGGTTGTCGCGCTGGGCGACGTCGTGCGTGAGGACCACGCGCGAGCTCTGCCCGATGCGCGAGAGCACCGTGAGCAGCACGTTGCGCTCGAGCGACTGCGCCTCGTCGACGATCACGAACGCGTCGTGCAGGGAGCGTCCGCGGATGTGGGTGAGCGGCAGCACCTCGAGGATGTCGCGGTCCATGATCTCCTCGACGACCTCCTTGGACACCAGCGCGCCCAGGGTGTCGAACACGGCCTGCGCCCACGGGTTCATCTTCTCGTCGGCGCTCCCCGGCAGGTAGCCGAGGTCCTGGCCGCCGACCGCGTACAGCGGCCGGAACACCATGACCTTGCGGTGCTGCCGGCGTTCCAGCACCGCCTCGAGCCCGGCGCAGAGCGCCAGCGCCGACTTGCCCGTGCCGGCGCGCCCGCCGAGCGAGACGATCCCGATCTCCTCGTCGAGCAGCAGGTCGATCGCGATCCGCTGCTCCGCGCTGCGGCCGTGCAGCCCGAACACGTCCTGGTCGCCGCGCACCAGCTGCACGTGCTTGTCGGCCGTCACGCGGCCGAGGGCCGAGCCGCGGGGGCTGTGCAGGACGACGCCGGTGTGGCAGAGCATGTCGTTCGGGCTCTGGTTCCCGCTGGCGCTCATCGGGGTGAACCCCGTCGCGATCTCGGCCAGCGGCACCGTCTCGTGCTCCCAGAGGTTCGCCATCTGCTGCTCGGCCAGGTCGAGGGCGTCCATGCCGGTCCAGCCGGAGTCGACGGCCAGCTCGGCCCGGTACTCCTCCGCGCACAGACCCACGGCCGACGCCTTGACCCGCATCGGCAGGTCCTTGGAGACGACGACGACGTCCTTGCCCTCGGCCGCGAGGTTGGCCGCGACGGCGAGGATCCGGGTGTCGTTGTCGCCCAGCCGGAAGCCGGCCGGCAGCACGGTGGGGTCGGTGTGGTTGAGCTCGACGCGCAGGGTGCCGCCGTCATCACCGAGGGGGATCGGGATGTCGAGGCGGCCGTGCTCGATGCGCAGGTCGTCGAGCATCCGCAGGGCGGCCCGGGCGAAGTAGCCGAGCTCGGCGTGGTGCCGCTTGGCCTCGAGCTCCGTGATGACGACGACGGGGAGGACCACGTCGTGCTCCGCGAACCGCAGGATCGCCCGCGGGTCTGAGAGGAGCACCGAGGTGTCGAGCACGTGGGTCTTGCGGCCATCGGCCTTGTCCAGCTGGTCGGTCGTGGACTGGGGGTCGTGCTGCGCCTTGCTGACCACGGCAGGCTCCCTCCGGCGCTAGGTGCGCCGAGACGGGCACCGGACACCGGCGTCCTGCCAGAGCAGGACCACGCACCGACGTACGGCGACGGGACGGGGGCGGTCGGCCCCTCCGGGAACAGAGGGCCGGGTCCGACCCTCCTCCCGGAGCGGATGCTCCATGGGCTGGCCTCCCGGGGACAACGGTCGCTGTCCTCTACGGCGGAACGTACGCCCGGGGTAGGACCCGTCCAGCACGACACGCGCAGATGTCACATGACGTTCACACAGCCGCCGGGTGAACCCTCAGCGACCGCCGCGACGCTCCCGGGCGGCGTAGGCGCGGACCGCCCGCAGGAAGTCCACACGGCGGAAGTCGGGCCAGTAGGCCTCGCAGAAGTAGAACTCCGAGTGGGCGCTCTGCCAGAGCAGGAAGCCACCGAGGCGCTGCTCCCCCGACGTCCGGATGACCAGCTCGGGGTCCGGCTGCCCCTTGGTGTACAGGTGCTCGGCGATGTGCTCGACGTCGAACGCCTCCGCCAGCTCGTCCAGGCTGGAGCCGGCCTCCGCGTGCTTGCGCAGGAAGGCCTTCACGGCGTCGGCGATCTCGCGGCGTCCGCCGTACCCGACCGCGATGTTGACGTGCAGGCCGACGACGCCCGCCGTGGCGTCCTGGGCAGAGACCAGGGCCTTGACCGTGTGGTCGGGGAGCAGGTCGAGCGCACCGACCGCCTGGATGCGCCAGCGGCCCGTCGCGGCGAGCGCCCCGACCGCGTCCTCGATGATCGCGAGCAGCTGCTCGAGCTCGTCGGCGCCGCGGGAGAGGTTGTCCGTGGAGAGCATCCACAGGGTCACCACCTCGACGCCGATGTCCTCGCTCCACTGGAGCAGGTCGGCGATCTTGTCGGCGCCCGCCTGGTGCCCGTGCCGCGTCGACTCGCCCACGCTGCGCGCCCAGCGCCGGTTGCCGTCGAGGATGACCCCGACGTGGCGGGGCAGCCCGTCCTTCGGGAGCGACGCGGCGAGCTGGCGTTCGTACAGCCCGTAGAGCGGGCGGGGCAGACGCACGCGCACTCCTTCGTTCGGCTCACGGGAACCCGCTCACCGTACTCGTCGAGCGTGCCCCGCGGGCCCGGTCGTCCGCCTCGGCCGGCGGTGCCCGGGTGGGGCCTCGGCTGCGTGCGCCCAGCCGCGCGCGGTACGTTCGGGACGGTGCCGTCACGTCGGGTCCGGCGCGTTCGACACCCCTACCTACGGTGTCGTAACCTACGGAGTCGTAGGTTCCACCCATGACGAAGAGAGACCGCTCCATGAGCACCACCCCCGCGTCGGTACCGGGACAGCAGCCGGGGGCCGCCCTGGGTCACGACGAGCCGGACGGGCTGGTCGAGCGGGTCACCGAGAGCCTCAAGCCGCACCTGCGCGGCTGGATCCACGCGGGCGTCACGCCGTTCGTGATCGTGGCGTCGATCGTGCTCGTCGTGCTCTCGCCGACGCCGGCGGCCCGGTGGTCCACCGCGATCTTCGGTATCACCGCGATCATGCTCTTCGGCACGTCGGCGGTCTACCACCGCGGTCACTGGTCCCCCCGCACGGCGGCCGTGCTGCGCCGGCTGGACCACACCAACATCTTCCTGATCATCGCGGGCACCTACACGCCGCTGTCGGTGCTCCTGCTGCCCGCGGACACCGCCCGCACGTTGCTGATCGTCGTGTGGACCGGCGCCCTGATCGGCACGCTGGCCCGCATCTTCTGGCTCGGCGCGCCCCGGTGGGTCTACGTGCCCGTCTACGTGGCGCTCGGCTGGGTGGCGGTCTGGTTCTTCCCCTCGTTCTACCGCTCCGGCGGGCTGGCCATCCTGGTGCTCATCGCGGGCGGCGGGCTCGCGTACACGCTCGGCGCGATCGTCTACGGCACCAAGTGGCCCAACCCGAGCCCGCGCTGGTTCGGGTTCCACGAGATCTTCCACGTGCTCACCGTGGTCGGGTACACCTGCCACTACATCGCGGTGTCGATCGCGTCGTACGGCTCCGCCTGAGCTCAGGCGACGGGCACCACGGTGTACCGGCGGTTGGCCAGCGACGGGTTCTGCTCCCGCACCCGCAGCAGCGCGGCACCGTCCAGGTCCACCGTCCGCACCTGCGGCTTCTCGTCCATCTCCAGGCCGACCACGCCGTCCGGCGCGACGACGAGCGACCGCCCGGTGACGCCCTTGCCGGCCTGCCCGACGGCGACCACCGCGGCGGTGTTCTCGATCGCGCGCGCGACGGCCAGCGTCCGCCAGTGCATCGCCTTGAGCTCCCCGGACGCCCAGGCGGCGGGCACCACGAGCACCTGCGCGCCGGCGTCGACCAGCCGGCGGGCCGACTCGGGGAACCGCAGGTCGTAGCAGGTGAGCACCCCGAAGGTCAGGCCACCGATGTCGAGCACCAGCGGGGGCGCGTCGACGGGTCCGGGCACCAGCCGGTCCGACTCCTTGTGGCCGAACGCGTCGTAGAGGTGCACCTTGCGGTAGACCCCCACCAGCGCCCCGGTGCCGTCGACGGCCACGACCGCGTTCACCGCACGGGCGTCGCCGCCGTCGCCCGGCAGCGTCGTGCCGGCTAGCACCGCCACGCCGGTCGCCCGGGCCCGGTCGCGGAGCATGGTGACGAACGGTCCGTCCAGCGGCTCCGCGTGCTCCGCGCCGACGCCCCGCGGGTCGAAGCCCGAGGCGTACTCGGGCAGCACCAGCACGTCCGCACGGGTGCGGGCGGCGGTGCGGAACGCGTCCTCGACCACCTGGCGGTTGGCCGTGTGGTCGTCGCTGACCTGGAGCTGCGCCACGGTCACACGCACCGAGGGGCGCTGCGGCGGCTCGGGTGCGGCGCTCATCGAGCAGGGCTTCCCGGTTCGTCGTCGGGGTGCACGTCCCTGGGGGCGACCTCGACGTCCGCGTCGACCTCGAGGTCGGGCCCGGCCGCGCCGGCGTCGACCAGGCCGAGGTCGGAGTGCGGCTCGATCGACCCGTCGTCCTCCTCGTCGTCGAGCCCGAGCGCCTTCGCCCGTCGGTCGACGACGCGCAGCTGCTTGGTCAGCGACAGGAAGAGGAACACCACCGCGATCGCGAGCGCGAACGTGAACACGAAGCCGAGGAACCCGGGCGACCCGACGGGGGTCCCGTCGATGGTCACGTCGGACGGCGACGGGCTCGGCGCGACGGCGAGCAGGGCGGCGATCATGAGCGCAGCCCGGCGAACAGGTCGTCCTCGGGGAGCGTGACGGGCACGCGCGACGAGGCGAGCTCGTACTCCTCGGTGGGCCACTGGGCGATCTCCAGCTCGCGCGGGACCGCGAAGAAGAAGCCGTCCGGGTCGATCTGCGTGGCGTGGGCGCGCAGGGCGTCGTCGCGCTGGCCGAAGAACGCCGAGCACTCGATGTGGGTCGTCACCTCACGCTCGGGCACCTCGCGGGCCTGCCGCGAGTCCAGCCAGTCACCGAACGGCGACTCGCGGCCGGCGGCGACGATCGCGTCGTGGACGGCCCGCATGCGCGCGAGCGAGAAGCCGTGGTTGTAGTAGAGCTTCGACGGCGTCCACGGCTCGCCCAGGCCGACGTAGCGGTCCGGGTTGCCTGCCGCCTCGAACGCCTCCATCGAGACCCGGTGGCACATGATGTGGTCGGGGTGCGGGTACCCGCCCGACGGGTCGTACGTGGTGATCACGTGCGGCCGGAACTCGCGGACCAGCTCGACCAAGGGGGCCGACGCCTCCTCGAGCGGCACCAGCGCGAAGCACCCCGGGGGAAGCGGTGGGAGGGGGTCGCCCTCGGGCAGCCCGGAGTCGACGAAGCCCAGCCAGCGGTGCTGCACGCCGAGCGCGGCCGCGGCGGCTGCCATCTCGTGGCGCCGGTACTCCCGCATGCCGTCCAGCCCGCCCTCGACCGGTGGGTGCTGCGGGTTGAGCACGTCACCGCGCTCGCCGCCCGTGCACGAGACCACCAGGACGTCGACGCCCTCGGCCACGTACTTCGCCGTGGTCGCGGCACCCTTGCTCGACTCGTCGTCGGGGTGGGCGTGCACCGCCATCAGGCGCAGCCGCTCTCCGGTCACCTCGGGCCTCCCGTCGGTCGCCCGCCGATGGCCCGCCGGGACCACGGAGTCGCGGTCCGCTCGGCACGGGCGGGTGGTTGGACGAGAGACAATGATCGCCTACCCGGCGCCGTCGTCGCGCCACCGAGCGCGCGCCCGCGCGCCTGCACGAGGAGCCCCGTGACCGAGTCGCCCGCCACCCGTCCCCCGGCCGGGCGTTACGGCCCCGAGCCCACGGCACGGTCGGTGCGGCGCGGGCGCGCAGGACTGGTCGCCGCCGGGGTCGTCGGTGTGGCGCTCGTGGTCTGGATCGGGCTCAACCTGGCCGGCCAGCCGGTGTCGTGGAAGGACGTCGGGTTCCACGTGCAGGACTCGCGCGCCATCGAGGTGACGTTCGAGGTGACCAAGCCGAAGGAGTCGACGGTGACGTGCACGGTCACCGCGCTGTCGGAGTCGTACGCGCAGGTCGGCGTCCGCACCGTCGAGGTCGGACCGGCCGACTCGGCCACCCGCCGCGTCACGGCCACCGTCCAGACGACCGAGCTGGCCGTGAGCGGGACCGTGGAGCCGTGCGAGCTCGTCGAGGAGCCCTGACCCGCTCTTCCCCGGCGGAACGGGGCCTGCGTCTGCCCGTCCTTGCTATCCTGTTCGTTTCACCGCCGCCCCGGTCCGGCGCCACGACTGGCGTCCAGAACGAGCGGGGAGCGGCGGTAGCACCCCTCAGTACCCGCACACCGGACGCGTCCCTCGATGCGTCCGCCCGCTCGGACTGCCGCGCGCTGCACCCCCCGGAGCAGCTCAGACCGGCACGTCCGGCACACGTCAGGAAAGGAGCGATCGTGACCGATACGACTGCGGCCACATGGTTGACCCAGGAGGCCTACGACCGCCTCACGGCCGAGCTCGCGCACCTCGAGGGCGAGGGCAGCGCCGAGGTCATCGAGCGCATCGCCGCAGCCCGCGACGAGGGCGACCTCAAGGAGAACGGCGGCTACCACGCCGCTCGTGAGGAGCAGGCGAAGCAGGCTGCTCGCATCCGAGAGCTCAAGGAGAAGCTGCGCAACGTCCAGATCGGGACGCCCCCGGACGACGGCGTCGTCGAGCCCGGCATGGTGGTCACGGCGGTGGTGGCGGGCGACGAGATGGTCTTCCTGCTCGGCTCCCGCGAGATCGCCGGGACCTCCGACATCGAGGTGTTCTCGCCCACGTCCCCGCTCGGCGCGGCCATCAACGGCTGCAAGATCGGCGACTCGACGACGTACCAGGCGCCGAACGGTCGCGAGATCCCGGTCGAGATCACGGACGCGAAGCCCTTCGCGGGCTGACCGCACCTCCGCGCACCAACGAGGCGCCACCCCCCAGCGGGGTGGCGCCTCGTTCCGCGTTCAGCCGTCGGTGAGCCGGTAGCCCGCCGCGCGCAGGTGCTGGAGCACGTACTCGCAGTGGTCGGGGCCCTTGGTCTCCACCTGCACCACGATCGCGACCTCGTCCAGCTGGAGGTCGCCGACCGTCCGCGCGTGCGACACGTGCATGACGTTCCCGCCCGTGTCGGCCAGCGCCCGCAGCAGGTCCGCGAGCGCGCCGGGGGTGTCGTCGATCCGCACCTGGAGCTGGAGGAACCGGCCCGCCGAGGCGAGCCCGTGCCGGACCACGCGCATGAGCACCAGCGGGTCGATGTTGCCCCCGGACAGGATCGCGACCACGGGACCCGTGACCGGTCCGACGCCGGCCATCAGGGCCGCGGCCGCAGCGGCACCCGAGGGCTCGACGAGCATCTTGGCGCGCTCGGCGAGCAGCAGCAGCGCCCGCGAGAGGTCCTCCTCGGAGACGCACTGCACCTCGACGTGGTGGGACGCGAGGATCCCGAACGGCACGGTGCCCGGCGTCCCGACCGCGATGCCGTCCGCCATGGTGCGCAGCTCCGGCGCGGGGATCGGGTGACCCGCGGCCAGCGACGCGGGGTACGCGGCCGCGCGGGCGGCCTGCACCCCGATCACCCGCACGTCCGGCCGCAGCTCCGCCAGGGCGGCGACCACCCCGGCGGCCAGACCGCCGCCCCCGACCGGCACGATCACGGTCGCCACGTCCGGCACCTGCTCGACGATCTCGAGCGCGATGGTCCCCTGGCCGGCGACGACGTCCTCGTGGTCGAACGGGTGGATGAGGACGGCGCCGGTGCGGTCGGCGAACTCGCGCGCGTGCACCAGGGCCTCGTCGACCGAGGCCCCGACCAGCTCCACGCGGGCGCCATAGTCCCGCGTCGCCGCGATCTTGGGCAGGGCGGCGTCGGCCGGCATGAACACCACCGCCGAGAGCCCGAGCATCCGGGCCGCGAGCGCCACTCCCTGCGCGTGGTTGCCGGCACTGGCGGCGACGACGCCGCGCGCCTTCTCCTCGGGCGACAGCCGGGCCATCCGCACGTAGGCGCCGCGCAGCTTGAACGACCCTGCCCGCTGGAGGTTCTCGCACTTGAGCCACACCTCGGCGCCGCACACCTGAGAGAGGGCGCGGCTCAGCTGGACCGGCGTGCGGTCGGCGACGCCCTTCAGCAGCTCCGCGGCCGCGCGGACGTCTGCCAGACCGGTCATCGGGCGTCCGGCGGGGTCGGTCCGCCGGGCTCGCCGGCGTCGTCGGCCTCAGTACCCGCCGCAGGGGCGGGCAGGTCGTCGTCGGCCCGGTCGACCGCCTCAGCCTGCGTGGCCATCCGCTCGGACGTGGCCTCGGCCACCTGCGCGATCGAGCGGTCCAGCACCGGGTGCCCACGGCCGCGGACGGGCACATGGTCCGTGGTGCCCAGCTGCGGGAACTTGTCGTGCCCGTGCAGGTACAGGAGCACCGTGTTCAGGGTCGCCGCGATCGGCACCGCGAACAGCGCACCCACGATGCCCGCGACGAACGAGCCCGCCGCCACCGACAGCAGGACCGCGACCGGGTGCAGCGAGACGGCATGGCCCATCAGGAACGGCTGGAGCACGTGGCCCTCGAGCTGCTGCACGAGCACCACGACGGCGAGCATCCAGATGGCCGACGCCGGCCCGTTCGAGACGAGCGCCACGAGGATCGCGACCGAGCCGGTGACGACGGCGCCCACGATCGGGATGAACGACCCGAGGAACACCAGCACGGCCAGCGGCAGCGCGAGCGGCACCTGGAGGATCGCCGCACCGAGCCCGATGCCGAGCGCGTCGACGGCGGCGACCAGGATCTGCGTCCGCGTGTACGCCCCGAGCGTGACCAGCCCGCGCCGGCCGGCCTGGTGCACGTGCTCGCGGGAGCCGCGCGGGAGCAGGCCGACCACCCACGCCCAGATGGTGCGGCCGTCGAGCAGGAAGAAGAACGTGCAGAACAGGGCGATGAGCGAGCCGGCGGCCACGTGGGCGACGGTGGTCGTCGCGTGCAGCGCACCGGAGACCAGCTCGGAGCTGCCGCCGCTGAGCGAGCCCTGGAGCTTGTCCATCCAGCCGGAGATGTCGGTGGTGGTCAGCTGCAGGGGGCCCTCGGCCAACCAGCTGGTCAGCTTGTCGATGCCCTGCGCCGCCTGGTCCCACAGCTCCCCGAAGCCCTTGACGATCGACCGTCCCGCGAGCGTGAGCAGACCGGCCACCAGGGCGATCAGGGCCACGAGCCCCACCCCCACGGCCGCTGCCCGGGGCAGCCTCGCCGTCCGCTGGACCCAGCCGACGAACGGCGCGAGCAGCACGGTGAGCAGCAGGGCGACCGCGATGGGGACGACGACGACCTTGAGCTCGCTCAGGAGCCACAGCAGCACCGCGAGGGCGGCGCCGATGAGCAGCAGCCGCCAGGACCACGCCGCGGCGTTGCGGACCGACGACGGCACGGCCTGGTCGCCCACGGGCTTGACGGTTCCGACCGGGGCGCTCACGCGTCGCGCCCGGTGGCCAGCGCGGCGTCGAGGTCGGCGATCAGGTCCGCGACGTCCTCGATGCCGACCGACAGGCGCACCAGGTCGTCGGGCACCTCGAGCTCGGTGCCCGCCACCGACCCGTGGGTCATCTTGTGCGGGTGCTCGACCAGCGACTCGACCCCGCCGAGCGACTCCGCGAGCGTGAACACGTGGGTGGCGCCGCAGAACGCCAGCGCCGACGACTCGCTGCCGGTGCGGAACGAGACCATGCCGCCGAACCCGCTCATCTGCCGCGCGGCCACCTCGTGCCCGGGGTGGCTGTCCAGGCCCGGGTAGATCACGGACGTGACGGCGTCGTGCCCCGCCAGGAACTCCGCGACCGCTCGGGCGTTGCTCTCGTGCCGGTCCATGCGCACGGCGAGCGTCTTCAGCCCGCGCAGGGTCAGCCAGGCGTCGAACGGCCCCGCCACGGCGCCCGACGCGTTCTGGTGGAACCGCACGGCGTCGGCCAGGCTCGTCGTGCCCGTCGGACCGTCCAGCCCCACCGGGAGCTGGGCTCCGTCCGCGACGACGAGCGCCCCGCCGACGACGTCCGAGTGCCCGCCGATGTACTTGGTGGTCGAGTGCACGACGACGTCCGCACCGAGCGCGAGCGGCTGCTGGAGGTACGGCGTCGCGAAGGTGTTGTCGACGACCAGCAGGGCGCCGACCGCGCGGGCATGGGCCGCGAGCACGGCGATGTCGGCGATGCCCAGCAGCGGGTTGGTCGGCGTCTCGACCCAGACCACCTTGGTCCGGCCCGGCTGGATCGCGGCGAGCACCGCGTCGGGGTCCGACAGGTCGACCGGGGTGTGCTCGATGCCCCACGGCCCGAACACGCGCGCGATCAGGCGGTACGTGCCGCCGTACGCGTCGTTCGGGACGACGACGTGGTCGCCCGGCCGCAGGGTGGCGCGCAGCAGCGTGTCCTCGGCGGCGAGGCCCGACGAGAACGCAAAGCCGGCCGCTCCCCCCTCGGCCGCGGCCAGCGCCGACTCCAGCGCCGTGCGCGTGGGGTTGGCCGAGCGCGAGTACTCGTACCCGCCGCGCAGCCCGCCGACGCCGTCCTGCTTGTACGTCGAGGTCGCGTAGATGGGCGGGACGACCGCCCCGGTGGTGGGGTCCGGGTCCTGACCTGCATGGATGGCGCGGGTCGAGAAGCCTGCGGAGGCCCAGTCGTCGTCGTGGGGGGTCGCGTGGTTCGTCACGGGTCAAGGCTAGGCGCTCGCGACGGAACCGCCCCGCTGGGGCGCAGGGGTGCGCCGTTGGTGCGCTCATGGTCATGCGATCGTGCGCTCTCGGTCTGGTATTGGTTCGGTCAAGAGATTCCCACGCTCACGGGAACACGGACCGGGTGCGCACCGTTGCAGATCCCGGGAGGACCCAGGTGACCAACCGGGCTCCCGGAGAGGATCACGACCATGAACTGGCTGTTTGGATCTGCCCTCAAGACCACGATGGTGGCCCCCGAGAAGGCGCTCGCCGGACGCGACCACTACGCCTACCCGATCCCGACGACGCACACGGTCCTCGGCACCCCCCTCCAGGGCCCGTGGCCGGAGGGCACCGAGGTCCTCTACGTCGCGATGGGCTGTTTCTGGGGCGCGGAGCGCACGTTGTGGAAGATCCCCGGCGTCGTGACGACCGCGGTGGGCTACCAGGGTGGGTTCACGACCTTCCCCACCTACGAGGAGACCTGCACCGCGCTGACCGGGCACACCGAGATGGTGCTGGTCGCCTACGACCCGACCGTCGTCTCGGCCGGCGACCTGCTGCGGACCTTCTGGGAGTCGCACGACCCGACGCAGGGGTACCGGCAGGGCAACGACGTCGGCACCCAGTACCGCTCGGCGATCTACACGACCACGCCCGAGCAGGAGCTCGCGGCGCGCAGCACGCGTGACGAGTACCAGCCGCGCCTGACGCGGTCCGGCTTCGGGGAGATCACGACGGAGATCCGGTCGGCCGACGACGCCGGCACGTTCTACTACGCCGAGGGCTACCACCAGCAGTACCTCGACAAGAACCCGAACGGCTACTGCGGCCTCGGTGGCACGGGCGTGTCCTGCCCGCGCCCGACCGGCGCCTGATCACACCTCGATGTACGGGTGGGTGGCCGACGTGCCCCCGCTGTCGGCCACCCACCCGCCATGGGGCCGACCGGGTCCCCGTCGTCCCGGTCGGCCACCCTCGGCGTCGTCCTTGGCGGACCGGCTGGGTCGCTCTCCCTGCCGGTCCGCCGTGAACGTATCGACGCCCGCGGCGGCTCGTCTACGACTGTCCACCCGGCGCTGGACCGCGGTCCACCTGCACGTTTGTCCAGGTTTGTCCCTGCGCTCCACGCCTCCGCCAGACGCGTCGCTCACAGCAGACCGTCGCGAAGGCGCGAAGGCGCGAGGGCGCAAGGGCGCGTCGCGCCCGGCCTGTCTGTCGCGACCGGCCGATCAGTGACGACCGGCCAGTTCGTCGCCACCGCCGGATCAGACGACCGGCCAGTTCGTCGCCACCGCCGGATCAGTGACGACCGGCCAGTTCGTCGTCACCGCCGGGATCAGTGACGACCGGCCAGTTCGTCGTCACCGGCCAGGCCGTCGCTCGAGCGGGCGGCGACGACTCGACCGGCTGGATCCGTGAAGGTGTAGGTGGCGCCGGGTTCGGTCGGATCCGGTGGACGGCCACGGGATCGGGGTCGCGCTCGGCTCGTCCCCGGAGGCCGGTCGCGTTCGATCCTCAGGTCGTGCAGGTGGACCTGGTGGTGGTGGAACGAGCACAGCAGGACACCGTTCTCCAGTGACGTCTCCCCGCCGTCGCGTTCCCACCAGTCGATGTGGTGGATCTGGCACCAGCGAGCGGGCCTCCGGCATCCGGTGAAGCCGCAGTGCCGGTCCCGGGCGACGACTGCCCGTCGATGCGCCCCGCTGTACAGGCGCACCGACCGGCCCAGGTTCGTCGGCAGGCCGTCGGCATCCATGACGACCCTGGTGAGCTCGCAGTCGCACAGCGCCTGCGCGACCTCGCTCATCGGCAGCGGGGTGCCGTCCTCCAGCGTCACCGGCGGGACGCCGGCCAGCTCGTCGAGACGCGCAGACGGGGTAGGGGCACGGGGCGCGGCACCGGCAGACGCGGACAGCCCCTCGCTGACGAGCCTCGCTGCCTCACGCGCGTGCGGCGACTCGCCAGTTGCGGACAGTCCTTCGCCGACGAGCCCCGCTCCCGGACATGCCTCCGACGACTCGGTGAACGCCCGCGAGCCACCCGACGCCCGCCGGCGGGTCCGCAGTGCTGCGAACGTCTCCTCGCTCATCAGCAGGCTGATCTGGGGCGGCACCGACGCACCCGAGGCGGTCTCGGGCAGGGAGAGCACCCTGCGCGCGAGCGCGTCCAACGCGTCCGCCCTCGCCTGCTCCGAGGTCCTCTCCTCGAGCACCGCGCCGCTCGACGCGTCGACGACCGCACCCGGCCGCTCCCCGACCGCCTCGAGCGCCAGCCGAAGCCGGTGCCCCGCGACCGAGTCGAGCAGTCCCTTCACGTGGGTGCCGTCGGCCTGGTCGGACAGGTGCAGGAACCGTCGCGCCCGCTGGTTCTCGTGCGCTCGCTCCCGCGACCCTGGGTCGAGCTCGGCGACCATCCGTTGCAGGGTGCGTCCGAACGCCGGGGCGTCCTGGTGCGCGGCCGCTCGCACCACCGCCTCCTGCACGGCAGGCGTCGCGAAGGCACCCGCAACCACGTCTCCCGACGTCGCCGCGATCCGAGCCAGCGCGTCGAGGTGCGCGATCGGCATCGCGCCCGACTCCACCGCAGACGCGACAGCGCGCATGGTCGTCAGCGCGTCCGCCTGCCGCACCTCCCGGCGCGCTCCTGGCAGCCCGGACCGGGTCTGCCGCGATCGCGCATCCTCGAACGAGACCACACCCGGCCGCTGCCACGCTGCCGAGTCCTGCTCCGCGCGGACCACCCGGGCACGGACGCCTGCCAGCACACCGGCCACGAGGTCCAGCGTGCGGAGGATCGCGCGCCGCTGCGCCGCGTCCCCTGACCACGCGGGATCCAGGTGCGAGGCGAGCAGGCGAGAGGCGGCCAGGACGTCGTCCACAGCCGCGCCAGCGCCAGCTACACCAGCCGTGGGAGGCTCGGCGATCCTCGGAGCAGACGGCACGCCGGCCAGAGCCACCGTGTTGGCGACCTGCGAGCGCTGGTACTCGAACATATGTTCGACCCTACCGACTCGCCCAGCCTCGCAACCGGGGCCCAGCACATCTGTGGACAACGGGGGTCGCCCTCGGAGTTCCCGTCCGTTCGTGCCCCGCCGAGCACATCTGTGGACAGTCGGGGCTATGCCTCGACAGCCCGGTCCGAGTGCCCCAGCGGCTTGTCCGGCGCCACGAGGTCCCGCACGAGCCGCTTGAGCTCGGGCAGGTCCGGGAACCCACCCCGCTCCCCCCGGTCCCACACCAGCGCGCCGTCCACCTCGACCCGGAACACGCCCCCGGTCGCCGGTCGGAGCGCGACCTCGCCCAGCTCCCGGTGGAACGTGGTCAGCAGCTCCTGCTGGTACCAGGCGGCCCGCAGGAGCCAGCGGCACTGCGTGCAGTAGGTGATGGCGATGCGCGGGAGGTCCATCGCGCAAGTGTCGCCCAGGAGCCCCTCAGCAGTCAGACTGCACGTCGTGACCCCCCAGCTCTCCTCCGTGGTCGACAGGCCCCGCGGCACCGACCGCTCTCGCCAGCCATGACCACGACCGACGCTCGGGCCGTCGACGACCCCCGGTCGACCGCTCAGGCCGCCGGACGCGTCCTCGCCGCGGTCCTCGTCTGCGGCGCCGCCGTCCTGCTCTTCGCGGTCCACGTGCGACCGCTCGGCTACGTGCCGCTGGTCCTCGGCGTCGCGCTCGGGCTGGTCGTCGACAAGCGCCTCGGCAGGGACCTCGCGCTCATCGCCCTCGGCCAGGCGATCATCAGCACGATCTCGCTGAAGGCCGACCTGTCCAACGCGGGCATGCTCAGGTTCACGCTGGCGCTGGGCCTGGCCGTCGTCGTGCCGACGCTCCTCTCGAGCAGGGTGTTCCACGACGACAAGATCCACTTCCCGGTGCGCACGGGCCGCCGCTGGGACCGCTGGCAGGCGCTGTACCTCGTGGCGGTCGCGATCGCGGCCTACCTGATCCTGCCCGCCTACTTCCTCGGCTCGGGGGTGTGGCAGAACTGGCCCGACCTGGACGGGGCCGGGGACATCGCGCGGCTGTTCGTCGGGGTCAACGCGGTGGGCATCTGGGACGAGCTCTTCTTCATCTGCGTGGTCCTCGCCCTGCTGCGGCCGCACTTCCCGTTCTGGCTGGCCAACGTGCTCCAGGCGACGGTGTTCGTGTCGTTCCTGTGGGAGCTGGGCTACCGCGAGTGGGGTCCGCTGCTCACCATCCCGTTCGCGCTGATCCAGGGCTGGATCTTCCGCCGGACCGCGTCGCTGAGCTACGTGGTGGCCGTGCACCTGCTGTTCGACCTCATCGTCTTCCTGGTGCTCGTGCACGCGCACGACCCCAGCCTGTTCGACATCTTCGTCACGGGCGGGTCGTAGGTTGGACCGGTGACACTGACCAACTGGGCCGGCAACTACACGTACCAGGCGCCCGAGATCCACCACCCCCGCACGGTCGAGGAGCTCCAGGAGGTCGTGGCGAGGTCCTCGAGGATCCGCGCCCTCGGAACTCGACACTCCTTCACCGACATCGCCGACAGCCACGGGGCGCTCGTCGTGCTGGACGGCCTGGAGGCCGCCCCTCTGATCGACGAGGAGGCCAGGACGGTCACTGTCACGGGCGGCACCCGGTACGGCACGCTCGCGCAGCACCTGCACCCGGCCGGCTGGGCGGTCCACAACCTCGCGTCGCTGCCGCACATCTCCGTCGCCGGTGCGATCGCCACGGCCACGCACGGATCGGGCGACCGGAGCGCCAACCTCTCCACGGCGGTCGCCGCCCTGGAGATCGTCGGGCCGGACGGATCGCTGCGCACGGTCCGGCGGGGTGACGACGACTTCGCGGGCTCCGTCGTCGGCCTCGGCGTGCTGGGCGTGACCACCAAGGTGACCCTCGACATCGAGCCCACCTACGACGTCGCCCAGGAGGTCCACCTCGACCTGCCCTGGACCACCGCGCTCGAGCACCTCGACGAGGTCACCGGCAGCGCGGACTCCGTCAGCCTGTTCACCGACTGGACCGGCGACACCATCGCGCAGGTGTGGCGCAAGAGCCGCGTGACCGAGACCTACCGGACGCGCCCGGACTTCTTCGGCACGACGCCCGCCGACGGTCCTCGACACCCGCTCCCGGGCATCGACCCGGTGAACTGCACGGCGCAGCTGGGCGAGCCCGGGCCGTGGCACGACCGGCTGCCGCACTTCCGCATGGACTTCACCCCGAGCAACGGGGACGAGCTCCAGTCCGAGTTCCTGGTCCCGCGCGCCCACGCCGTCGCCGCGCTGGAGGCGATGCGGAGCCTGGGCGACCAGATCGCGCCGCTGCTCCAGATCACCGAGATCCGCACGATCGCCGGCGACGACCTCTGGTTGTCGACCGCGCAGGGCGGCGACCGCGTCGGGCTGCACTTCACCTGGCAACCGCGGCAGGGCGAGGTCGAGGCTCTCCTGGAGACGATCGAGTCCGTGCTCGCCCCGTTCAACGCGCGGCCGCACTGGGGCAAGCTGTTCCTCAACAGGGGCTGCCGGCTTGCCCACCTCTACCCGCGCTGGGACGACTTCGGGGAGCTGGCGGCACGCGTCGACCCGGACAGGGTGTTCGGGAACGACTGGGTGCAGCGGCACGTCCTCTAGGACCGCCAGCGGTTCACCTTCGCGACGAGGTCCGCGTCCCCGACCCGTCCGGTCGGCGAGAGCGTCACGACGGACGCGCCTGGCCGCAGCCGGGGATCGGTCGCGTACCGCTCGGCCAGCGCATCCTCGGCGCTCGCAGAACCGGAGTCCGCGGCCACCAGCAGCTCCGCGACCTCGTCCGCCAACCGGTCCAGCTGGTCCGCGGGCGTCGGCGTCTCGGGCAGGGTGTCCCCCCACACGTCCCAGAGCAGCAGCTCGTCGCGCTCGCGGTGCGCCAGCTCGGTGACCACGTAGCCCCGCACGAACTCCGGCCCGCACAGGAACGGCAGCGACGGGTCGACGCCGTAGTTCGACACGTCGAGGCCATCGCGACGGTGCGCCAGCCAGACCTCCGCCGCGGTCTCGAACGGCGCCCCGAGCCCGGTCGCCATGTCGTGCGAGTCGAACCCGAACCAGTTCTCCCCCATGTCGAGCTCGGGGTCGAACCGCACCCACCTCGACCCGTCCCAGTACTCGCCGACGACGTGGTCGTGGTGGAACCCGGGGCGGAAGTAGCCGGAGAATCCGACCCGGCTGCGCGCCGGGACCCCGTGCTCGCGCAGCACAGCCACGGCGACGAGCGTGTGGTCACGGCAGCACCCGGCAAGCTGCTGGGCGGGCTCCCGAGCGCTCGTGAGCGGGCCGGGGGACCGCCGCTGCGACTGGTCGAGCAGGTCGGAGAGCCAGCGCAGGTCGATGTCCGCGTCCTGCCCGGGGACCAGCTGGTCCGCCGCCCCCCGGTAGTGGACTACTACGGAGCACGCGGCCGTGTGCAGCGACCCCGGGTCGGTGGCCACGGCGGCGAGCAAGGCTGCGTGCGGGCCGGGGTCCGAGAACGGGCTGTGGGTGGCGTAGTCGGCGAGCTCAGGCATGTGGCCAGCCTGGAGCCTGCCCCAGGGGCAGGGTCAAGAGACCGGCCGGGCGACGTGCACGACGACACCCTCGTCGGACCACGGCACCGGGTAGATCTCGCGCTCGGGGCCGCCGTGCGCGCGGCCGCGGGACACGAACCAGGTCTCCAGCGCGACGTACGCACCGATGATCTCGGGGTACCGGCAGTCGGCGGCGGTCACCGGGACGTACGCCAGGGTCTGCGCGGGCTCCTCACGCAGCGTGACTGCGCCGGCGGGTGCGATCGCCCCCTCGTAGGGCACGCACGTCTCGATGGGTCCGTCGCCGTCGAAGCCCACCGCTCCGTGGAACAGCACCCAGAACTCCGCCCCGTACGCGGCGCCGCCGGCGTCGAGGAACGCCCGCAGCTCGAGGACGTCCGACGTCAGCGACGCGACCAGGTCCTCCTGGAGCACCGCGTGCCGGACCGACGCCACCGTCCGCGCACCGACCTCCTCGACCACGACGTCGTCGACACCGAACCGGCCCGTCCGGGCGGGCGCGTCCGGCTCCCCGAGGGCGCGCAGGACCAGGTCCAGCTCGGGCCCGCGCTCGGTGAGCTCCCGCTGCCGCCCGGCCCACCAGGACCGGATCGCGGCCGCCTGCCCGGTGCTCGTCCCGAGCACGTCGGCGATCGTGCCGAGCGGCATCTCGAGCCGCCGCAGCAGCGAGATCGTGTGCGCGCGCTCCAGCTGGTCGAGGTCGTAGTAGCGGTACCCGCTGCCCGGGTCCACCCGGACCGGCTCGAGCAGCCCGCGGGCGTCGTAGAGCCGCAGGGCCTTGAGCGAGAGCCCGGTCCGCCGCGCGAACTCCCCTATCGTCACCTCGCCGTCGGCCACGGCCCGAGGATAGCGACGGCCCCCTCCGCAGGAAGCAGAGGGGGCCGTCGCGGAACGTCAGTTGCTGGTGCCGACGATGTCGACGACGAAGACCAGCGTGTCCCCGCCCTTGATCCCGGCCTGCGGCGCGCCACGGTCGCCGTAGCCCAGGTGCGACGGGATCGACAGCAGCACGCGCGAGCCGACCTGCTGGCCGACGAGCCCCTCGTCCCAGCCGCCGATGACCCGGCCGATGCCGATGGGGAAGCTGATCGAGGAGCCGCGGTCGTACGAGTTGTCGAACACACCGCCCTGCCAGGACTGGCCGAGGTAGTGCACCTCGAGGTCGTCGCCGGCCTCGACGAGGGCGCCGTCGCCGCGGGACAGCACCACGACCTCGAGCTCTGCGGACGGCGAGGCGTCGGGGAAGGTCAGCGTCGGCTTCTGGCCGAACGAACCGGAGACCTCGGGCAGCGCTGCGGACATGGGGGGTACTCCTTCAGTGGATGACAGTGCGCACCCATCTTGCCAACCTCGACCGACAGCCGACGAACCGAGGGGTTGACGGTCTTGGCTAATGGCATTAGCTTTCTCTCCATGACGACCATCCGGCACCTCCAGCGCCCCGAGGGGCGAATCGCCTACACGGTCGACGGACCCGCCACGGGACCGCTGGTCGTGCTCGTCCCCGGCATGGGGGACCTCCGGAGCACCTGGCGCGAGCTCGTCGGTCCGCTGGAGGACGCGGGTCACCGCGTCGCCGTCCTGGACCTGCGCGGCCACGGCGACTCCGACACCACCTTCTCCACGCACGGCGACGTGGTGACCGGCCAGGACACCCTCGCGCTCGTCGAGCACCTCGGTGGTCCGGCCGTCCTCGTCGGCAACTCCATGGGCGCCGGTGCGGTGGCCTGGGCCGCGGCCGAGCGTCCCGACCTCGTCGCCGGGCTGGTGCTCACGGGCCCGTTCCTGCGCGACCGCCCGATGCCGGCGCTCGCGATCGCCACGATGCACGGCCTCGAGCGGCTGCTGTTCTCCCGCCCATGGGGGGCCGCCGTGTGGGCCGCGTACTACCGCGGCTACCTCAACCGCGGGATCAAGGCCCCGTGGCTCGACGAGCACGTCGCCGACCTGCGCGCCGCGATGACGGACCCCGCCCACCTGCGCTCCTTCCGCCACCTGTCCGTCCAGCTCACGCACGCCCCGGTCGAGGCGCGCGTGGCGGAGATCGTCGCGCCGGCCGTCGCCTTCGTCGGCGCGATCGACCCCGACTTCGCCGACCCCGCGGCGGAGGCGGACTGGCTGCGCAGCGTGCTCGACGGCGAGGTCGTCGTGATCCCGGACGTCGCGCACTACCCGCAGATCCAGGCCCCCGAGGTCGTCGTCCCGCGCACGCTCGCGTTCCTCGCCGACCTTCCCCGCGACGCCACCGGGCGGTTCCAGGTGGGCGCGGACGCCCGTGCCTAGGGCGGGCCTCGACCGGGCCGTCGTCGTCGACCTGGCCCTCGGGGTCGTCGACGACGGCGGCCCCTCCGGCTTCGCGGACCTGACGCTCGCGGCCGTGGCAGCCCGGGCCGGCGTCGCCGTGCCGAGCCTCTACAAGCACGTCGCGGGACTGCCCGCCCTGCGCCGGGAGGTCGCGCTCGTCTGCGTCGTCGACTTCGTGCACACCCTCGAAGCGGTCCGGGAGCGGCACGGCGGCGCCGACATGCTCCCGGCCATGGCCCACGCCACCCGCAACCTCGCCCGGCACTCCCCCGGCCGCTACCAGGCCGTCCAGGGCACCTGGTGGGTCCGCGACCCCGACGCCGCCGCCGTGCAGCAGGCGGGTGCGCGCGCGGTCGCCGAGCTGTCCACCGCCGTCGCCGCCCTCGGCGTGCCCGACGACCGCCGGATCGACGCCGTCCGCGCGGTCCGCGCCGCCGTGCACGGCTTCGTCGTCCTCGAGCTCGAGGGCGGCTTCGGCATGCCCGACGACGTCGACGAGAGCTTCGACTTCCTCGTCGACGGCCTGGTCGGCGGGCTGGAGCGACTGAGCGTCCGCTGACCACGTTCTAGGGCATCGAC
The DNA here is from genome assembly GCF_965229465.1 of Cellulomonas sp. GTDB lineage: Bacteria > Actinomycetota > Actinomycetes > Actinomycetales > Cellulomonadaceae > Cellulomonas. The sequence goes on along the minus strand of NZ_OZ245882.1, from coordinate 2,622,731 downwards.
TTGTCGAGCAGCACCACCGGCGACGTCTCGTCGTAGCCGAAGTCCGCGATCGTCCAGGTTCTGCCGTCCGGCGCGACGCGGAACCGGTTGATGGAGGCGCGGTACGGCGGCGACGAACAGATGTACAGGCCGACGAGGATCGCCTCGACCGCGAGCATCATCGCGACGCCGCGCTCGTCCTCGCTGACGAAGGTGTGCGGACGGACCGGGCGCGCCTGCTCGGCTGTACCGCATCGACCGAACTGGGCGAACACGTGGCTCGCGTACTCCTCGCCGGTGACCGGATCGACGCGGGAGGCCCGCTCAATGGTGTGGGCGAGCGGGATCTGTCGTCGACCCCACGTCAGGAGGGCGGCGCGCTCGATTCCGTAGGTCCCCGGGACACCGCCCAGCTGCTCGAGCTGGGCGTCGCGGCTCTCATCGATCGCGAAGTACCGTCTGTCCCCGGGAGGGCCTTCCGGTCTGATCTCATAGCGAAACACGAGACCGCGCTCCTCCACCCCTCAGCGGAGCGACATCACGGACTTGGCGGCCAGCAGCGCCCGCAACCAGTGCAGCTGACGGTCGAGCTGGAACGCCTGGCCGCCCTCGTGCTGGTTGTAGGCGTAGACCTCGATGTCGGTCTGCGGCCGGCTCCCCGTCAGCCCCGCGTAGTGGTTGTACGCGGCGAACACCGTCGACGGCGGGCACGTCTGGTCCCGCAGGGCCACCGAGAACAGGGCCGGTGCCGACGCGCGCCGCGCGAAGTGCACCCCGTCCAGGTAGGACATGGTCCGCAGCACGGTGGCCTCCTGGTCGCGGTGGACCGCGAGGTACTGGACCAGCTCGCCGTAGGGGAACGCGTCGGTGATCGCCAACGCCCGCGGGTAGTGGCACAGGAACGGCACGTCCGGCATCACGGCGACGAGCCCGTCGGCCAGCCCACCGACCGCGAGCGCCAGCCCGCCGCCCTGGCTCCCGCCGGCGACCGCCACCCGGGACGCGTCGACGCCCGGGATCGCCCGCACGGCGTCGACCGCCCGCACCGCGTCCGTGATGAGCCGCCGGTAGTAGTGCTCGTGCGGGTCCAGGACCCCTCGCGTCATCACGCCGGGCGACGCCGGTCCGGATCCCGCCGGGTCCGGTGTGTGCCCGCCGCCGCCCCAGGTCGAGCCCTGCCCGCGCGTGTCCATCACCAGGTGCACGTACCCCGCGGCGGCCCAGGCGAGCCGCTCGTGCGCGAACCCCCGCCCGCCGCCGTACCCGATGAGCTCGACGACCGCGGGCAGGTCCTCGACCACCCCGGCGGGCCGGGTCACCCAGGCCTTGATGGGGTGCCCGCCGAAGCCGGCGAAGGTCACGTCGAACGCCTCGATCACGGTCAGCCCCGTGTCCACGGGCACCACGGTCAGGCCGAGGTCGTAGGTCCGTGCCTCGGCGAGGGTCGACGCCCAGAACTCGTCGAAGTCCCCGGGCTCGTCCAGCTCGGGCAGGTAGCTCTCGAGCTCGGGCAGGGGCAGGTCGAACAGGGCCATCGTGCTCCTTCGCAGCGACCGTACGGATAGCGTTTGCCGGGCAGCAACCTACCGCGCGAGGAACCCGAGCAGGTCGTGGCGCGTCAGCACGCCCACGGGCGACCCGTCGTCGACCACCATGAGCGCGTCCGCCTTCTGCAGCGCCGACCGCGCGGACTCCACCGACTCCCCCGAGCCGATCAGCGGCAGGGCGGCAGACATGTGCCGGTCCACCCGGTCCGACAGCTCCGCGTCGCCGGAGAACACCGCGTCGAGCAGCTCGCGCTCGCTCACCGCGCCGGCCACCTCGCCGATCTTCACCGGCGGCTCGGCGCCGACCACGGGCATCTGCGAGACGCCGTACTCGTGCAGGATCTCGATGGCGTCGCGCACGGTCTCGTTCGGGTGCGTGTGCACCAGGTCGGGCAGCTCGCCGTTCTTGGTGCGCAGCACGTCCGCCACGGTGGCGCCCTCGTCGGCCGCCAGGAACCCGTAGGACCGCATCCACTTGTCGTTGAAGATCTTGGACAGGTAGCCGCGCCCGCTGTCCGGCAGCAGCACCACCATCACTGCCGCGGCCGCCGCCTCGGGGTCCTCCTCCTGGAGCCGCCGGGCGTACCGGAGCGTCGCCTCGACCGCCATGCCGCAGGAGCCACCGACCAGCAGCCCCTCCTCGCGCGCCAGCCGACGGGTCATGGAGAACGAGTCCGCGTCGGAGACGGCGATGATCTCGTCCGGCACGCTCGGGTCGTACGCGGTGGGCCAGAAGTCCTCGCCGACGCCCTCGACCAGGTACGGCCGCCCGTCGCCGCCGGAGTACACCGAGCCGGCGGGGTCGGCACCGATGACCACGACCCGCCCCTCGGAGACATCGTGCAGGTACCGCCCGGTGCCCGTGATGGTGCCACCGGTCCCGACGCCCGCGACCAGGTGCGTCACGCGCCCGTCGGTGTCCGCCCAGATCTCCGGGCCGGTCGTCTCGTAGTGGCTGGCGGGGCCGTTCGGGTTGGCGTACTGGTTCGGCTTCCAGCCGCCCGGGATCTCCCGCGCCAGCCGGTCCGACACCGAGTAGTACGAGTTCGGGTGGTCGGGGGCGACGGCGGTCGGGGTCACGATGACCTCCGCACCGTAGGCGCGCAGCACGTCGCGCTTGTCCTGGCTGACCTTGTCCGGGCAGACGAACACGCAGCGGTAGCCCTTGCGCTGGGCGACCAGGGCCAGCCCGACGCCGGTGTTGCCGCTGGTCGGCTCGACGATCGTGCCGCCGGGCCTGAGCTCGCCGCTCGCCTCCGCGGCCTCGATCATCTTCAGGGCGATCCGGTCCTTCACGGAGCCGCCGGGGTTCATGTACTCGACCTTGGCGAGGATCGTCGCCGTCAGGCCGGCCGTCACGGACGTGAGCTGGACCAGCGGGGTGCCGCCGACGAGCTCCGAGATGTGCTTCGCGTACTTCACTGTCCTGCGCTCCCATGGGTGGCGGGGTCGGGCAGACGCACGTCGGCCCGGGTGCGATCGATCATCGCACCCGGGCCGACGTCAGTCAGTTCTGACCCGGGTCAGTCCCCACGCAGGATCGCGAAGATCCGCAGCAGCTCCAGGTACAGCCAGACCAGCGTCACGACGAGGCCGAAGGCCGCCGTCCACGCGAGCTTGGCCGGGACACCGGCCTCGACGCCACGCTTGATGGAGTCGAAGTCGACGATGAGCATGGCGGCTGCGAGCACGACCGCGATCAGGCCGACGGCGACGCCGAGCCACCCGGACCGCAGCGGGCCGTAGTCGCCCCCGCCGACCCCGAACAGCATGGCCACGACGTTGATCAGCGAGAACACGAGGTAGCCGACCATCGCGATGAGCAGCGTGCGCTGGAACTTCGGCGTGACCCGGACCCTGCCGGACTTGAAGAGGAACAGCGAGACCGCGAACACCGAGAGCGTGGCGAGGACGGCCTGACCCACGATGCCGTCGTAGAACGACTCGTAGAACTGGCTGATGCCGCCGAGGAACACGCCCTGCGCGGCCGCGTACAGGAGGATGAGCGGCGGGCTCGGCTCCTTCTTGAACGCGTTGACCAGGCCGAGCACCAGGCCGACGATGGCGCCGAAGATCCAGAGCTGAGGGGCGAGCACCCAGGTCGCCGCGCCGGTCACGACGAGGATCGCCAGCAGCCCGGCGGTCTTCATGATGACGTCGTCGTACGTCAGACGGCCCGTCTCGCGCGTCGTCGCGGCGGGGGCGGCGTACATCTGGTCGAGGGTGGCGGCGTCGGCCACCTGGGCGCCGGCGGTGCCGTAGGAGACCGTCGACGCGGGCGACTTCTGGCCCCGGCGCTGGACGGGGTCCTGGAAGACCGGACTGTTGTTGAAGATCGGATTGGCCATGGCGTCCTCCTGGACGGATCGGGCGCTGTCAGACAAGGCTGTCACCGTAGCGAACGTGGACAGGGGCGCGTTCGTTCCCGGGGCTTTCCCCCCTCGGCCTTTCGGCTGGGCCGCGATCCCCCCATGGTCCGATGTATGTGGTTGCGGCGCACCCCTAGGGTCGTCACCGGTTCCACTCCCGACGACGAGGACACGCGATGATCGAGGCCCACGACCTGACGAAGAGATACGGCAGCAAGCTGGCGGTGGACGGCATCTCGTTCACGGTGCAGCCCGGACGGGTCACCGGGTTCCTGGGACCCAACGGTGCCGGCAAGTCCACGACCATGCGCATGATCGTCGGCCTCGACCGGCCGACGCACGGCACGGTGACCGTCAACGGCCGCCGCTACGCCGAGCACCGCTCCCCGCTCACCGAGGTGGGAGCGCTCCTCGAGGCCAAGGCGGTGCACACCGGCCGCAGCGCTCGCAACCACCTGCGGGCCATCGCGGCGACGCACGGCATCGGTGACAAGCGCGTCAACGAGGTCATCGCGATGACCGGTCTCGACACCGTCGCCAAGCGGCGGGTCGGCGGGTTCTCGCTCGGCATGGGCCAGCGGCTCGGCATCGCGGCGGCCCTGGTGGGCGACCCGCAGACGCTGATCCTGGACGAGCCGGTCAACGGCCTCGACCCCGAGGGCGTGCTGTGGGTGCGCAACCTGGTCAAGTACCTGGCCGCCTCCGAGGGGCGCACGATCTTCCTGTCCTCGCACCTCATGAGCGAGATGGCCGTGACGGCCGACCACCTGATCGTCATCGGCCGCGGCAGGATCATCGCCGACGGCCCGGTCGACTCGGTGATCGCGCAGGCCACCACGGCGACGGTCCGCGTCCGGTCGCCTCAGGCCTCCGACCTCGCGGCGCGCCTGGCCGGTCCGGCGATCACCGTGACGCCCAGCGCGGACGGGCTGCTGGAGGTGCACGGCGCCACCGCCGCCGAGATCGGTGAGATCGCGGCGCGGTCGGCGATCGTCCTGCACGAGCTGACGCCGCTGGCCGGATCGCTGGAGGACGCGTACATGTCGCTGACCTCCGAGTCCGTCGAGTACCACTCGGCCGCCCTGCCCGGCGAGGAGCCCCACGCCGCCGGCGCCCACGCCGCCACCCCTGCCACCGGAGAGGACGCCCGATGAGCACCGCTGTCGCCACCGAGCCCCACCGCCACGCCACGGCCACGAAGCCGGGCAAGCTCACGTTCGCCCACCTGCTGCGCAGTGAGTGGATCAAGTTCTGGACCGTGCGCTCCACCTTCTGGACCCTCGGGGTCTTCCTGGTCGCGATGGTCGCCCTGACCCCCCTGATCACGCTCGCCTTCAACAACGCGCCGCCCGCCTCCGAGGGCGGCCCGACCGCAGCCGACCTCGATCCGCTCAACACGTTCCAGGTAGGCATCTGGCTCGGGCAGTTCGCGGTGGCGATCCTGGGTGCCCTCACCATCACCGGCGAGTACACGACGGGCATGATCCGGACCAGCCTGACGGCGGCGCCCAAGCGGCTCCCGGTCCTGTGGTCGAAGGCGGTCGTGGCCGGCGCCTCGATGTTTGCCTTCGCGCTGATCGCGGTCGCGGCGAGTGCCGGCGTGCAGTGGGTGTTCTTCCACAACGTCGGACTCAACGTCGATCTCGGGGACTCCCAGCAGGTTCGCGCGCTGGCCGGTATGGCGCTCTACATCGCGACGATCGGCATGCTGGCATTCGCCTTCGGCGCCCTGATGCGCCACTCGGCCGCAGCCGTGTCCACGATCCTCGGGCTCGTGCTCCTCGTCCCGATCATCCTGCAGGTGATCCCCTGGAACCCGACGAAGGAGCTCGCCTACTTCCTGCCGGGCAGCATGTTCGGGCTCCCGTCGGCCGGACCGCTGATCACCATGACCGACCAGCAGATCGCCCAGATGCAGGCGGGCCAGACGATCGGTGCCCAGCTCACGGCGTGGCAGGGCTACGGCGTCCTCGTGGCCTGGGTGGTGGTCGTCCTGGCGATCGCGGCCGTGCTGCTCAAGCGTCGCGACGCCTGACTCCTGAGCGCGACGGGGACGGTCCGGAGGGGACCGTCCCCGTCGTCGTGTCAGACGACCTCGCCCAGCGCCTCCTCCGGCACGCCCTCGAGCGCGCGGGCGCCGGAGTTCCAGCGCGACCAGAGCACGCGCTCACCGACGCTACGGGCCAGCTGGTGGCCGTACGCGAGGAACGTGAGCACGCCGACGGCCAGCACGGCGACCGCGACCCAGAACGGCGACCGCAGACCGACGTTCTCCGCCAGCAGCCCGGCGACCACCGGCGCCGGGGCGGCGAAGCCCCAGCGGACCAGGTTGAACGCCCCCGTGGTGACGCGGCGGTCGGGTGAGCCCGTGGCGAGCGCCAGGTCGGTGAGGTTCGCGTTGCAGATGCCCATGCAGACGCCCGCGACGACGAGCACGACGATCGACTCCGCGGTGCCGTCCGACGTCGCGAGGCCCACCAGGGCGAGCACCAGCACGACCAGGGCGAACCCGACCGTCTGCACGGCGCCGAACCGGTGGGCCAGCCGGTGCCCGACCACCAGGATGCCGACCGCCAGCCCGATCCCCCACGCGGTGAACACGAGCCCCAGCGGCACGACGTCGAGGCCCAGGAAGATCGGCGTGTAGCCGAGCACGACGAAGAACACGAAGTTGTAGGTCGCGGTGATGACGCAGAGCGCCACGAACGCCGGGCGGCGGAACGGCTGGAACACCTGGCCGGGGCGCAGCGGGGCCGGCTTGTCCACCGGGTCCGAGAGCCGGGTCACGGAGACGACCAGCGCGGCGAGCATGAACAGGCCGCACAGCAGGAACGGCACGCGCCAGCTGATCTGCCCGAGCAGCCCGCCGATGAGCGGGCCGATCGCGAACCCGAGCCCGACGCACGTCTCGAACAGCTCCACCACCCACTTCTTGTCCTGGGCCAGCGACACCAGCAGCACCATGGCAGTGGCGAAGAACATCGCGTTGCCGAGACCCCACAGCCCGCGGAGGAGTGCCAGCGGCACGATGCCGTCCGAGAGCGACGCCAGGATCGCCGCGACGGCGACGGTGGTGACTCCTGCCATGAGGATCTTCTTGTAGCCGAACCGCCCGGTGGCCAGCACGGCCGGGATCATGCCGAGCGCCATCACCGCGATGTACGCGGTGAAGAGCAGCTCGATCTGCCAGGTCGTCGCGCCGATGGCCGCGCCGATGGCGGGCAGGATCGGGTCGACTATCGCGATGCCGGCGATGGCGAAGAAGGCTGTGAGGGCCGTCGCGTAGATCGCGGTCCGGTTCGGTTCTGTACGGGATGACGCCACGAGCTCTCTTCCTGCCTTGCCTTATCTGTATGGACCAGGTAACTCCGTGTATGCTACACCGAGGACCCCGGAGGTGAACCTGTGACCGCTGACACGGAGCACACGGCCGTGACCGAGATCGAGGCTCAGGTGGCGCTGCTGCTGCGCCTGGCCGACCGCAACCGCCGCTCGACCACCCGCCTGGCCACGTCGCTGGAGCGTTCGGCATACCTGGCCCTGCGCCTGCTCGACACCACCGGACCGTCCGGCATCAACGAGATCGCGGACCACCTGCGCCTCGACGCCTCGACCGTGACGCGCCAGGTGCTCGCCATGGAGGCCGCGGGCTACGTCACCCGCGAGCGCGACGTGCACGACGGCCGCCGCGCGGTCGTCACCACCACCCCCGCGGGCCGCAGCGCGCTGGCCGAGACGCGCGCCGCGCGGGCCGAGGTCTACGCGGACGTGCTCGCCGACTGGTCCGACCAGGACCGGGGCCTGCTGGCCGAGCTGCTGACCCGCCTCAACGGCGACCTCGACGCCCACGCCACCCGCTCCTGACAGCGGGCTCGGCTAGCGTGGACGGCCGCACCCGCCCCGACGAAGGACCTCGATGACCGACGCACCGCCCCGTCCCCGACCCGCGCCGTTCGTGGCGGAGGTGGTCCGCACCGAGCAGCTCGCCGAGACGATGGTGCGGGTGGTCGTCGGAGGCCCCGGCCTGGTCGGCTTCGAGCCGTCGCCGCACGCCGACTCCTACGTCAAGGTGCTCTTCCTTCCCGCGGGCAGCCCGCGCCCCCTGCGCGAGGACGGCCGGCTCGACCTGGACGCCGTCCGCGCGAGCCTGCCGCCGGACGCCCAGCCCCGGCAGCGCTCGTACACGGTCCGCGCGTTCGACCCGGTGGCCCGCGAGCTCACGCTCGACTTCGTGGTGCACGGCGACGAGGGGATCGCGGGACCGTGGGCGGCGACCACGAAGCCCGGCGACCAGGTGCTGCTGAGCGGACCCGGCGGCGCGTGGTCGCCCGACGCCAGTGCTGCGTCCTACCTGTTCGCCGGCGACGCGAGCGCCCTGCCCGCCATCGCCGTCGCGCTGGAGAGGCTCCCTGCGGACGCCGTCGGCCACGCCGTCGTCGAGGTGCACGGTCCCGAGGACGAGATCCCGCTGGCCTCCCCCGCGGGCGTGCAGGTCCTCTGGGTGCACCAGGGCGTCGCGGTGGCCGGTCTCGCGCTCGTCGACACGGTCGTCGCCCTGCCGGAGCTGCCCGCGCCGGTCAGCGCGTTCGTGCACGGCGAGGCGGGGGTGGTGCGCGAGCTGCGCAGGCACGTACGCGTCGACCGCGGGGTCACCCGCGAGCAGCTGTCCGTGTCGGGCTACTGGCGCCTCGGCACCGACGACGAGGGCTGGCGGGCGACCAAGCGAGACTGGCTGGCCACGATCGAGCACGCGGAGGCGGCGCAGGGCCTCGCCTGAGCGCAGGACTCGGGCCTTTCGTCACGTCCGCACCACCCGTGCCGGCGGGAGCATGGAGGACATGTACACGACGTTCCCCGAAGGCTGGCTCCGGCTGACCAAGAACGACCGCCAGCAGCACTTCTTCCGGGACGGCATGAGCATCTGCGGCCGGTTCGTGACGCCCACCACCCGGTTCCCCGAGGACGACGGGCCGGACAACGGCGAGTGCCCCGGCTGCCGCGCGATCTTCGACACCGACAAGGGCACCGTCCGGTACTGACCGCGTCGTCGGTGCCCCCGCCCGGGTTCGAACCGGGACTGTGCCGGGTTTAAGCCGGCTGCCTCTGCCAGTTGGGCTACGGGGGCGCGCGCCACATCCTGCCAGGGGCCGGCAGGACGCCCGGACCGAGCCGAGGCCCTGACCGCTTCACGCCTTGCCGCGCACCCGGGACCGGCGCGAACGTGAGCGCTCACACGATCGGTGGCCCGGTCCACGTGCGACTCGTCGGGGCGTGGCCCGGAGGCGACCATCACCCCAGCACGCACAGGCCCCGCGAGGGTCAGGGGCTCGTCGTGTCTCTCGGTCAGGCGCTCTTCGTGCCCTTCGCGGCCTTCTTCGCGGCGGGCGAGCCGGCCTCGGCCTTGATGGCGGGCAGCGCCGGGTCCGCCTCGCCGGGCTCGACCGCGCGCGGCTTGGCCGGCACGGACGCGGCGCGGAACTCGGCGCGCGGGTCGTGCAGGGTGCCCAGCGCGACGACCTCGCGGCGGAACAGCAGCGACCCGGTCCAGCCCGCGGCGATCTTGATCTTGCGGTTGAAGGTCGGCATGGCGGCCACGTGGTACGTGCGGTGCAGCACCCACGCGAGGAAGCCGCGGACCTTGATCCGACCGAACATCTGCGCGACGCCCTTGTACATCCCGAGCGACGCGACCGCGCCGATGTTCTTGTGCTTGTACTCCGTCGGCTCCGCGGAGCGCAGGACGCGGGCGAGGTTGTCACCGAGGTGGTTGCCCTCGCGCAGCGCGTGCTGGGCGTTCGGCGGGCAGAACTGGCCGGGGTTGTACAGGTCCGGCACGGCGGCGCAGTCCCCCGCGGCGTACGCGTCCGGGACCGGCGTGCCCTCGGCGTCGACCACCTGGAGGAACGCGTTGCAGGTGACGCGGCCCATCTTGTCCAGCGGCAGGTCCGAGTTCTGGAGCACGGGGTTGGCCTTGACGCCGGCCGTCCAGACGATGGTCTCGGCGTCGAACTCCATCGTGTTGGACAGGACCACGTGGCCGTCGACGCAGCTGTTGAGGAAGGTCGACAGGTGGATCTCGATGTCCCGCTTGCGCAGCTGCTCGAGCGTGTAGCCGCCCAGCTCCTCGCTGACCTCGGGGAGGATGCGCGGCGAGCCCTCGACCAGGACGAAGCGCACCTCCTCCTGCTCGATCGCGTTGTAGTACTTGACCGCGGCGCGGGCCATGTCCTCGACCTCGCCCAGCGCCTCGATGCCGGCGAACCCGCCACCGACGAAGACGAACGTGAGCATGCGCTTGCGCAGCTCCGGGTCCCAGGTGCTGGCCGCGAGGTCGATGCGGTTGAGCACGTGGTTGCGGACCGCGATGGCCTCTTCGACGTTCTTGAACCCGATGCCCTGCTCCGCCAGGCCCGGGATCGGCAGCGTGCGGGCGACCGAGCCGAGGCCGACGACCAGGTGGTCGTAGGTGATCCAGTACGGGTCACCCTCCTCGGGCGTGATCTGGACCGTGCGCCCGGCGTGGTTGATCTCGCTGACCTTGCCCTGGAGCACGTCGACACCCTTGAGGGCGCGGCGGTGCGGGGCGACCATGTTGCGCGGGTCGATCGAGCCGGCCGCCGCCTCGGGCAGGAACGGCGCGTAGGTCATGTACGGCCGGGGGTCGACGACGACGATGGCCGCCTCCCGCTTGCCCAGGCGCTTGCGCAGCCGGCGGGCGGTGTACAGACCGACCGTGCCGCCGCCGAGGATCACGACGCGGGGCACCTTGCGGGACTTGCCCGACCGAGCCGAGGCCACCGCGGTGGCCGGGCTGGTGGCGACATCGGAGACAGGCGTAGGCATGCGTCAACGGTAGCCGCGCGGGGATGGTGACGCCCTACGGGGAGCCGGTGACCCTGCGCACAGTGGCCCTCAGGACCGCGGGACCGCGTTTGCGGCGACCACCGTCGAGTACCACCGCGCGCTGTCCTTCGGCGTCCGCTCCTGCGTCTCGAAGTCGACGTGCACCAGCCCCCAGCGCTGGCTCAGGCCCTCGGCCCACTCGAAGTTGTCGAGCAGCGACCAGGCGTAGTACCCGGTCAGGCGCACGCCGTCGCCGATCGCGCGGGCGGCCTGCTGGAGGTGCGCGCGCAGGAACTCGAGGCGCTCGGTGTCGTCGACGGTGCCGTCCGCCGTCGGGTCGGGGATGCCGTTCTCCGTGATGACCAGCGGCGGGGCGTCCGGGTAGTCGATGAGCAGGTCCATGAGCAGGTCGTACAGCCCCTCGGGGTGCACCTGCTGCCAGGTCGCCAGGGACGTCGGGTACACCTCGACCTGGTTGCCGGCGTCGTCCACGCCGGTCACCCCGTAGTACTGCACCGCGAGGAGGTCCAGCGGCGCGGAGATCAGCTCCAGGTCGCCGTCCTGGACCAGGTCCTCGAACGCACCCGGGTCCGCCGGCAGCTGCCCGGCCAGCGCGCCGATCGCATCCGTCGGGTACCGCCCGAGCAGGACGGGGTCGAGGAACAGCCGGTTCTCCACCGCGTCCACCCGCACGGCGGCGGGGTCCGCCTCGAGGTCCACCGGGTAGACCGGCAGGAGGTTGAGCGCGATGCCGATGCCGCCGGCGGCGCCGCTGGCCCGGAACGCGCTCACCGCCCGGCCGTGCGCGAGCAGCTGGTGGTGGACGGCCGCGGCCGCCTGGTCGACGTCTGAGATGCCCGGCGCGTGCGCGCCCCACCGGTAGCCCACGTACGCGGTGGTCTTCGGCTCGTTGAGGGTCAGCCAGGTGGCGTCGACGTCGCGCAGGGCGTCGAACATGATCGCCGCGTAGTCCGCGAAGCGGTCCGCCGTCGCGCGCACCGCCCAGCCGCCGTCGTCCTGGAGCGGCTGCGGCAGGTCCCAGTGGTAGAGCGTGATCGCGGGGTGGATGCCCCGGGTGAGCAGGCCGTCGACGAGCCGCCGGTAGAAGTCGACCCCGCGCTGGTCGGCCGCCCCCGACCCCGTCGGCTGGATGCGCGGCCACGCGACCGAGAAGCGGTAGGCCGGCAGCCCGAGGTCGGCGATCAGGTCCAGGTCGGACTCCCAGCGGCGGTAGTGGTCGGCCGCCGGGTCACCCGTCGAGCCGTCCGCGATGCGCCCGCGCTCCGCCGCGAAGGTGTCCCAGATCGACTGCCCCCGGCCGTCCGCGGTGGTCGAGCCCTCCACCTGGAACGCCGACGTCGCCGCGCCCCAGACGAACCCCGCGGGGAACGTCATCGGCTCGGCAGGCGGCTCCCACGTGGTCGGTGCGGCCGTCGCGGTCGGCTCCGGGGCGCGCGGGGACGGCGTGCAGGCCGCGAGCGCGCCGGCCGCGGCGCCCAGCTGCAGGAGCAGGCGGCGGTCCAGCACAGGGCGAGCGGAGCGGTCGGGCATGGCCTCCTCCTCGGGCGACGACGGGTCATGATGGCATCGCCCGGCCGCGCCCGACACCCTCTGCGGTTCCGAGCGCGGACGCTCAGGGAGTCGTCGTGGGCGACGGCTCCGGGCTCGGGCCGTCGGCGGCGACCGTCGCGTCCGCGGGGGCGTCGAGGGCCGGCGCCTTGGCGAACGGCCACGGCGGCATGGACGCGCTGGTCCCGGCGGGCAGCACCTGCGTCCCGTCGTCGTAGGTGAACTGCGACGTGGGCGCACCACGCAGCGGGTAGACGTTCCAGCGGGCGCGGCCGTCGGCGTCGGTCCGGCTGACGAACGACCAGGGCTCGGTGCCCTCGGGGAACCAGTACTGCTCGAAGCCGTTGTCGTAGGTGGTCCGCACCGGACGTCCGCGGTCGTCGTAGACCTGCACGTCCGTCAGCGGGTTGCCCTCGGCGTCGTACACGAACAGGTTGCTCACCTGCATGCCGTCGACGACCACGCCGTCGACCGCCTTGTCCTGGTAGACCACCTGGGTACCGCCGCCGCCGCCGAACGCGCCGCTGACGTAGGAGTCGTAGACCGCCTCCCGCTGGCTGGACTGGTCCTGCACGGTGACCAGGACCGGGAGCAGCAGGACGACCGCGGTCACGTTCCCCAGGACGGCGACCCACGAGACCGACCGCGACTGGAACCACGCGCCCCGACCCCACTGGACGCTGAGCAGGACGCACAGCCCGAGGATCACCCAGAGGACGGGATCGGTGGGCAGGAACCGGAGACGCGCCCCGCCGAGCACGTACACGAGCGCCGAGAAGGCGACCCAGCCGCGCGCGAGCCACCAGACCGGCCGCAGCGCCACGAGGAACGACTCCACGGGCGCCCACCAGGCCCGCGCCCGCAACCGCCCCAGCGTCCACCGGCCCAGCCGGTGCGCGTCCTCGACCGGGTCGGGGAACAGGCGGAACCGCCGTCCGTGCGCCACCGCGGGCGCCAGCCCGGCCGCCGACCGCAGCTCGGCCGCGTACGCCTCCGGCGGCCCGAACTGCTCCAGCAGCCCCCGACCGTGCGCCACGTGGCGCTCGTCGGCCAGCGCGTCCGTCAGGTCCGCCTCGAGGTCGTCGGTGAGGTCCTCCACCAGCTCCGGCCCGAGGTCGGCCAGGCTCCGGCGGACCGCCGCGGCGTACCCCGCGACGTCCAGCACGTCCGTGGTGTCCAGCACGCTCATCGCACGACCTCCGTCTTGAGCAGGCGGCCCATCGTGCCTGCGAACTCCTGCCAGTCCTTGCGCTGGGCCTCGAGCATGGCGCGGCCCTGCGCGTTGATCCCGTAGTACTTGCGGTGCGGCCCCTCGTCGCTGGGCACCACGTAGGACGTCAGAGCGCCCGACGAGTACAGCCGCCGCAGCGTCCCGTACACCGACGCGTCGCCGACCTCCTCGATGCCCGCGGCGCGCAGCCGGCGGACGACGTCGTACCCGTACCCGTCCTCGTCGGCGACGACTGCGAGCACTGCCAGGTCGAGCACGCCCTTGAGCAGCTGGGTGGTGTCCATGGGTCCTCCGGTCGACGCCCCCGGGCCGGGAAGCTGGTGCGGGAGCCCCCTCCGGCTCCCGCAGGCCAGACGCTACTGCACAGTGCGCACTACCGTCCAGAACGCACCAGGCGTGTCGCACCGGTCGCGACCGGCTGTCCGGACGTTGCGCCGGTTCAGCGGGTGGCGATGCTCCAGGCGATGCCGTCGAGGATGTCGTGCTCGGAGGTGACGACCTCCGTCAGCTGCCCGCCGGCGGCGGCGACCTCGTCGCGCACCCGCCGGACGACGTCCGCCCACACCAGCGCGCCCGCGCCGATCACGTCGACGCGGCCGGGGTGCATGAAGCCGAGCGCGGCACGGTCGGCGCGGGACCGGGCCAGCAGGTCGTCGCACGCCGCCAGCACGACGTCGACCGGCAGCACCGACCCGTCGATGACCGCGGGGTCGTAGGCGGGCAGCCCGAGCCCGTGCGCGGTCACCGTGGTCACCGTGCCGGCGAGGCCGACGAGCGTCACGGTCTTGCCGAGCGGCACCACGGCCGACGCGGCGTCCAGCGCGGCGGCGACGTCGGCGTGCGCGGCGGCGATCTCGGCAGCCGTCGGCGGGTCGCCCAGCAGGTGCCGCTCGGTCATCCGGACGCACCCCACGTCCATCGAGAAGGCCGCCTCGGGGGTGGTCGTGCCGAGCACCAGCTCGGTGGAGCCGCCACCGAGGTCGACCACGAGGAACGGTCCGGGGTGGTGCGCGCCGAGCACGCCGGTCGCCCCGCGGAACGAGAGCTCGGCCTCCTCCTGCCCGTCGACGACCTCCGGCTCGACGCCCAGGGCGGCGTGCACGCCCGCGACGAAGTCGCCACGGTTCTCCGCGTCGCGCGACGCCGACGTGGCGACGAACCGGATGGCCTCGACCCCCAGCTCCGTGCACACGTCGTTGTACCGACGGGCCGCGTCGAGCGTGCGCTCGAGGGCCTCGGGGGCGATGCGGCCGGTCCGGTCCACGCCCTGGCCCAGGCGGACGACCTCCATGCGACGGTCCAGGTCCACCAGCGTCCCGGCGTCGGGATCCACGTCGGCGACGAGGAGTCGGATCGAGTTGGTCCCGCAGTCGATGGCAGCCACACGCGTCACGCGGACCATCCTCGCACCCGCCCGGCACCCGGCACGGCCACGGGTCAGCAGGTGCAGCGGTCCGGGCGCCACTCGTCGCGGATCAGGGCCAGGGCCTCGTCGCCGATCGGGTTGACGCCCGGCCCCGCCGCGAGCGCGTGCCCCACCAGCACGTGCAGGCACTTCACACGCGTCGGCATGCCCCCCGCCGAGATGCCCGCGATCTCCTCCACGTGCCCGAGGGCCTCGCGGTCCACCAGGTAGGCGTCGTGCGCGCGCCGGTAGGCCGCCGCCAGCTCCTCGTCCTCGGCCAGCCGCGCGGTGAGCTCCTTCATGAGCCCGCCGGCCTCCAGCGTGCTCACGGCCGCGACCGCGGGCGGGCAGGTGAGGTAGTAGGTGGTCGGGAAGGGGGTGCCGTCGTCGAGCCGCGGGGCGGTGCGGACGACCAGGGGACGTCCGCAGACGCACCTCGCCGCGATGCCGACGACGCCGCGCGGGGGCCGGCCCAGCTGCTCGGCGAGGACGGCCAGGTCCTGGTCGGTGACGGCGTCCAGCGGGGTGGGGGTCACAGCAGCGATCCGTTCGTGCGGGGGTGGGTCAGCCGCCCGCGGGCGGAGCGGGCGTCCCATTGTCGCCCGCGACCGGCGTCTGCCCCGCCACCTCGACCGACTCCCAGACGTTCGCGTACCAGGGCAGCGTCGAGCCCGCGTCGAGCACCGGCGCGGAACCGTCGGTGGCCGGCGGGGTGTCGGGGACGGTCTCGGGGTCGACGACACGGAACGCCTTCTCGCCCGGCATCACGAACGAGAGCCGCTCGCGCGCCTGGGCCGCGACGTACGCGGGGTCGTCCCAGCGCCGCAGGTCGGCCTCGAGGTCGTCGTTGCGCTGCCGGGCGGACTCCACCTGGCCACGGAGCTGGTCCACCTCCACCCGCTGCTGGAGGTACGAGTGCAGGGTCGGGTACACCAGCACGAACGCCAGCAGGAGCACGCAGGAGAACACCATCGCGCGCACCGTGAACAGTCGGGGGACGCGGACCTGCACCCGCTCGGCGCGGGGGGTGCCGCGCGGCGGCGTCGGGGCTCCCCGGGTGGCCGGGCGGGAGGCGGCGGGCCGCGACGAGGACGGGCGGGCCGACGAGGACGGCGTCGGGCCGACGCGTGGCGTGGCACCCGACCGGGGGCTCGACGAGCGCGGCACCGCCGGTCGCCCGGCGGTGTTCCCGCGGGGCACGTTCGCCGCCGGGCTGGTCGCCCCGGGCCGCGGGGTCGCCGCGCGCCGACCCGGGGCGCTCGGGGACGCCGGGCGTCGGGGGGCGGACATGGCGTCGATTCTGCCCCGGACCGTCCCGACCTGGGCGGAGGTCGGGATCCGTGGCGCGCCGGAGGCCGGCCATCCGAGGATGACCGGCCTCCGAGGGTCGTGCGTCAGGCCGTGAACCGCGGGAAGGCGGAGCGACCGGCGTAGCGTGCGGCGTCGTCCAGCTCCTCCTCGATGCGGAGCAGCTGGTTGTACTTGTTGATGCGCTCGCCACGGGCGGGGGCACCGGTCTTGATCTGGCCGGCGTTCGTGGCCACCGACAGGTCGGCGATCGTTGTGTCCTCGGTCTCGCCGGAGCGGTGCGAGGTCATCGTGGTGAAGCCGCTGCGCTGGGCCAGCTCGACGGCGTCGAACGTCTCCGTCAGCGTGCCGATCTGGTTGAGCTTGACCAGCAGCGAGTTGGCCGCCTTGAGCTCGATGCCCTTGCGCAGGCGCTCGGGGTTGGTGACGAACAGGTCGTCGCCGACGATCTGGACCTTGTCGCCGATGGTGGCGACCAGGTGGGACCAGCCCTCCCACTCGTCCTCGGACAGCGGGTCCTCGATGGAGACCAGCGGGTAGTCCTTCACCAGCTGCTCGTAGTAGGCGGACATCTCCTCGTTCGACAGGGACTTGCCCTCGAACTGGTAGGCGCCGTCCTTGAAGAACTCGGTCGCGGCGACGTCGAGCGCGAGGCCCAGGTCGACGCCCGGCGTGAAGCCGGCCTTCTCGATCGCGATCAGGATGAGGTCGAGCGCCTCACGGTTGCTGCCGAGGCTGGGGGCGAAGCCGCCCTCGTCGCCGAGGCCCGTGGACAGGCCCTTGCTCTTCAGCACGGACTTCAGGGAGTGGTAGACCTCGACGCCGGTGCGCAGCGCCTCGCGGTACGTGGCCGCACCGATGGGGGCGACCATGAACTCCTGGATGTCGACGTTGGAGTCGGCGTGCGACCCACCGTTGAGGATGTTCATCATCGGGACCGGGAGCACGTGCGCGTTCGGGCCACCGAGGTAGCGGAACAGCGGCAGGTCGGCCGAGTCGGCGGCGGCCTTGGCCACGGCGAGCGAGACGCCGAGGATCGCGTTGGCGCCGAGCTTGCCCTTGTTGGCCGTGCCGTCGAGGTCGATCAGCGCGGCGTCGACCAGACGCTGCTCGGTGGCCTCGAAGCCGATGAGCTCGGGCGCGATCTCGTCGATGACCGCGGCGACGGCGTCCTCGACGCCCTTGCCCAGGTACCGCGTCGCGTCGCCGTCACGGCGCTCGACGGCCTCGAAGGCGCCGGTCGAGGCGCCCGAGGGGACCGCGGCGCGGGCGATGGTGCCGTCGTCGAGAGCGACCTCGACCTCGACAGTGGGGTTGCCGCGCGAGTCCAAGATCTCGCGGGCGCCGACGGCCTCGATGCTGGCCATGGGTGCTCCTTCTGAAGCGGGTGGGTTTACGACCTCACCCTAGTGGCGTCCCCGAACGGCCGCCCTAGGCCCTTCGACTGGTGGGACGCGAGTGATCAGAGCGCCAGCATGATGTGCTCGACCTGGTCCTTGGCGTCGCCGAACAGCATCGAGGTGTTGTCGCGGAAGAACAGCGGGTTCTGCACGCCGGCGTAGCCCGTGGCCATCGACCGCTTGAACACGATGACGCGTGCGGCCTTCCACACCTCGAGCACGGGCATGCCCGCGATCGGGGACGACGGGTCGTCGAGCGCGGCCGGGTTCACCGTGTCGTTGGCGCCGATCACCAGGACGACGTCGGTCTCCGCCAGGTCGCCGTTGATCTCGTCCATCTCCAGCACGATGTCGTACGGCACCTTGGCCTCGGCCAGCAGCACGTTCATGTGCCCCGGCAGCCGGCCCGCGACGGGGTGCACGCCGAACCGCACGTCGACGCCGCGCGCCCGCAGCTTGGCCGTCAGCTCCGCCACCGGGTACTGCGCCTTGGCCACGGCCATGCCGTACCCGGGCGTGATGACGACCGTGCGGGCCTCGGTGAGCAGCTCCGCCGCCTCGGGGGCCTTGATCTCGTGGTACTCCCCCAGGTCGACGTCGGAGGCCACCACGGTGCCGCCCTCGGCGCCGTAGCCACCCAGGATCACGCTGATGAACGACCGGTTCATGGCCGTGCACATGAGGTAGGACAGGATCGCACCGGAGGAGCCCACCAGGGCGCCCGTGACGATGAGCAGGTCGTTGCTGAGCATGAAGCCCGCAGCGGCGGCCGCCCACCCGGAGTACGAGTTGAGCATCGAGACGACCACGGGCATGTCCCCGCCGCCGATCGAGGCCACCAGGTGCCACCCGAGCAGGAGCGCGACGGCCGTCATGAGCAGCAGCGGCAGCACGGTCCCGGTGCCCAGGAACCAGGCCATCAGCCCCCCGGAGACCACCAGCATGCCGAGGTTCAGCCAGTTGCGGCCAGGGAGCATCAACGGCGCCGAGCTGATCCGGGTGGAGAGCTTGAGGAACGCGACGATCGACCCGGTGAACGTCACGGCGCCGATGAGCACCCCGAGGAACACCTCGACCAGGTGCGCGGGGTCCGCCCGCTCGGTGAGGAACGAGTTGTACCCGACCAGCACGGCCGCGAGGCCGACGAACGAGTGCAGGATCGCGATGAGCTCGGGCATCTGCGTCATCTCGACGCGACGCGCCTGCCACGTGCCCACGGTGGAGCCGACGAGGAACACCACGAGGATGAGCACCGCGGTCACCTCGACCGGACGCTCGGAGCGCTCCAGGGCGAGCGCGACGGTCGCGGCGAGGGCCAGCGCCATGCCCACCATGCCGGCGAGGTTGCCGCGGCGCGCGGTCTCCTGCTTGGACAGGCCCGCGAGGCTGAGGATGAACAGGACGGCGGCGCCGAGGTAGACGGCCTGGGCCAGGGAGGTCAGCACGGGTTCAGGCGTCCTTCCGGAACATGCGGATCATGCGGTTGGCGACGAGGAACCCACCGAACACGTTGATGCTGGCGACCGCGGCGGCGACGACCGCGAGGACCGTCACCAGCCAGCTGTCGTCGCCGATCTGGAGCAGCGCGCCGACCAGGATGATCCCGGAGATGGCGTTGGTCTGGGCCATCAGGGGCGTGTGCAGCGAGTGGCTGACGTTGGAGATGACGTAGTAGCCGACGATCACTGCCAGCACGAACACGCTGAAGTGGCCGAGGAACGCGGCCGGCGCGAACGAGATCCCGAGCAGGACCACGACCGCCAGGAGCGCGAGGACCACCGACCGGCGCTGCCGGCGACGGTTCTTGTCCGCGAGCGCGGCGGCCTCGGCCTGCGCGCGCTCCTGCGGGGTCGGCCCGGCGACCGCGGCCGGCGCTGCCGACACCTGAACCGGGGGTGGCGGCCAGAGCACCTCGCCGTCGTGCGTCACGGCCATGCCGCGCTGCACCGGGTCGTCGAGGTCGAGCACCAGCTGCCCGTCCTTGCCGGGGGTGAGCAGCTGCACCAGGTGCACGATGTTGGTGCCGAACAGCTGGGACGTGTGCTGCGGCATCCGGCTGGTCAGGTCGGTGTACCCGACGACGGTCACGCCGTTCTCGGTCACCACCGCCTCTCCGGGGACAGTGACCTCGCAGTTGCCGCCACCGGAGGCGGCCAGGTCGATGATCACGCTGCCCGGTCGCATGCCGGCGACCATGGCCGCGGTGATCGTGGTCGGCGCCTGCCCCCGCACCAGCGCCGTGGTGATGACGATGTCGGCATCCGCCGTCTCCGCGGTGTACATCTGCGCGGTGAGCAGCTCCTGCTCCTGCGTCAGCGCGCTCGCGTACCCGTCGGAGCTGACCGCCTGCTGCGCTGCCTCGGCCTGCACGAACGTCGCGCCCATCGACTCGATCTGCTCGCCGACCTCGGGCCGCACGTCGAACGCCCGGACGCGGGCACCCATGCTGCCGGCCGCGCCGATCGCGGCCAGCCCAGCCACACCGGCGCCGATGACGAAGACCCGGGCGGGCGGCGTCTTGCCTGCCGCGGTGACCTGCCCGGTGAACATGCCGCCGAAGACCTCGGCGGCCTCGACCACCGCGCGGTAGCCCGCGACGTTCGACATGGTGCTGAGCACGTCGAGCGCCTGCGCCCGCGAGATGCGCGGGACGGCGTCGAGCGCCAGCGCGGTCACGCCCTGCGCGTGCAGGCTCTCGACCAGGGCCGGTGCCGCTGCGGGCGCGAGCATGGCGACGAGCGTGGCGCCGGGGCGCAGGGACGCGACCTCGGCCTCCGTCGGCGGGTTCACCTTGGCGACCACGTCGCTGGACCAGACGTCGGCCGCGTCGGCGACAGTCGCGCCCGCGGCCTCGTACGTCTCGGCGCGGAACGTGGCGGCATCGCCCGCGCCCCGCTGCACGACGACCTCGTACCCGAGGCCGACCAGCTGGGCGACCGTCTTGGGAGTCGCCGCGACCAACCGTTCGCCGGCTCGGCTCTCGGTGGGGATACCGATGCGCATCGCTGCGGTCCTCCGTCGGATCGTCGTGTGGCCTGTCGCCGGGGAGCGACGGGCCGCGCCCATCATGGCGGGCACAGGCAGGCTATGGGGTTCGACGACCTTCCGGCAAGCGCTTTCCTTCCGCCTGACGGATGATCGGCGGAAACCTCTATATCAAACCGGCGGGGCTGTCTCCCCGGCCCGAAGGTCCTGCTCCCACGCGGAAGTCGCCTGCCTGAGGGCACCCTCGGCGTCCACCCCCGCGGCGTCCGACTCGAGGACGAGCGCGAGCAGCCGCTCGCCGATTCCGTCGCCCGCGGGCACCTGCGCCACCAGCCCTGCCCGCCCAGCCCGCCCGGCGATCTTCTGCGCCCGGGCCAGGGCACCGAGCGCCAGCGGGATCCCGTCCAACGCCGACCCGCGCTGCTTCTCCGCGTTCTTCAGCCGGTCCCACTGCACGTGCACGTCGCCCTCGATCGGGGCGTCCTCGAACACGTGCGGGTGCCGGCGCACCAGCTTGGCGACGAGGTCGGCGGCCACGTCGTCCACGTCGAACGGGTCGGTCGGGTGCTCGGCCGCGATGCGCGCGTGGAACACCACCTGGAGGAGCAGGTCGCCCAGCTCCTCGCGCAGGCCGGGGCGGTCCCCGGTCTCGATCGCCTCCGCGAGCTCGTGGGCCTCCTCGAGCACGAAGGGCACCAGCGACTCGTGCGTCTGCTGGGCGTCCCAGGGGCACCCGCCCGGCGAGCGCAGCCGGTCCATCACGCCCACGAGGGCGCGCAGGGCGTCCTGCTGCGGGTCCGTCACGAGGCCGAGGGGCTCGGCTCCGGCGTCGGCTCGGTCGACCCGTCATCGGCCGCCGAGGCCCGGGGGGCGACCAGCCACGGGACCGCGACGGGCGCGGCCACCTGGTTGCCGTCCTCCAGCGAGCCGAACCGCGGGTTGACCTCCACGTCGAGCTCCCGCAGCCGGGCGTCGATCTCCTCGCCGATGGCCTCGGCCTCGGGGAGGCCCTGCAGGTTCGTGTAGGCGATCGAGTAGCGGGCGACGGCGAGCGACGGGTCCGTGAACGTGGCGGTGGCGCCCTGCACCTTCTGCTGGACCACCTGGTCGAGCAGCTCCTCCGCGTCCTCGTCGGAGACCCCGACGCCCTTCTCGGCCGCGAGCTCCACGACCGTCGGCTCCTGGACGAGGACCGCGAGGACGTTGGTGGTCGTCACGCCCTCGAACCAGGGCTCCAGCTCGTCGAGCGCGGCGCGCACGTCCGCGGTGGGGATCGCCGTGCCGTCGACCACGGCGGCAGCCCCGGGCTGACCGGCGCACCCCGCCAGACCGGCCGTCGTCGTGAGCGCGACAAGCACTCCCGCTGCCCGCGCTCCCGCACGCCACTGCACCGCCACCTGAGACCTCCTGCGTCGTCGCTCGTCGATCGGGGTCATCGTAGGGCCCCCAGCCAGGTGCGGGCGCGAACGGGTGAAACGCACCCGTACGTCACCCGCGGACCTCGATCGAGGGCGGGGCGCGCAGGTACGATCCGTCCCATTCGCGGCTTTTCCACCAGCTGCCGCGGCATCCGGGGAGGTCACGCGTGACGAGTGCACCGTCGACCGCCTCGAGCCTCGGGGTCTCCCGGCACGGCCGCTACGAGCACATCGACGCGCTGCGTGCCGTGGCCGTCATGCTCGTGGTGGTGGCGCACGCCGGCCTGGGCGGGGTGGTGCCCGGCGGCAGCGGCGTGACCATCTTCTTCGCCATCTCCGGCTTCATCATCACGCACATCCTTCTGGTCGAGCGGGAGCGCACCGGCCGGTTCTCGCTCACCGACTTCTACCTGCGACGCCTCCTCAAGCTGGCCCCGCCGTTCCTGCTGATCATCGCGATCCCCACCGTGGTCTACGCCGTCTGGCGGCCGATCGACTGGGGCGCGTTCGGGGCGCAGGTGTTCTTCGCGTTCAACTGGGTCTACATGCAGGGGCCGGCGCTCGTGCTGCCCGGCTCGGCGGTGGTGTGGAGCCTCGCGATCGAGGAGCAGTTCTACATCGCGTTCGCCCTGATCTGGCTCTGCGCGGGCCTGCTGCGGCGCCGGCTCGTCTTTCTCACGGCCGTCGCGCTCACCACGGTCGTCGGCGCGCTGGTGCTCCGCCTCGTCATCGTCGCGGGGTCGACCCCCGAGCTCGCCCACCGCCGCATCTACTACGGCACCGACACCCGCGTCGACGGCATCGCGTGCGGCATCCTCGCCGCCGTCGTCTTCGCGCTCCTGCGTCAGCAGCAGGTCGGTCCGCGGCTGCGCGCGGCGATCGGCAGCACCTGGGTCCCCGTGGTCGCCGCCGTGCTCTACCTCGCCTCGCTCACCATCCGGGACCCGTGGTTCCGGGAGACCTTCCGGTACACGTTCCAGGCGGTCGCCACCGCGGCCGTCATCCTGTACGGCCTCGAGCGTCAGGACGGGCGGTTCCGGCAGGCGTTCGGCGCGATCGTCGGGGCGCGGCCGGTGCAGATCATCGGGCTGGCCAGCTACAGCATCTACCTGGTGCACCTGGTGGCCGGGCACGCGCTGCGTCCGCTGACGCAGGGGTGGCCGTTCCCGGCGCGCTTCCTGCTCACGGCGACGGTCGGGGTGGCGCTCGGCATCGCGGTCTGGCACTTCCTCGAGCGCCCCGTCGAGGCGTACAAGGCCGCGCTCATGGCCCGCCGTCGTGCCGCGCGGACGCCGGAACCCGCTGCCGAGTCCGTGCACGTCGCCTGAGCCGCTCCTAGCGGACCGTCCCCACCTTCGCGGCCGCGGCGACGTCCCCGCGCACGACGGCGTCGATGAACTGCCTCGCCCAGAGCATGACCTCGCGGCCCTGCACCGGCTTGCCGCCGATCCGCGCCGTCATCGGCCAGGGCACCAGCACCGTGCGCACCGTCGGCTTCAGCACCGATCCCGGGTAGAGCCGCTTGAGCCGCAGCTGCGCGGACTCGGGCAGCTCCACCGGCGCGAACCGGATGAACTTGCCCTGCGCCGTGACGTCCGACAACCCGGCGTTGCGCACGTGCTGGCGGAACTCCGCCACCTCGAACAGGTTGTCGACGGCCGCCGGCACCGCGCCGTAGCGGTCCACCAGCTCGGCCCGGACCTCGCCGAGGGCCGCCGAGTCGGCCGCGGCCGCGATCTTCCGGTACGCCTCGAGCCGCAGGCGCTCGTGCGCGATGTAGTCGTGCGGGATGTGCGCGTCGACGGGCAGCTCGATGGTGACGTCGGGGACCTCCTCCTGCACGTCGCCGCGGAAGTTGGCCACCGCCTCGCCGACCATGCGGATGTACAGGTCGAAGCCGACGCCCTCGATGTGCCCGGACTGCTCGCCGCCGAGCAGGTTGCCGGCGCCGCGGATCTCCAGGTCCTTCATCGCCACGGCCATGCCCGCACCCAGGTCGGTGTTCGCCGCGATCGTCTGGAGGCGGTCGTGCGCGGTCTCCGTGAGCGGCTTCTCCGGCGGGTAGAGGAAGTAGGAGTACGCGCGCTCGCGCCCGCGGCCCACCCGGCCGCGCAGCTGGTGCAGCTGCGAGAGGCCCAGCAGGTCCGCGCGCTCGAGGATGAGGGTGTTCGCGTTGGAGATGTCCAGGCCGGTCTCGACGATCGTCGTGCAGACCAGGACGTCGAACCTCTTCTCCCAGAAGTCGACGATCACCTGCTCGAGCTGGTGCTCGTTCATCTTCCCGTGCGCCACCGCCACCCGAGCCTCGGGCACCAGCTCCATCAGGCGCGACGCGGTCCGCTCGATCGAGTCGACCTTGTTGTGCACGTAGAACACCTGGCCCTCGCGCAGCAGCTCGCGGCGGATGGCCGCGCTGATCTGCTTCTCGTCGTACGCGCCGACGAACGTCAGGACCGGGTGCCGCTCCTCCGGCGGGGTGGCCAGCGTCGACATCTCGCGGATGCCCGTCACCGCCATCTCCAGGGTGCGCGGGATCGGGGTGGCGCTCATGGCCAGCACGTCCACATTGGTGCGCAGCGCCTTGAGCGTCTCCTTGTGCTCCACGCCGAACCGCTGCTCCTCGTCGATCACCACCAGGCCCAGGTCCTTGAACCGCACCTCGCCCGTGATCAGCCGGTGGGTGCCGATGACCACGTCGACCGTCCCGTCGGACAGCCCGGCGACGACCTCCTTCGACTCCTTCGGCGACTGGAACCGGCTCAGCGCCTTCACCGTCACCGGGAACGCGCTGTACCGCTCGGAGAACGTGTCGAGGTGCTGCTGCACCAGCAGTGTCGTCGGCACGAGGATCGCCACCTGCTTACCGTCCTGCACCGCCTTGAAGGCCGCCCGCACGGCGATCTCGGTCTTGCCGTAGCCGACGTCGCCGCAGACCAGGCGGTCCATCGGGATCGGCTTCTCCATGTCGGCCTTGACCTCGTCGATGGTCGCGGCCTGGTCCGGGGTCTCCACGTACGCGAAGGCGTCCTCGAGCTCGCGCTGCCAGGGGGTGTCCGCCGAGAACGCGTGCCCCGCCGTCGCCATGCGTGCCGAGTAGAGCCGGATGAGCTCCGCGGCGATCTCCTTGACCGCCTTCTTGGCGCGGCCCTTGGTCTTGGCCCAGTCGCCGCCGCCCATCTTGGACAACGACGGTGCCTCGCCGCCCACGTACTTGGTGACCTGGTCCAGCTGGTCGCTGGGCACGTAGAGCCGGTCGCCCGGCTGGCCCCGCTTGCTGGACGCGTACTCGATCACCAGGTACTCGCGCGTCGCCGCGTTGGCGCCCGAGCCGATGGTCCGCTGCACCAGCTCCACGAACCGGCCGACGCCGTGCTGCTCGTGCACCACGTAGTCGTGCGGGCGCAGCTGGAGGGGGTCGACCACGTTGCGGCGCCGGCTCGGCATCCGGCGCATGTCCCGGGTCGACGTGCCCGCGCGGCCCGTGAGGTCCGACTCGGAGAACACGGCGAGGTGCAGGGGCTCGGAGACGAAGCCGGGGCCGACGGGCGCGGGCACGACGAGGACGACGCCGCCCTCGGGCTCGTCGGTGATCGTGCCGACCAGCCGCGCGGGCACCTCGGCGGCGCGGAGCTGCTCGACCATGCGCTGGGCGGGGCCGTGCCCCTCGGTGGCCAGCACCAGGCGCCACCCGGCCTGCTGGAGCAGACGCACGTCGGCCACCGCCCGGGCGACCTCCCCGCGGTAGCGCTCGACGTCCCGCGCGGCGATCATGACGGTCTGCGCGGTCGCCGCGAGATCGTCCGCCATGGCGCTCAGGTGCGGCGCCTCGTTGCGGGCGGCCGTGTGCCCGGTGCCGGTCTGCCCCTCGTAGAAGTCGTCGGGCTTGGCCGCCTCGGCGGCGTCGACGTCGAGGGAGAACGGGGACAGCGTCCACCACCCCAGGCCGCGGACGGCCGCGAGCGCGCGGATCTCCGCGAACGAGGCGAAGCTCGCCGCCGACAGGTCCAGCGGCGTCGCCGCCCCGGCCGCGGCGGACGTCCACGCGGCCTCCAGGAACTCCTGCGTGGTGGCGACGAGGTCGTGCGCGCGCCGCCGGACGCGCTCCGGGTCGACCAGCACCAGCAGGCTGTCGTCCTGCACCAGGTCGAGCACGGGCACCATCGACTCGACCAGCGCGGGCGCCAGCGACTCCATGCCCTCCACCGCGATGCCCTGCGCCAGCTTGTCCAGCATGTCGACCGCGCCCGGCAGCTGGGCGACCAGCTCGGTGGCGCGCGCCCGCACGGCGTCGGTCAGCAGGATCTCCCGGCACGGCGGCGCCCACACGCCGTGGTCGGCCACCTCGAGGCTGCGCTGGTCGGCGATCGAGAACCAGCGGATCTCCTCGACGTCCTCGCCCCACAGCTCGACGCGCAGCGGGTGGTCCTCGGTGGGCGGGAACACGTCGATGATCCCGCCGCGCACCGCGAACTCGCCGCGCTTCTCCACCATGTCCACCCGCGTGTAGGCCGCCGCGACCAGCTTCTCCGCCAGGTCGGCCAGGTCCACCCGGTCCCCCGTGCTGATCGACACGGGCACCAGCTCGCCCAGGCCTTCGACCACCGGCTGGAGCAGCGCCCGCACGGGGAGCACCAGCACGCGGACCGGCCCGGCGTGGCCCTCGGTCTCGGGGTGCGCGAGCCGGCGGAACACGGCCAGCCGACGGGCCACGGTGTCGCTGCGCGGGGACAGCCGCTCGTGCGGGAGCGTCTCCCACGACGGCAGGACCGCGACGTCGTCGGCCGGCAGGTAGCAGCGGACCGCGGCCGCCAGCTCGTCCGCGTCGCGGCCCGTGGCGGTGACGACCACGAGCGGGCGGCCCGACGCCAGCGCGGCGAGCAACGGCGGGCGGACGCCTGCGGGACCGACCACGTCGAGCTCCCCGCGCGCGCGGACGTTCTCCACCGCGGCGGCGGCGGCCGGGTCGGCGAGCAGGGCGGGCAGGAGGCCGGTGAGGTCCATGAGGTCCTTCGTCGATCGGCGAGACACGCGCGGGCACGCCTGCGCACAGTCACAGGCAGCGCGAACGCCCCGATTCCAGAGGAGCCGGGGTGCGCGAGAAGTCTACGTCCGAGGTCAGACACGCACCGGTGCCGGAACCGTCAGACAGCTGCGGCCTCCGGCTCGCGACCCTCGAGGAGCTCGAGCGCCCGGCGCAGCTGCGTGGACGACGTGTGCACGGTGTACGGGAAGTAGACGACGCGGACGCCGACCTCGGCCATGGACGCCTCGAGCGCGGCACCCTGCGGGGTTCCCCGCCAGTCGTCGCCCTTGAAGATCACGTCGAACCGGACGTGGTCCCAGGCCTCGCGCTTGGAGCCCCAGACCTCCGCGACCGCCTCGTCGACGATCGAGAGCGCGGACACGACCTCGAGCCGCTCGGCCAGCGGGACCACGGGGTACTTGCCCTTGACCCGCGCGGCGTTCTCGTCGGAGACGACGCCGGCGATCAGCCGGTCGCAGTGCTGGCGGGCGTGCCGCAGGATGTTGAGGTGCCCCACGTGGAAGAGGTCGTAGACCCCGGGCGCATAACCGACGACCGTCATGTGCGTCCTCTCGCTCCGACCCGACCGTGGTGCCGAGTCTAGGAAGCGACGTCCGAATTGTCCGCCCTTCTCCGCAAAAGTCACCCGCACGCCCCGCACCACCCGTTCGGGTACCGCTGAGCGGGCGAAATCTGCCGAGGGGTGCTAGTCGGATGTCCGCATTGGGGTACTTTCGACGTGCTTCCCCCGTCGGCGCCCCAGGCGTTCGCGTCCGTACACCCCGAGGTCAGGAGGATCAGCCGATGACGAGAACGGTGCGGATCCTCGGCACGCACGGCGTCCCGGCTGCCTATGGCGGCTTCGAGACCGCCGCCGAGAACGTCGCGCGCCACCTCGTCGACAACGGGTGGCGCGTCGTCGTCTACTGCCAGGAGCAGGGGTCCGGGCCGGTGCGGTACGACACGTGGCAGGGCATCGAGCGGGTGACCATCCCCGAGCCCCGCGACGGCTGGCTGGGCACGTCCCGGTTCGACCTCAAGGTCATCCGGCACGCCGGCCGGCACGGGGACCTGTGCCTCACGTTCGGTTACAACACGGCGGTCCTGAACACCTGGCACAAGCTCAAGCGCATCCCGACGGTGATCAACATGGACGGGATCGAGTGGTCCCGCGCCCGCTGGGGCCCCGTCCGGCAGGCGATCCTGTGGACCAACGAGCGGATCGGGTGCCTGGTCGGTGACGCCCTGATCGCCGACCACCCGGAGATCGCCGTCTACCTGAGCAAGCACGCCAAGGAGCGCAAGATCGCCACGATCACGTACGGCGCCCCCACGGTGGAGTCCGCCCCCACCGCCCCCGTCACGGACCGCGGCCTCGAGCCCGGTCGTTACCTGACGCTCATCGCGCGCCCGATCCCGGAGAACTCGATCGTCGAGCTGCTCACCGCCTTCTCCCGCAGGCCGCGCGGCGTGCGCCTGGCCGTCCTGGGCGACGTCGGCCACGACGACCCGTACCACCAGGCGATCCGCGCCGCGGCGGGCGACGAGGTCGACCTGCTCGGCCCGGTCTACGACCCGCAGACCGTGACCGCCCTGCGCTTCCACAGCGCCGCCTACCTGCACGGTCACACCGTCGGCGGCACCAACCCCTCGCTGGTCGAGGCGCTGGGCGCCGGCAACGCGGTGCTGGCCCACGACAACGAGTACAACCGGTGGACCGCCGGCGACGCGGCCCTCTTCTTCTCCACGGTGGACGACGCCGACGCGGCCCTGACCCGGCTGCTCGAGGACGACGCGCTGCGCACCGAGCTCGGTGAGAACGCTCGCAAGCGGCACACGGCCGAGTTCACGTGGGCGCACGTCGCCGGGCAGTACGAGGACCTCCTGGAGCAGCACCTGCCGGCCACCGACCGGCAGGAGGTCGCCGCATGATCCGCGTCGGCATCGTCGGCCTGGGCAAGATGGGCCTGTCCCACCTGGCCATGTTCAACGCGCACCCGGACGTGACTGTCGCGGGGGTCTGCGACACGTCGTCCTACGTGCTCTCGGTGCTCGGCAAGAACACGGGCCTGACCACGTTCACCGACTACGACACCATGCTCGAGAAGGCCAAGCTCGACGCGGTCGTCATCTGCACCCCGTCGGTCATGCACGGCGCTCAGGTGTCCGCCGCGCTGGACCGCGGCCTGCACGTGTTCTGCGAGAAGCCGTTCTGCCTGGACCCGGCCGAGTCGGACGCGCTCGCGCAGCGCGCCGAGAAGCTGGGCCTGGTGACGCAGGTGGGCTACCACTACCGGTTCGTCGGTGCGTTCGAGGAGGTCCGCCGCCTGCTCGACGCGGGCGCCATCGGGACGGTCACGCACGTGCTCGCCGAGGCCTACGGTCCCGTCGTGCTCAAGCCCAAGGGCGGCACCTGGCGCAGCCAGCGGACCGAGGGCGGCGGCTGCCTGTACGACTACGCGGCCCACCCGCTGAACCTGTTGACCTGGTACTTCGGTGTGCCGACGGGCGTCAGCGGCTCGGTGCTCGGGCGCGTCTTCTCGCAGGAGACCGACGACGAGGTCACCTCGACCCTGCACCTGCCCGGCGGCGCCACGGCGAGCCTGAGCGTGAGCTGGAGCGACGACTCGCAGCGCAAGATGACCACCAAGCTCACCCTGTGGGGCACGCACGGCAGGATCTTCGTCGACCGCCAGGAGGTGCAGGTGTACCTGCGCGACACGGCCGAGGTGCCCCCGGGGTACGAGCAGGGCTGGAACGTCCGGTACACCACCGACCTCACGGAACCGGTGTGGTTCTACGTGCGCGGCGAGGAGTACAGCAGCCAGGTCGACGCGTTCGTGCAGCGCGTGGTCACCGGCACCACCAAGGGCGAGAACACGTTCCGCTCCGCCGCGGACACCGACCTGGTGATCGCGGCGATCGTGGCCGACGCCGAGAAGGCACCGACCCCGGTCGGCGGCGCGCACCCGCCGGTCCGCAAGGCCCCGGCGCCCCCCGCCCGCACGGGCCTCCGTCGACTCCTCCCGCAGCGGTGACCGCCATGGACCAGCTGCTGTTCGGCGACAACCAGTTCTTCGGCGTGAACCACATGTCCGAGGAGAAGGCGCGCGCCCAGGAGATCAAGTTCCAGGACCTCTCGGCGATCATGGGCGTCCTGGACGCCGCGTTCGACGAGGGCGTCACCACGTTCATGTGCACCACGCACGACCGGGTCGCGCAGATCGCGGAGCTGGTCCGCGCGGACCCGGCCCGCGCCGCGGCGTCGACCTTCTACCCGTGCATGCCGTACGCCCACAAGTACGCCAACGCGATGGCCGAGGACGGGATGCTCGGGGCCGTGCGCCGCTTCCTGCCCGACGAGGGGTTCCTCGACTCGGCGATGCGCGGCGGCCGGGCGCTGGCCCGCAAGGACGTCGAGAGCCTGATCACCCTGCTGGTCGACGCCGAGATGACCATGTTCCGCGGCCTGTCGACCCCGGTGATCTTCCTCCAGAACGTGGTCGTGGACCTGCTGCTGGGCCTCGGGTTCGACGACGCGTTCGCGATCTTCGCCAACCACGTGCGCAAGCGCTACGACGCGGAGCCGGGGTTCATCACGATGAACCTGCCGATGCTCCTGGACGCCCTCGAGCGGGTGGGCGTCCAGAACCCGATCGTCTGCTCCAGCATCAACAAGCTCGGCTTCCGGATGTCCGGGGGGATCGCCGAGTACGAGCGGGTGCTCAAGGAGAAGACGTTCCGGCCGGTCGCCATGTCGGTGCTCGCCTCCGGGGCCATCCCGCCGCGCGAGGCGCTCGAGTGGGTGTGCGGGCTGCCGAACGTCGAGTCGATCGTGTTCGGCGCCTCGAGCCGGGCGAACATCCGCTCCACGCGCCAGATCGTCGACGAGCTCTGGGCCGACCGAGGCTGACGTGCGCGTCCTCGTCGACGGCTACTGGTGGGCCGACGGCCCGATCTCCAACCGGCAGGTCCAGCGGGAGATCATCCGGCACTGGGTGGACCTGTTCGGCGACGAGCTCACGATGGTGGTGCCCCGCAAGGCGCTGGCCGGCATCGACGCTCCCCCGGGCGTGACCTGCGTCGGGACGCGGCTCTGGCCGCACGGCGTCGCGTCGATCGTCGACTACCCCCGGATCGCGCGCCGCGTGGGTGCGGACGTCGCGGTGGTGCACAACTTCACGCCGTGGACCGGCCGCAGCGCGGTGTTCGTGCACGACGTGATGTTCCAGACCAACCCGGAGTGGTTCACGATCCCCGAGCGCGCCTACCTGAGGCTCGTGCCGTGGACGCTCGGCCGGGCGGACGTGGTCGCGACGAGCTCGCACCACGAGGCGGAGCGGATCGCGGCGCACAACCGCGGCATCGCCCCGGTGGTCCCGATCGGCCTGGCGGTCGGCACCGAGCTCGCGTCGGCCACCCCGACGCGGCCCGCGGGCGTGGACGTCGACGAGTACGTGCTGAGCGTCGGCCGCCTGAACGTGCGCAAGAATCTCGGGCGGCTGTTCACCGCGGCGGCCCGGTCCGGGGCGATCACCCCCACGC
The DNA here is from genome assembly GCF_965229465.1 of Cellulomonas sp. Classification (GTDB taxonomy): domain Bacteria; phylum Actinomycetota; class Actinomycetes; order Actinomycetales; family Cellulomonadaceae; genus Cellulomonas. The sequence continues at coordinate 2,591,109 of NZ_OZ245882.1, read as the reverse complement.
GACCGCTGCTCGTGGTCGGTGAGCCCGAGGGTGCGCGTGCCGACCTGGGCCCGGACGTGCGCGACGCCGTCACGTCCGGCGCCATCCGGTTCCTCGGCCGGGTCGACGACGGCGAGCTCGCCTGGCTGTACGGGCACGCCGCGCTGTTCGTGTACTTGTCGCTGGACGAGGGCTTCGGGCTCCCCCCGGTCGAGGCGCTCACCTTCGGCTCCCCCGTGCTGGCCGCGGACATCCCCGTGATGCGCGAGAACCTGGGGTCGAGCGCCGCCTACGTGGACCCGTACGACGTGGACGCGATCGCGGCCGCGCTCCAGGCACCCCCGGTCGCCCCGGCGTTCGTCGCGCCGGACTGGGCCGACGTCACGCGCCGGCTGCGTGCCGCGGTGGTGTCAGCCCTTGCTCCGCAGCTCGCGTGACCAGCGGCGCAGACCGACCGCCAGGAACACCACGTTGGCCAGCAGGAACAGGGCGTAGACCGGCGCGAACACCGCGGGCAGGCCGAGCAGCAGGAAGGCCACGCACAGCAGCCCGTAGTCGTTGGGCAGGGTCATCAGCGAGGCCATGACCGGCGCCTTCTGCGCGATCGCCTCGGCGGACGTCGACGTCGGCTTGCCCCCGTACAGGCGGCGCAGCTGGTCGGTGAGGGTCATCGCGAAGAAGAACACGGTGGACACGATCGCGAAGAGCAGCGGGACCAGCAGCAGCGAGTCCCCGTCCCAGGGGCCCACGTGCTCTCCCTCGAACCGGAACCAGGCGACCAGGACGGCCAGGTGCACCGACACGTTCTTGGCGGAGTCGACCACGTGGTCCAGCCACTCGCCCCGCGGCGAGCCGCCCCCGCGCAGCCGTGCCAGCTGCCCGTCGGCGGAGTCGAACGCGTAGCCGAGCACCAGCGCGAGCGAGACGACCACGCCCACCCAGAGCGCCGGAGGGACCGCGACGAGGAACCCGAGGCCCACGACGGTCAGGCACGCGCTGATGCCCGTCACCTGGTCCGGCGTCAGCCCGCGCAGGTACGCGGCGGCCGCGATCCGCCGGCCGAGCGGCCGGTTGACCCACCGCGAGTAGGCGGGCGCGTTGCGCGATGCCTTCTGCGCCGCCGCCAGTCGGGCGACGATCTCGCGATAGCTCGGTGCAGCCGTCACGTCGTTCACTTGACCCCCTGTCACGGCGCCGCCGTGATCGTGTAGTTGTCGAACCGAGCCACGACCGGCGCGTTGGACGCCGACGAGGACAGGATGGCAGCCAGACCGGTGCTGCCGGGACCTTGCAGGGCACCCGTCGCGTCGGTCGCCTGGACCAGCCAGGCCGAGGGCTCCGGCTGGGCCGCGTCCCAGACCTTGACCCGCAGGGTGGTGGGTGACGTCCCGACCACCTCGAACGCGACCGCGAGCACCGTGCCGGCGGTGTAGGTGACCCCCGCCGTCACCGAGCTCGACACCGCCGTCTCGGCTCCGGCCGCGTCCGTGCGGTGCAGCCGGGCCGCGACGCCCCCGCCCGAGGTCAGGGCGAGCTTGGCCCGGTACTCGCCGACGCCGTCGAGCATCCGCGAGCGCAGGAGCACCCAGCCACCCGAGCCCGACGGCCGTTTGTCGAGCGTGACGGTGACCTGCTGCCGCGTCGACGTGCTGCTCATCCCCGGGAGGCTCGCGGTCACCACGCCGCCGGGAGCACCGAGCGTCATCGAGCCGGCTCCCCCACCGACCGACGTGACGCCCGTCGTCGTCCACGCGCCGCCTGTGTCCGCGGTCCCCCAGCCGTCCGCGATGGTCCGCTCGAACGTGTCGGAGGCCAGCGCCGCCGGTGCAGGCCCCGCGACGACGCTGACCGACACGGTCTCGGAATCCACCCCGCCCCGGTCGTCCGTGACCGTGAGCGTGATCGGGTACGTGCCCGTGACCAGGTACTGGTGGGAGGCCGTCACGCCCGTGCCCGTCCCACCGTCGCCGAACGTCCACTGGTAGGTGCCGATCGTGCCGTCCGGGTCGCTCGAGCCCGCACCGGACACCGAGACGGTGGCGTCCGGCGGACCGTTGACCGAGATCGCCGCGACGGGCGGCTGGTTCGGCGTCGAGCCGCCCGTGCCCAGGGTGCGGTGGCGCTGGACGTCGGCCTCGTCGAGCTGGCGGCCGTAGACCGCGACCTCGTCGATGCTGCCGACGAAGGTGGTGCCTGCGGCGTTGGGCCAGCCGGACAGGTTGTCGCCGCCGATCCGCCAGTAGCCGCTGGTGGTCTGCGAGAACGTGACGTCCCGGTTCGACGCCGCCAGGGCGCCGTCCACGTACAGCTCCATGCCGCGCGCCCCGACGCTGGCGACCACGTGGTGCCAGGCGTTGTCGTTGTAGGCGCTCGGTGACGTGATGGTGCGTACCGCGTTGGGGAACACGCCGAAGTTCAGCCGCCCGTCCGCGCTCATGTAGACGTGCCGGTCGACGGTGCCGCTGTTCCCGGTCCCCGACACGGAGCCGAAGCCGACGATCTTGCCGCCCGCGCTGGAGCCGGTCCGGAACCATGCCTCGACCGAGAAGCGCAGCGGGCCGGCCACCCGGCGCGCGGTGTACACCCGCGACGCGGCCGTGCCGTTGAACGTCATGGCGGCGTTCGGGTCGCCCGCGAGCGCACCCGCCTGGCCGCGGGCCACGCCGCTGCCCGCCGTGGCCGGTGCGTAGGAGGTCCAGTCCTGGACCGTGCTGCTGGGCTCGCCCAGCCGCCAGTACCCGGCGGGGCTGTCCGCCAGCACCCCCGTCGCGTACGCGCGCAGCGGACCGGCCGACGAGCCGGTGGTGGTCGCCGTGACGGACGGGGACGTCACGGAGTTCCCCCCGGAGTCCACGGCCACCACGCGGTACGTGTACGACGTGCCGTTGGCCAGCCCGGTGTCCGTGAACGACAGCCGGGGCAGGTCCCAGAACCGCGAGCCGCGCGACACCTGGTACACCGGCGTCGAGGAGCTGCCCCGCAGGACGCGGTAGGTCAGGACGTCGTCGTCCCGGTCCCAGTTGGCGGGCCAGGACACCTGCATGGTGCCCGTCGCGTAGGACGCCGCGGTCGGCTGGAGCGCGGAGCCGGTGAGCACCGGTCCCACCCGGTCGGGCGCGATGTCGGAGGTCGCGAACCGGACCAGGCCCTGCTGCGGGACGTTGTTCACCCGCAGGAACTCCCCGCCGTAGACGACGTAGCTCCCGCCGCCGGACACGCTCCAGGTCGCCTGGCCCGTGCCCGTGTAGGTGCCCGGCTGGAAGACCGGCCAGAACGTGCGCTGGTCGGTCGACGGCAGCCCGGCGAGGTTCTCGTAGCCGCTCTGCGAGTTCGGCTGGACCTTGCCCACCGGCGCCTTCGAGAACGCCACGCCGTACATGTGGCGCCGGGGTGTGACCTCCGGGTACCCGCCGAAGTTGGCGCAGCTGTGCGGGTGCCCGGACAGGTAGACGTGGTCCTTGCCGGGGTTGGCGTAGACCGAGTACGAGTCGCCGTGGCAATCCTCGACCCACGCCAGGTCGGCCGTGACCGCGTCCGCGGCGAACATGCCCTCGAGGTTGGTGTCGCTGTTCTCGTCCGTGAGCAGGCCGAAGCTGGTGCCGTAGACCAGGTTCCCGTCCGTGGCCAGGCTCAGGATGCCCGCGGAGTACCCCCAGGCGTAGATCTCGGGGTTGACCGTCCAGGGCGTCGTCGCCCCGTTGGACGTGGCCGCCGCGCCGATGCCCTGCCTCGCCACCCCGTTGATCGCGTCGAACCGGCCGCCGATGTACACCTGCGACCCGTTCGGGCTGAGCGCGAGCGCGTCCACCTGCCGGGGCTGGACCGAGACGCGCCACGACGTGAGGGCGCCGGTGGACGCGCTGAACGCGGCCACGCGCGGCCGCGACTGGCCGGCCACGGTGTTGAAGTTCCCGCCGATGTACACGGTCGAGGCGTTGGCCGCGATCGCGCGCACCGCCGCGTTGGCACCGCCGTTGAACGAGCTGATCACCGCTCCCGTGCTCGCGTCGAGGGCGACGAACCGGTTGCGGGCCGAGCTGTTCGCACGCGTGAAGTCACCGCCCACGTAGATGCGCGTGCCGTCGGGGGACGCGGCGATCGCGTACGCGGGCGCGTCCAGGGTCGGCGCCCACGTGGTGCTCAGCACACCCGTGGTGAGGTTGTAGGCGAGCAGGTTCGCCCGCGGGGTCGTCGAGACCCCCGCGGCCGCACCGGCCGGTCGTGCCGTGGAGAAGTCGCCGGCCACGTAGACCGTGCTGCCGACCACCACCTGCGACCACGCGACCCCGTCGATCTGCACCGTCGGGAGCGCGTCCGCCGTCACCGTCGGGTCCAGCGCCACCGCCCCCTGCGCCGTCGCGACCACCGCGGCGGCCATCACGACCGCCGCGCTCGCCACCGCGCCGACCACCCGACGCCATCCCACCCGTGCTGATCGCATCAGGCCCCCCTTCGTGGACCGCGCGCAGGGCGTGGTCGCCTCACACCGTCACGGCACCGCCGTGATCCTGTAGTTGTCGAACCGGACCGCGACCGGCGCGTTGGTCGCGGTCGACGACAGGATCGTCGCCAGACCGGTGTACCCGGCTGCCTGGAGCGCGGGCGTCGCGTCGGTGGCCTGCACCAGCCACGTCGCCGGCTCGGGCTGCGCCGCGTTCCACACCTTGGCGCGCAGGGTGGTGGGAGAGGTCCCCACCACCTCGAACGCGACGGCCAGCACCGTGCCCGCGTTGTAGGTGACCCCGGTGGCGGTGACGGCGGTGGAGACCGCCGTCTCGACCCCAGCGGCATCGGTCCGGTGCAGCCGCGCCTGGACCGAGCCGCCCGAGGTCAGGGCGATCCGCAGCCGGTACTCCCCGGCCCCGTCGATCATCCGTCCGCGGACCAGGATCCAGCCGCCCGACCCTGCCGGCCGCTTGTCCAGCGAGAACGTCAGCTGCTCGCGCTGGGAGGTGCTGCCGGGTCCGGGCAGCCGCGCGCTGACCACACCGCCCGCCGCGGCGACCGTCATCACGCCCGAGCCCGAGCCGACCGACGCCGCACCCGCCGTGGTGATCCAGGTGCCGCCGGCGTCGGCGGGTCCCCAGCCGTCGGCCAGGGTCCGGCCGAACGCGTCGGACGCCAGGACCACCGGCCCGGGCGGCGCGACGACGTCCACCGACACGGTCTCGGTGTCCACGCCGCCGCGGTTGTCGGTCACCGTGAGGGTGATCGGGTAGGTGCCGGTGGCCAGGTACTGGTGGGTCGCGGTGACGCCCGTCGCCGTGCCGCCGTCGCCGAAGGTCCACGCGTACGTGCTGATCGTCCCGTCGGGATCGGTCGAGCCAGACCCGGACACGGAGACCCCGAGCGCGGGCGGACCCGTCACCGAGATCGCGGCCGTCGGCACCTGGTTCGGCGCCGAGACCACCGCGCTGCCGGACGCCACGGCCGACCCGCCGTCGTCGTCCGTGACCGTCACCGTGACCGGGTAGGTGCCGGCCGCGGCGTACGGGTGGGTGGTGGTCGGTGTCGTCGTCGTGGTGGTGCTGCCGTCGCCCCAGCTCCACGAGTACCCGACGATCGTGCCGTCGAGGTCGGTGGACGCGGACGCGTTCCCGGAGGCCGTGAGCTCGCCACCCGTCACCGTCACCTGGGCGAGCGGCAGCAGGTTCGTCGCCGTGCCGGTGGTGCCGGTGCTCAGGTGCCGCAGGATGTCGACCTGGTCGAGCTGGCGGCCGTAGACCGAGACCTCGTCGATGCTGCCGACGAAGTTCTCCCCCGCCGCGTTCGGCCACGTGCCCACCGCGTCGCCGCCGATGCGCCAGTAGCCGTTGGCCGGCAGCGTGAACGTGACGTTCGGGTCGGTGGCCACCAGGGTGCCGTCGACGTACATCTCCATGCCGCGGATGCCGACGCTCGCGACCACCTGGTGCCACGTGTCGTCGTTGTAGGCGGCCGGCGAGGTGATCGTCCGGGTCGCGGCCGGGTAGACCCCGAAGGTCAGCCGTCCGTCGGCGCCCATGTAGACGTGCCGGTCGTAGGTGGTGCTGTTGTTGGTGCCGGACGTGGAGCCCAGCCCGACGATCTTGCCGCCCGCGGTGGAGCCCGTCTTGAACCAGGCCTCGATCGAGAACCGGATCGGGCCGGCGATCCGTCGGGTGCTGTACACCCGCGAGGTCGCGTCGCCGGTGAACTGCATCGCGGCGTTCGTGGTCCCCGCCAGCGCGCCCGGCGCACCGCGGACCACCCCGGCGCCCACGGTCCCGGAGGCGTAGCTCGTGGTGTCCGCCGTGCTGCCGCTGGTCTCGCCCAGCCGCCAGTACGCGGACGGGTTGTCGCGCAGCACGACCTGCGCGTACTCACCGATCTCCGGGGTGCTCGCGCCGGTCGTCGTCGCCGTCACCGGCGGAGAGGTCACGGAGTTCCCGGCGGCGTCCGTCGCCACCACCCGGTAGGTGTAGGACGTGCTCGGGTCCAGGCCGCTGTCCGTGAACGAGAAGCGTGGGAGGTCCCAGAACCGGGACTCGCGGGAGACCTCGTAGACCGGGGTGGTCGAGGTGCCGCGCAGGACCTGGTACTTGAGCAGCTCGTTGTCGCGGTCCCAGTTGGCCGGCCAGGACACCTGCATGGAGCCCGACCCGTTGGAGGCCGCGGTCGGCTGGAGCGCGTTGCCGGACAACGACGGGCCGATCAGGTCGGGGGCGATGTCGGAGGTCGCGAACCGGACCAGGCCCTGCTGGCCGACGCCGTTCACCCGCAGGAACTCCCCGCCGTACAGGACGTACTTCCCGTTGCCCGTGACGTGCCACGTCGCCTGGCCCGTGCCGGTGAACGTGCCGGCCGTGAAGGTGGGCCAGAAGGTGCGGAGCTCAGGAGCGGGGTGTCCCTCGAGCGAGAAGTAGCCGTCCTGCGTGTTCGGCTGGACCTGACCGAAGGCCGCCTTGGACACCGCGGCCGCGTACTGGTGGCGGCGCGGGAAGATCTCCGGGTAGCCGCCGAAGTTTCCGCAGTTGTGCGGGTGCCCCGCGAGGAAGACGTGGTCCTTGCCCGGGTTGGCGTACACCGAGTACGAGTCGCCGTGGCAGTCGTCCACCCAGGTCAGCTTCGCCGTCACGGCGTCCGCCGCGAACATGCCCTCGAGGTTGCCCTCGCTGACCGGGTCGTTGATGAGCCCGAACGACGTGCCGTAGACGTTGGTGCCGTCGGTGGCAAGGCTGGTGATCCCGGCGGCGTACCCGAAGGCGTAGATGTCAGGGTTCACCGTCCACGGGGTCGTCGCACCGTTCGAGGTGGCCGCGGCGCCGATGCCCTGGCGCGCCACCCCGTTGATGAAGTCGAAGCGGCCGCCGATGTACAGCTGCGACGCGTTGGAGTTCAGCACGATCGCGTCCACCTGCCGGGGCTGGACGGACACCCGCCACGTCGTGACCGCCCCGGTGGACGCGTTGAACGCGGCTACGCGCGGCCGGGACTGGCCCGCGACCGTGTTGAAGGCCCCGCCGATGTACACGGTCGAGGCCGTCGCGACGATGGTGCGCACCGCGCCGTTCGCGCCGCCGGTGAACGTGGTGTTCAGGGCGCCCGTCGTCGCGTTGATCACGGCGAACCGGTTGCGGGCCACGTTGTTGACGCGCGTGAAGTCGCCACCCACGTAGAGGCGGGTGCCGTCGGGCGACGCGGCGATCGCGTAGGCCGGGGCGTTCAGCGACGGCGCCCACGTGGTGATCAGCTCACCGGTGGTGAGGTTGTACGCGAGCAGGTGGGAGCGGGGCGTGGTGTCGACACCGGCCGCGGCGCCCGCCGGGCGTGCGGTGGTGAAGTCGCCGGCCACGTAGACGGTGTTGCCGACGACCACCTGCGACCACACCACGCCGTCGATCTGCACGGTCGGCAGGGCGTCTGCGGTCGGCGTCGGGTCCGTCCACACCTGTGGGGCCGCCGTCGCCGCCGTCGGCACCGTCACCAGGCCGACCACCACGAGGGTCGCCGCCGAGGCGACCCCCACGGCACGACGCCACCACAGCCGCTGTGCTGCTCGCATCGAACTCTCCTTCGCAGGCCGCGCGGGCACGCCGCGCGGCCGTGGGGTCACGGGACGGTCGTGACGGCGTAGCCGTCGAACCGCACCGTGATGGGGACGTTGGTCGCGGTGCTGGACAGGATCGCGGCGAGCCCGGTGTACCCGGGTGCCTGCAGTGCGGCCGTGGTGTCGGTCGCGGTGGTCAGCCAGGCGGCGGGTTCTGTGCCGGTGGCGGGCCAGACCTTGGCGCGGATGGTGGTCGGGGACGTCCCGACGACCTCGAGCGCCGCGGTGAGCTGCGTGCCGGCGGTGTACGTCACCCCGGTGACGGTCACGGCGGTGCCGATCGCCGTCTCGGTGCCTGCCGCGTTGGTGCGGTACAGCCGCGCCGAGATGGAGCCGCCCGAGGAGAGGGCGAGCCGCAGCCGGTAGTCGCCGGCCCCGTCGATCATGCGACCGCGGAGCAGCACCCAGCCGCCGGACCCCGCCGGACGCTTGTCCAGCGAGAACGTGACGGTCTGCCGGTGGGACGCGCTGGCGATCCCGGGCAGCCGGGCGCTCGTCGTGGCGCCGGCGGCCGAGAGGGTCATCCCACCCGTGCCCGAGCCGACGCTGGTGGCGTTCGCGGTGGAGAGCCACGCCCCGCCGACGTCCGCCGTGCCCCAGCTGCCGACCACCGTGCGCTCGAACGTGTCGGTCGCGAGCGGCGGGGGCGGCGGCGGCACGTGCACCGTCGGCGCGTCACCGGGCAGGCCGCCCCAGAAGGCGAGCGACGCGGCGCCGACGTCGGTGTTGTCCAGGTACGCGCCGCGCACCGGGTCGGTGCCCGTGGCCTTGGCCGCGAGCGCCGCGGAGCCGACGCCCATGGCGTAGAACGGCACCAGCTGGTTGGAGTGGTTGACGGTGTTCCACTGGACGGCCGGAGCCGTGCCGGGGGTGCCGACGATCGGGTTGCGGACCGGGTTGGAGCCCGGGCCCCACAGGTACCCGGTCTCGTGGTCGGCCGTGACGATGACCAGGGTCTCGTCCCAGCTGGAGCTGGCCTCGACCCAGTCGACGACGGCCTGGACCGCGTCGTTGAAGTCGACCTGCTCCTCGACCACGCCGGCCGTGTTGTTCGCGTGCGCCGCCGAGTCGATGGCGCCGCCCTCGATCATCACGAAGAACCCGTCCGGGTCCTGGTCCAGCACGTTCAGCGCCGCCTTGCTCATCTGGGCGAGGGTCGGCACGTCAGCGTTGCGGGTGGTGCTGAACGGCACGCTCGCCGGGGTCAGCGCCGAGCGGGAGGCCTGGAGCGTCGTGAACGCGTGCGCCACGCCGAACACCTGCTCCGGGGTGTCCCCCGTGGCCAGCGCGTCGAACTCGGCCGCCGAGTCGACGAACGTGTACGGCGTCTGACCGGTGGTGAGCTTGTCCCACGTCGGCTGGCTGATGTACGTGTAGTCGGGCGTGCCGCGCAGGTTGGCGTCGTCGTCGTACAGCGGGTTGCCGGCGCCGAAGACCACGTTGGCGTTCGACGCCACGATCTCGTCGGCGATCTGGGTGTAGTTGCCGCGGTCCTCGTCGTGCGTCAGGTAGGCCGCGGGCGTCGCGTCCGACAGGTACTTCGTCGTCACCACGCCGGTCGACTTGTCGACGTCCTGGGCGAGCTCGGCGATGCTGCGGATGTCCTTGCCCGTCGCGTCCTTGCCGATGACCGCGTTGTTGGTCTTCAGGCCCGAGGACAGTGCCGTGGCCGAGGCCGCGGAGTCCGTGGTCCCGCTCAGCGGCTGCGTGAAGGTCGACCAGGCGCCCGTCGGGCTGTAGGAGCCACCGGCCGGGAAGTTCGACGCCGCAGCCTGCACCGAGAAGTACTGGTACGGCTGCGTGGCGCCCTGCCCACCGATCTTGGTCAGGTTCGGGCCGTTGGTGATCTTCTGCTGGTACAGGGTCTTGCCGGACTGGAACACGCTGCCCAGGTCGACCGTGTTGAAGCCCATGCCGTCGCCGATGAGATGAATGATGTTCTTCGGCGTGCCCGTCTGGGCGGGCGGCAGGGTGGGAGTCGGGTCGTCCGGCGGGATCTGCGTCTCCGGCGGAGCGGCGGTGCCGACCGACTGCACCGAGTAGTCGTCGGTGCGGAACGTGATCGGCACGTTGGTCGCCGTGCTCGAGAGCACCACGGCCATGCCGGTGTGGCCCGCGTCCTGGAGGCCCGCGGTGGAGTCGGTGGTGGTGTACTGCCAGTCGGCAGGCTCCGTCCCGATCCACACCTTGGCGCTCAGCGTGGTCGGCGTGCCGCCGCTGACCTTGAGCGCGGTCCTGATGACCGAGCCGGCGCTGTAGGTGAACCCGGGGATGGTCACGGCCGTCGTCAGCGCGGTCTCCGTGCCGGCGGTGTTGGTCCGCACGAAGTTGGCGGTGGCCGAGCCGTTCGACTTGAGGCTGACCTTGAGCCGGTACTCGCCGGACGGGGTGATCCGCCCGCGGGACAGGATGGCCCCGCCCGAGCCGGCCGGCCGCTTGTCCACGGTGGTGGAGAAGCGGGTGACCAGGTCCGTGCCGGTGACTGCCGTGAGCCGCGCGCTGAACGAGCCGTTCACCGCGGCGATCGCGGAGACGCCCTGTGTGCCGTTGACCGAGCCGGCACCCGCGGACGAGGTCCACGCGCCGCCCTGGTCGGCCGTGCCCCAGCCGGGCGAGACCGTCCGGGTGAACGTGTCGTTGGCGACGAGGATGTCCACGACGGGCGCGATGATCGTCAGCGGCGCGGTCGTGGTCGTCGCGACCCCGTCGTCGTCGGTCACCGTCAGGGCGACCGTGTAGATGCCGCTGCCGGTGTAGGCGTGCGAGACGGTGGCGCCGGACGCGCTGGTGCCGTCACCGAAGTTCCACTGGTAGGACGCGATCGTGCCGTCGGGGTCGGTGGAGCCGGTCCCGTCGAGCAGGCCGGTCAGCCCGGTCGAGCTGGACGTGATGACCGGCGTGGGACCGACGTTCGGGTTGGCGACGACCACCTGGTGCACCAGCGAGCTCGTGCCGCCGGCGTTGTCCGTGACCGTCAGGGTGACGTTGTACGTGCCCCCGGTCGCGTAGGTGTGCGACGACGTGAGCCCTGTCGACGTGCCGCCGTCGCCCCAGCTCCAGTCGTAGGCCGCGATGGTGCCGTCGAGGTCGCTCGCGGCCGTCGCGTCCGAGGTCGCGGAGAGCTCGCCGCCGGTGACGGTGAACTTGGTGATCGGGGGCAGGTTGGGCACCACGCCCGTGGCACCGAGCCCCTGGTGCCGCACGACGTCGACCAGGTCGAGCTGCCGGCCGTAGACCGAGACGTCGTCGATGGTGCCGACGAACGAGGTGCTCCCGACGTTCGGCCAGCCGCCCAGGTTGTCGCCGCCGATCCGCCAGTAGCCGTCGTAGGCCTGCGCGAACGTGACGTTCGGGTTGGTGGCGACGAGCACGCCGTCGAGGTACAGCTCCATGCCGCGGGTGCCGAGCGTCGCCATGACCTGGTGCCAGGCACCGTCGTTGTACGGGTTGGGCGACGTGATGACGCGGACCGCGTTGGGGTAGACGCCGAAGTTCACGCGGCCGTCCGGACCCATGTACACGTGCCGGTCGTAGTTGCTGCTGTCCGTGGTGCCGCTGGTGGAGCCGAACCCGAGGATCTTCCCGCCGGTCGTCGAGGTGGTCTTGAACCAGGCCTCGACCGAGAACTGGTTCGGACCCGGGACACGGACCTGGCTGTACGCCCGGGACGTCGACGCGCCCGTGAAGCTCATGGCCCGGTTGGTGTCCCCGAAGATCGCGCCCGTCTGGTTGCGGCTCACGCCGTTGCCGATCGAGGCGCTGCTGTACGCGGCCCAGTCGAGGGCCGGACCGGAGGTGTCGCCGAGGCGCCAGAACCCGGCCGGGTTGTCGGCCAGGACGGCCGCCGTGTACGCGCCCATGGCACCGACGGACGAACCCGAGCTGGTCGCGGTCACGTTCGGTGACGTCACCGAGTTCCCGGCCGCGTCGACCGTCACCACCTTGTACGTGTACGAGGTGTTGTTGGACAGACCGGTGTCGCTGAACGAGAGGCGTGACATGTCCCAGAACCGGGACGGCCGCGTGGTCGAGTAGACCGGCGTCGCGCCGTTGTTCCGGAACACCTGGTAGGTCAGCTCGCCGTTGTCCTTGTCCCAGTTGGCCGGCCAGGACACCTGCATGGTCCCGGTGGTCCGCGAGGCGGCGGTCGGCTGCGTGGCCGAGCCGGACAGCATCGGACCCTGGTCGTTCGGGGCGATGTCCGGGGTGGCGAACCGCACGAGACCCTGCTGGCCGACGCCGTTCACGCTGAGGAACTCGCCGCCGTAGACGACATACTTGCCGCCGCCGTTGACGCTCCAGGTGGCCTGCCCGAGGCCCGTGTAGGTACCGGCCGTGAAGGTGGGCCAGAACGTGCGCTGCGCGGGGGCCGGCATGCCCTGGAGGTCGTAGTAGCCGCCCTGCGAGTTCGGCTGGATCTGGCCGACGGCGGTCTTGGTGTACGCGACGCCGTACTGGTGCCGGCGCGGGTTGATCTCGGGGAAGCCGCCGAAGTTGGAGCACATGTGCGGGTGGCCCGCGATGTACACGTGGTCCTTGCCGGGGTTGGCGTACACGGAGTACGTGTCGCCGTGGCAGTCCTCGACCCAGGCCAGGTCGGCCGACACCGGGTCGGCGGCGAACATGCCCTCGAGGTTGGTGTTGCTGTCGGGGTCGGTGAGGAAGCCGAAGCCGGTGCCGTACACGAGGTTGCCGTCGGTGGCCAGGCTCATGATCCCGGCAGAGAACCCGTACGCGAACAGCTCGGGGTTGACGGTCCACGCGGTCGTCGCGGCGCTCGTCGTGGACACCGCTCCGATGCCCTGGCGTGCGACGCCGTTGATCACGTCGAAGCGCCCGCCGATGTACAGCGTGGAGTTGTCGGGGCTGAGCAGGATCGCGTCGACCTGGCGCGGCTGCACAGAGACCCGCCACGTGCGCAGCGCTGCCGTCTGGGCGTCGAACGCCGCGACGCGCGGCCGCGACTGGCCGGCGACGGTGTTGAAGTTGCCCGCGATGTACACGGTGGTCGCGGTGGCCACGATGGACCGCACGGCGCCGTTGGCACCGCCGGTGAACGAGCTGACCAGGGCGCCGGTGGCGGCGTTGAGCACCGCGAAGCGGTTCTTCGCCGTCCCGTTGACCGCGGTGAAGTCGCCGCCGACGTAGATGCGCGTCCCGTCGGGGGACGCGGCGATCGAGTACGCGGGGCCGTTCAGGGACGGCGCCCAGCCCGGGATGAGCTCCCCGGTGGTGATGTCGTACGCCAGGAGGTTGGCCCGCGTGGTCGTGTCCTGACCGACCGGGGCGCCGGCCGGGCGTGCGGTGGCGAAGTCGCCGGCCACGTACACGGTGGTGCCGACGACGATCTGCGCCCAGGCGACGCCGTCGATCTGCACGGTGGGCAGCGCGTCGGCGGTCACTGTCGGGTCGAGGGAGCCGGTGCCCGAGGGCAGGGGGTCGTCGGCCCACGCGGGCGCACCGAGCCCGAACAGGACGAGAGCGGCGGAGACCGCCGCTGCGACGAGGGCACGCACAGACCGCGTGCGGGAAGGGGACGACATCGAGGGGCTCCTCACGGGGTGACTTCACCCTGGAACGCCGCCGCGGGAACTGCGGCGTCGTGGCTGACCGTGACTTTGACCGGGCCCCCCTCGGTCGGTGCACGGAAGACATAGGTCGCGTCCGCCGACTCCCCGGGCGCAAGCACGCCCGAGTAGCCCTTCACGTGCGGGTCGCTGGCGAGCTCCACGCTCGGCACGCCCGACTGCGAGTAGACGTTGACGACCACGAAGTTCAGGTCGAGCGGTGCGCCCGAGTCGTTGCGGACGGTGATCGCGATGGCGAGCGCCGGACCCGACCGCTCGCCGATGGCCCGGCCGACGCCGTCGATCCGGGTGATACCGGTGAGGCTGACCACGGCCTTGTCACCCGGGTCGGCCGGCTGGTCGAGCGCCACCGGCGGCGCCTCGGCGAAGTCCTCGACGTGCACGACGGTGCTCTCGGCCGGGTCCGTCCCCTCCACGGGCCCGGTCGTCGGCACCTGCGCGGGGTCGACCGACGGGTCGGCGGACGGGTCCGCCTCGTCGCTCGAGGACTCGTCCGCCGCGGCGGACCTGGTCGCGGTGGGAGTGGGCTCGGCCGCCCCGGGGTCGGTGCTCACACCCCAGTTCTGGGCGATGCCGAAGGCGGCGCCGCCGAGCAGGACCACGGCTGCCGCCGAGCCTGCCACCCACTGGAGCGTTCGCCGCTGCATGACCCCACCCGATCCGGAAAGGCCCCCAGGGTCTGGGGGCTCATCCGGCGAGAATACGAGCGAAATCTGGACAGACCACCATATTCCTGCACACTTCACCCCGTCCGATCGGGTGATCTCCAGTCACCGCAGCGCGTAGGCCGCCAGTGCACCCGCTCGGAGGACAGATGCGCAGGTCAGCGCGATGGCGGCCCCCGTGATGCCGCCCAACGAGGCGCCCAGCGGGACCGCTGCCACGGTCACCGCTGCAGAGATTGTGCCGATGACTGCGACCAGGTGCTCGCGTGACTGACCCTGGAGCAGCGCGGCCAGCACGGCCGCGACCGCGAAGAAGGGCAGTCCGGCGAGCGTCCACGCCAGCACCGGACCGCTGCCCTCGTACGTGGGGCCCATCACGAACGTGACGATCTGCTCGGCGAACACCATGAACGGCACCAGCAGCAGCCCCCCGCCGAGCAGCGCCGCGACCAGCCGCACCCCCAGCCGGCGGGCCCCCGGGGGGTCGAGCCGGGCCGAGCGGGGAGCCACGACGGCGGCCAGCGACTGCGGGATGAGCAGCACCGGCTGGACCAGCTTCACCGCCGCCGCGTACAGGCCGGCGGCGGCGGGCGAGAGGACAGCGGCGACGAGGGGCACGTCGAGCGTCCGGGCCTGCCCGGCCACGTTGGCGACGAGGAACGGCCAGCCCCGGCGCGCGAGCTCCCCGGTCGGCACGGCGGACGCGTTGCCCGGCAGGTCCCGCACGAGGAGCCGGACGTGCACCTGGGCGGCGACGGCCCCGGCGAGGAGCCCGAGCGTGTACGCGACCACCGGGTCGACGCCGGCCACGATCCCGAGCGCCAGCACGACCAGACTCACCGTGCGGCGCAGCACCATCGACGTCGCGGCGGTGCGCGCGTCCCCGTCGGCGATCGGCACGCCGAGCACCGTGTCCACGTTGCGCTCGAGGCCGAGCGACAGGCAGATCAGCGCCACGGCCAGCGGAGCGTGGTGCTCCACCGCCCACCAGGCCGTGACCGCCAGGAGCACCGGGGTGGTCACGGCGGTGCTCAGCCAGTTGAGCCGCAGCCCCGCCCGGACGTCGTCGTCGGCGCCCAGGGCCCGCGCGCGCGGCACGAAGGCGGCCATGCCGAACCCGGTGACGACGAGCAGGAAGCCGACGAGGGCGATCACGGCCGTCACCGCGCCGAACGAGGCGGCGGGGACGGACCGCGCCAGGACGATCAGGGCGAGCGCCTGGAGGCCGCTGCCCAGCCCGCGCGAGACGAGGATGCCGAGGAACTGGGCCCTCACCGCACGGCCCAGGGGCACACCGGTGGCGCCAGCGGGGGCCGGGGGCGCGACATGGCGGCGAACGTAGCACCGACTTTTCACCATCGACCCCGCCGGGTCCGGCCCGTAGCCTCGACCGCGTGACCACACCCGGCCTGAGCAGCGCAGTCGTCTCCGCGCGCGCTGCGCTCTCCGACCGCACGGTGCCGTTCGTCGTGGTCGGCCTCACCGCGGCCGTCGTCGGCGCCGGGTGGGTGGGCGGTCTTCCGCCGGTGGTCCTGATCGCCTTCGCGACGCTCCCGCTCGTGATCGTCTTCGGCTACCGCGTCGCGCTGCTCGGGCTGACCGTGATCCTGGTCCTGCGGGCGCTCGTCGACAGCTCCGGAGGTCCCACCATCTCGGCCGGCGTCGCCGCCGGGGTGATCGGGCTGTCCGTGTTCGTGCTCGTCCGCTCGCCCAGCTGGCCCGTCCGGGTGCTCGTGATCGCCCTCGCCCTGTTCGCGTCGGCCGGCGCCGGCGCGGCGACCTACGGGGCGGCGGAGACGTACGGCGAGGCCGTCCGGGTCCTGTCCCTCGTCGCGGTCGCCGTCGTCACGATCAACGCGCCCGGCACCGTGACGTTCGGGCGGGTCACGGGGGTCGTCCAGGTGGTCGGGGTGGTACCGGCGCTCGTCGCGCTCCTGCAGTTCGTCACCGGCACGGGCACCCCCAGCGCCGGCGTCCTGCGGTCGACCGGCACCCTCTCCCAGGCCAACTCGGCGGCCGCCCTGTTCGCCCTGTGCTCCATCGCCACGTTCGCGCGGGTGCTGTCCGGGGGCAAGCGGCGGTGGCTCGACGCGGGCCTCCTGGTCGTCTTCCTCGTCGCGCTGGTCACCACCGCGAGCGTCGGCGGGTTCCTCACCGTGCTGGTGATGGTGATCGTGTACCTGCTGGTCGAGGCGGGCCGCCGGATGCACCGGGTGGTGCTGGGCATGCTCGCGATCGTCGTCGTCGTGGCCGCCACGGTGAACTCGGAGATCGGCGCCGCCCGGTTCTCCGAGTTCTCCGGGGGCACCCAGGACAACTCGCTCGGGTGGCGGTTCCAGGCGTGGGGCAAGGTGCTGGCGGCCTGGCACGAGCACCCCGTGTTCGGCAACGGGCTGGGCGCGACGACCAGCGGCATCATCCTGAAGTCGATCCCGCACAACGAGTACGTCCGGATGCTCGCCGAGGTGGGGGTGGTGGGCCTCGCCGCCGTCTCGCTGCTGGCCGTCTGGTACGCGGTCGCGATGATCCGTCGGATCAACGCCGGTGCGCCGCGCAGGGTGGTCGCGCTCGGGCTCGCGGTCCTCGTCGGCAGCATGGTCAACGCCGTCGCCGCCAACACCATGCTCTACACCGTCGCCTTCATGTCCACCGTGTACGTTCTGGCGGCATGCTGGCGGATAGCACGAGAGACGCCCCTGCCCGACGCGGCACCCGCGATCGAGCCGGTGCGGCACCAGGTGACCGCGTGACCCCCCGGGTGCGCGTGCTGGAGGTGCTCGAGCCGCCGGACGGCACCACGCGCTACGCCGACCAGCTGGTGGAGCCCCTCCCCGACCACGTCGAGGTCGTCTGGTTCACCTGGCGGCGCGCCCTGCGCGAGCGGTACGACGTGCTGCACGTGCACTGGCCCGAGTGGCTGGTGCGGACGCGCCCGTCGACGCTGCCCCGCCGGGTGGCCACGCGGCTGGCGTTCGTCGCGCTGCTGCTCCGGCTGCGCCTCACCCGCACGGCGATCGTGCGCACCGAGCACAACCCGGAGCCGCACGAGCCGGGTGGTCGCACCGAGCGGGCGCTGCTGCGCTGGCTCGACCGCCGCACCACCCTGCGGGTGCACCTCAACCCGCTGCCCGGCGGCGAGGGGCCCCACGACGTGGTCATCCCGCTGGGCCACTACCGCGCGCAGCTCGGCGGCCACCCGGTCTCCGCGCGGGTGCCCGGCCTGCTCGTCTACTTCGGCAAGATCCGCGACTACAAGGGCGTCGACCTGCTGCTCGACGCGTTCGCCCAGGCCCGGCCCGGTCTGGCGCTGCGCGTGGTGGGCAACCCGCAGACCCCGCAGTGGCGCGCGCTGGTCGAGGACGCGGCCCGCCAGGACCCGCGGATCGGGCACGTGCTGGAGTTCGTCGCCGACGACACGCTGGTCCGGGAGGTCACCGCGGCCGAGCTGGCCGTCCTGCCCTACCGGGACCTGCACAACTCCGCCGTGGTCCTGGTGGCCCTCTCGCTGGACACGCCCGTCCTGGTCCCGTCGACCCCGGTCACCCGGGGGCTCGCGCAGGAGGTCGGTCCCGGCTGGGTGCACTTCTTCGAGGGGACGCTGGACACGGCCGACCTGCACCGCGCAGTCGACGACCTGCGCGCGGCGCCCCCCGTCGGCCGGCCGCAGCTGGACGCCCGGGCGTGGGACGTGATCGGGGCGTCGTACGCGCGTGCGTTCGAGGCCGCGGCGCGCTCGTCGCACCACCCGGGGGCCGCCACGAATCACCCGGAGAGCGTGCAGATCGCTTAGTAGAGTGGGCGGACGTCACGGGGGGATCTCCGCCGCGCGGGACCGCCGCCGACGACGTCGAGGAATCCGAGGGCCACTGTGGAGCTTCGTCAGCTGATCGCGCTCATGCGCCGCCACTGGCCCAGCGTCGTCATCCTGACGGTCCTGGGTGCCGTGGCGGGCCTGGGCCTGTCGCTGGCCACTCCCAAGGAGTACAGCGCGCGGAACCAGGTGCTCATCACCGTGCAGGTCGGCGACTCCATCGGCGACCTCAACCAGGGCACCTCCTACGCGGAGCGCGTGGTCGCCACCTACTCCATGGTCGCCCGGTCCCCCGTGGTGCTCGACCCGGTGGTCGAGGAGCTCGGTCTGCCCGGCAGCGGCCGCACGCTGCGGGGCGCGGTCGCGGTCAGCACCGACCCCGCCGCCCCGATCATCACGATCACCGCCACCTGGGGGAACCCGGAGGCGGCCGCCGCGATCGCCAACTCCGTGGCCAAGAACCTCGCGCTCACCGTGCAGGACCTGTCGCCCACGGCGGCGGACGGCTCCCCGACGGTGCTGGTCAACTCCATCGACCCCGCGACGCCGCCGGGCCGCGCCTCCGTCCCGCACACGCGGCAGAACATCGCGCTCGGGGCGGTCCTCGGTCTGGTGCTGGGCCTCGGCTGGGCGGCTCTGCGCACCACGCTCGACGTGAAGGTCCGCACCGGCGAGGACGTCGCCGCGCTCGTCCCGGTGCCGGTGCTGGCGACCGTCGCCGTCGACGCACAGGCCTCCGCGCGCACGCCCGTGATCATCGCCCCGACGGCCAGCGCACGCTCGGAGGAGTACCGCCGGCTGCGCACCAACCTCCAGTTCGTCAACGTGGCCAACCGGCCGCGCTCGATCGTCGTGACGTCCTCCCGCAGCGGCGAGGGCAAGTCGGTGACGGTCGCCAACCTGGCGTCCACCCTGGCCAGCGCCGGTGCGCGCGTCTGCCTGGTCGACGCCGACCTGCGGCGCCCGTCGATCGCCAAGTACCTCGGCCTCGAGGGGGCCGTGGGGCTGACCACCATCCTCATCGGCCGCGTGTCGCTGGACGACGCCCTCCAGCCGTACGGCGACGAGAACCTCCAGGTCCTGGCGTCGGGCCAGATCCCGCCGAACCCCAGCGAGCTGCTCGGGTCGGACGCCATGGTCGCCCTGCTGGCCCAGCTCCGGCACAGGTTCGACATGGTGCTGGTGGACACCGCCCCGCTGCTGCCCGTCACCGACGCGGCGATCCTCAGCACCTCGGTCGACGGCGTCCTGGTGGTGGCCGGCAGCGGCATCGTCACGCGCGAGCAGCTCAAGCAGTCGATCTCGATGCTCGACGCTGTGGACGCGCACATCCTCGGCATCGTGCTCAACCGCACCAAGCGCGCCGGCGACGGCATGGCCACCTACACCTACCGCGCCGACGCGCGGCACGGGCTTCTCGAGGCCACGGCCGCCGAGCGCCGGGCCTCCTCCGCGAGCACCCCGGCGGCGGCACCGGATGCGGCTCCTGCTGCTGCGGCCGAGGCTCCCACGGCTACGGCGGCGGCTCCGGCAGCTCCGGCGCCGGCCCCCGCAGCACCTGCCGCTGTGGAGACCCCGGACGAGCTCGCCGCGGCCTCCGGAGCCGGGCCCACGGTCGTCGAGCCGCCCGCTGCGGACTCGCGCGACCAGTCGGTCTCGGACGGGCTGAGCGAGCACGACTCCGCCGCGTTCGCCGGGCTGGCGCACCACGGGGAGCGAGACGCGCGGGGCCCACAGGACGCACCGTCCGAGCCCGCCGCCGAGGACGAGGAGAGCCGCCACACGGTGGCGTGACCGACAGCCTCAGTGCTGCGGGGCGGTCTTCTCGCCGCGCTGCGCCGCGTGCCGGACCAGCGTGACCACCTCGGCCACGTCCCTGCGGACGGGCCGCACCGCGAGGACGACCACGGCCGCGAGGGCGACGCCGGCGGCCGCCCCCGCCGCGAGCGCGATCAGCGGACCGTCGATCGCCCGGCTCACGTACCAGCTGGCCAGCGCGGCCGGGAGCGCGACGCCGAGCAGCGCACGGACCGCGCGCCACACGAGCGGCGCCGCGGCCTGACCGGCGGACCTGCTGGCGACGAGCAGCCCGATGATCCAGTAGACGGGCCAGACCGCGACGGCGGCCCAGGCAGCACCGACCGCCCCCCGGCTGGCGCCGAGCACGATGACCGCCACCATCAGGGGCTGGGCCCACAGGTCGAGCGCGAACTGGGCGCCGGGCCGGCCGCTGGACAGGAACATCCAGTACGCCAGCTGGGACAGGGACCGGAACACGCCGGCGATCGCCAGCAGGGCAAGGATCGGCGCCGCCTCCGACCAGCCGGGGCCGAGCAGGACGGCCACGATCGGCACGGCCAGCCCGGCGACGAACGCCAGGACCGTCGCCGTGCCGTACGCACCGGCCAGCTGCGCACGCAGGACGGCACGCGAGAACCGGGCGGGATCCAGGTGCGCCTTGGAGAGCATGGGCAGCGCGACGCGGGTGAGCGGTCCGTTGATCTGGTTGAGCGGGACCACGGCGATCTGCTGCGCGCGGTTGTAGCCGCCCAGCACCGAGGATCCCCAGAACGTCCCGAGCGCCACGGTGTCCGCGTTCTTGGCCGCGTACCCGAGCACCTGCGTGCCGAACACCGACAGGCCGAACCGGAAGAACCGGCGGATCGAGGTGCGCCGCTGCGGCAGGCCGGGACGCCACCGCGTGCTGATCACGTTCACCACGAGCGCCACCACCGCCACCGTCAGCTGCTGCGCGACGATCGCCCAGTAGCCCCCGCCCAGGAGCGCGACGGCGATCGCGACGAGGGTGCCCACCAGCTGGGCGAGCACGTCGGAGCTGGCCAGCGCGACGAACCGCAGCGCGCGCCCGAGGTCCGCCCGGTACTGGGTGTTGATGCCGGAGATGAGCAGGACGAGCGAGAGCGCCGGGACGATGTGCGCGAGGGTGGGCTCGTCGTAGAGCGCGACGAGCAGCGGGGTGGACGCCGCGACGACCACGGTGCACAGCAGCCCGAGACCGGTGTTGGCCCAGAAGAGGTTGATGCGCTCCCCGCGGCTCACGCTGGGCGCCTGCACCGCGGCGGACGACAGGCCGAAGTCGCGCAGGATGTCCGCGAAGCCGATGGCGGCGGTGACCATCGCCACCACACCGAAGTCGGCCGGCTCGAGCAGCCGCGCGAGCACGGCGAGGCCGACCAGCTGGAGCACGATCCGGAAGCCCTGGCCGCCGATGGACGCGGCCGAGCCGCGCACGGCCGTCCTGGCCAGGGTCATCCGGTGCCTCGCACGGCCCCGCGCAGCCGAGCGCGCAGCCCGTCCAGGCTGTCGCGCGCCCGGCGGACCGCGTCGATCAGCTCGGGCCGACGCGCGTCGAGGGCGTCGACCCGTGCCAGGGCCTCGGGCACGTCGACGTCCTGGCTGCTGAACGCGACCCCGGTCGCGCCCACCGTCGCCAGGCTCCGGTCCAGCTTGCCGGCCGACCCGGGGGCCAGCCCGACGGGCAGCGCACCCTCGGTGTGGCCGAGCACCAGCGCGTGCAGCCGGTCGCTCACCACGAACGACGCCCGGCGGTAGACGTCGCGCACCACCTTCTCGGCGGCGGCGTGGTCGATGCCGTCCCACGCGACGAGCTCGCCGCCCAGGTCGGCGGCCAGCTCACGCGCCCGCGGCAGGTCGCGCCCCACCTGCGGGACGACGACGACGTCGAGCGACCGGTCCGTCGCCAGCGCGCGGACCGTCTCGGTCCAGGTCGTGCCCGGAGCGGGCCGGTCGCCGCGCAACGAGACGGCGAGCACGGGACGGTCGGCGCCGGTCAGGGCTGCCGTGAGGTCCT
Source organism: Cellulomonas sp. (assembly GCF_965229465.1). Classification (GTDB taxonomy): domain Bacteria; phylum Actinomycetota; class Actinomycetes; order Actinomycetales; family Cellulomonadaceae; genus Cellulomonas. The sequence goes on along the minus strand of NZ_OZ245882.1, from coordinate 2,569,166 downwards.
GCGTGCCGAACGCGTACCCCCAGTCGGGGGCCACCGACCCACGACCCACCCAGGCGCGACTGTCGGCGTCGCGCCAGGCCACGACGCTCACGGGCAGCAGACCGACGTTCAGGACCCGGCCCCACAGCGGGTGCGGTGCCCGCAGCCCGAGGCCCACGTGCAGCCCGGCGCCGCCGCGCAGCCGGCTGAGCGCGACCAGGGGTGCGGTCTTGAGCAGGTGCCCGGCGTAGCCGGGGGTCGCGTAGGTCTCCCCGGCGTTGAAGCCGTACACCGCGCCGCCCCACGCACCCGCGGTGGACCGCCGGGCCCACTCGCGACGGTCGCGCACCAGCAGGTCCTGTGCCTGGAGCCCCAGCGCGCCCACGTAGCCGTCGGGCAGCCCGTCGACGTTCACCACCAGCCGCCCGAGCGGGCGCAGCGCGTCCAGGAGCCCCCGGCGCAGCACCGAGTCCCCCAGGTTGTCGGCCTGCCCGCGGGCGGAGACCAGGACGTCACGCACGGGGACCACCCTGCCCTGCGGTGATCGCGTCGGGAACCCCGTCGCCGGCGTCCACCCGTTCGCCGCCGGCCGGGCGCGGGGCGCCGAGCAGCACGACGCAGAGCGGCACCAGCACGTACGGCCAGAACATGGTGCGGTCGACCACCCCGTACGGCACCTCGACGATCCCCGCGGCGACGATCGCCGTGACGGTGAGCGTGGGCCAGAGGTCCCCGACGGACGCGGCACGGACGGCTCGCACCGCGCCCACGACCAGCAGCGCACCGACCACCACGACCAGGACCACTCCCCCGGTCACCAGCAGCTGCATGAGCTGGTTGTGCGCGTGGTACGCGTAGCCGCCGAGGTCGTCCGCGGACCCGGCCAACCGGTCGTAGAAGTCCCAGCCCTGGCCCAGTACAGGCGCGTCCGCCCACTCGTCGCGGCCGGCGATCCAGTAGCCACCGCGGTTCGCCATCGCGGTCGCCGACGTGGTGACCAGGGGGAGCACCACCGCGACCAGGGCCACCGCCCCCATCCCGAGCCCGGCGACCAGCGCCCTGCGGCGCGCGGGCACGAGCGCCAGCACGGCGGCCGCGACGAGCACGACCACCGCGGCGAGCCACGCGCCCCGGGAGTAGGACCAGCCGAGGGCGACCAGCACGAGCGCCCCGGCGACGAGCCGGGAGGCCCCCCGCAGCGCGAGCACCGACGGGATGCCGACCGCGAGCGCGAGACCCAGGTTGTTCCCGGAGGGCAGCAGCCCGGCCAGGATGCCGAGCGGTCCGGACTTCTCCGCGTCGGCCCCCTCGTAGTCCTGGTACCGGGCCAGGTTGGGGACCACGAGCCCGGCGACGATGCTCAGCGCGGCGGTCGCGGCGGTGAGCCACCCGAGCACGGGGACGGCGCGCCACGAGATCCGGACCACCCACGCCGCGACGACGACCGCCGGGTACAGCACCGTCATCACCGGAGGCCGCGAGCCCGCGACGAGCGCGGCGGCCATCACGACGACCCACGGGAGCAGGAGCAGGGCGAGCAGCGGCCACCGGCGCCAGGGGGCGGTCCGCAGACCGAGCACGACGAGCACCGCGCACAGGGCGAGCAGCCCCGCGTTGCACACCGTCGTGAGCCCGTCGACCAGTGAGCTCGTCTCGTCGGTTCCCTCGGTGACGGGCTGGAACCCGCGCCCCTCGGTGAGCAGGACCGCCAGCTGCGGGAGCACGGCCGCCAGCCAGACGCCGACGACGAGCACGGCGTCGCGGCGGTCGCGGAGCGCGTCGAGGGCGCGCGCGATCACCTGCCCTCCCCCAGCAGGACGCCCACCGCGCGGTGCCCCACCACCGTGACCGTCGACCACCACCGCACGGGGGCGCTCGCACCGACGACCCGGCGCACGTCCGCGGCCTGCCCACGCAGGTAGCGGCGGTCGCTGCGGGTGAGCAGCGCGTCGTGCTTGCGGGCGTAGAGCCGGATGCCGTCGAGGCGCCGCTGCGTCTTGTCCGTGAGCTGGCCCTGGGCGTGCACCCGGTTGGTCACCAGCAGCTCCGGCACCACCGCGTAGGTGAGCCCGGCCGAGAGCGCGCGGACCAGCAGGTCCTTGTCGTTGGACACCGGCAGCACCGGGTCGAAGCCCCCGAGCCCGCGGAACGCCGCGGTGCGCATGACGAAGTTGGAGCCGACGAACCCGGGGTTGCGCGCGACGACGTCCTTCGCGCCCAGGCCCGGGGCGATGCGCGCCATCCGGTAGCCCGGCTCGTCGGCGTGCGTCCAGGCGACCGCGAAGTCGTGGTCGCCCTCCACGAGCGCGGCGACCGTCCTGCGCAGGAAGTCGGGCTCCCACAGGTCGTCGTCGTCGAGGAACGCCACGAGCTCGGACTGCACCAGGACGGTGCCCGCGTTGCGCGACGCCCCCGCGGTGCCGGCCTGCGGGCCCGACGAGTCGAGGTAGCGCACGGGCACGTCGGACTCGGCGTGCAGCCGCGCGACCACGGCCTGCGTGGCCGCCGATCCCAGGTCGTCGCTCACCACGACCCCGCGCAGACGGACGTCCGTGCCGAGGTCCTGGCCCAGCACGGACGCGACGGCCTCGGCGAGCAGACGGTCGCGGCCGTGGGTCGGGATCACGCAGGTGACGTCAGCCACCACCGGCCCCGATGTACTCCCACTGGCGGGCGAGGCCCTCCTCGACGCTCACCTTGGGCTTCCAGCCGAGCAGGTCGCGTGCCAGCGACGCGTCGCCGCCGGTACGCCACGCGTCGCCGTCGACCGTCGGGTGCCGCTCGACCTTGACCTGACGGCCGGTCACGGAGTGGATCACTTGGAGAACCTCGTTGACGGTGACGTTGGTGCCGCCGGCGACGTTGAGCACCGTGCCCGGCGCGACCGTCTCGGTGGCCGCCAGGACGTTGGCCTCGACCACGTCGTCCACGTAGGTGAAGTCCCGGATCTGCTCGCCCGTGCCGTACAGCGTGATCGGCCGGTCGTCGCGGACCGCGGTGAGGAACCGTGTGAACGCCATGTCGGGGCGCTGCCGAGGGCCGAAGACCGTGAAGTACCGCAGCGAGACCGTCGGGACGCCGAAGTTCGAGGCGTACAGCGAGCACAGGTGCTCGGCCGCCAGCTTGGTCACGCCGTAGGGGCTGACCGGCTGCGGGAGGTCCACCTCGAGCACAGGGAACCGCGCGGCGTCCCCGTACACCGACGAGGACGACGCGTACACCAGCCGCCGCAGGCCGGGGGCGCGCTTGGCGGCCTCGAGCAGGGACTGCGTGGCCGCCACGTTGGCGTCGAGGTAGATGCCGAACTCGTCGCCCCAGCTGGCGCGCACGCCGGGCTGGCCGGCCTCGTGGAACACCACGTCGACGCCGTCGAGCAGCGCGTCCAGGTCGGCCGTGCGCAGGTCCTCCTGCACGAACGTGAACGCCCCGCCGAGCCGCTCGAGGTTGGCCCGCTTGAGCGCGGGGTCGTAGTAGGGCGTCAGGGCGTCGATCCCCGTGACGTCCCACCCGTCGGCGAGCAGGCGTGCGCTCAGCGTGCTCCCGATGAACCCTGCGGCCCCCGTGACCAGTGCCTTCATGGTTGATCCTTCCGCTGTGCGAACGACCGGGCGACGACACTGAGGAAGTGCGGACCGCGCACCAGATACCGCCCCGCCAGCCGACGCGGCTCCTGCGCCATCCGGAACAGCCACTCCATGCCGATCTTCTGCACGAGCAACGGAGCACGGCGCTTGGTCCCGGCGACGAAGTCGACTGCGGCACCGGCGCCCACGTAGACCCCCGGCGGCAGCTTCTCGCGCCAGTGGGAGACCCAGACGTCCTGCTTGGGAGAGCCCAGGCAGACGAAGACGATGTCCGCCTGCGCCGCGTGCAGGTCGGCGATCACCTGACCCGACTCGGCGTCGCCCACGTCCGCGATCTTGGGGAACGGGATCGAGACGACGTCGGCGCCGTAGTGCTCGCGCAGGTGGTCGGCGGCCAGCTCGCTCACGCTCGGGGCACCGCCCATGAGCGCGATCCGCCAGCCGCGCTGGCAGGACAGCCGCGCGGCGATCGGCAGCAGGTCCGCGCCGGTCAGCCGCTGGAGCCCGTGGGCGCCCAGCATCCTGGCCAGCACCACGAGCGGCGTACCGTCCGCGATCCGGATCTCCGCCTCGTCGTACGCGACGTGCAGCGCCGAGTCGTGCTCGATCCCGATGGTCTGGTCGACGTTGGGCGTGACGATGGAGTACACCTCGTCCGCGGGCAGGAGCTGGCCGATCCGCGCGATCAGCGCGTCCGCGTCCCCGACGAACAGGGGCCGACCCGCCAGCGTGACCTCACCCGAGCGGGAGACGTGCACCGAGACCTTCGAGCGCTCACCCCGGGGCACCGACGATCCTCGCGACGAGCCGCGGGGCGGCGTAGACGGAGGCGGTGTCCCGGGCCGCGCTGCGGTGGAGGACGCTGGCCTCGCTGATGGCGTGAGCAAGGTCATCGGGGTTCCTCTCGGTGACGACGAAGCCGTTGTGGCCGGGTCGCACCAACGACCCGGTGTCGGAGCCGTCCGTCACCACGGCCGGCAGACCTGAGGCCATCGCCTCCACGAGCACGCGGGGGAACCCCTCGTAGCCCGGGTGCGACGTCATGAGGAAGACGCCGGCGTCGGCCATGGCCGTCGCGACCTCCTCGGGAGCGAGCCGGCCCAGCAGACGGACGCGTCGGCCCACCTCGGTGGGGAGCTCGGCGACGGCACGCTCCAGGTCGGGCAGCTGGGTCCCGGTGCCGACGACGTCGAGGGTCCAGTCCTGGTCCGGCGCGGACTCCAGCAGCCGCCGGAACGACTCGATCGCCAGCGCGGGGTCCTTCGGCTGCTCCAGCCGGCCGACCCAGATGACGCGCTGCGGGTGCAGCGCCTGGGCGCGGTAGCGGACGAGCGTCGGGTCGAACCACGTCGGCGAGAACATCGCGTCCGGGTTGATGGTCTGCGCGGTCTCGGCGAAGTCCGGGTTGAACACCACCACGGAGTGCGCGTCGCGCAGGAGCTTGTGCTCGACGCGCGCGTGCACGCTGCCCGCCTTGCGCCAGAACGAGTCCGAGGTGGCCCCGGTCAACCCGTGCTCCTGCGTGTGCACGAAGTAGGCCAGGGGCCGCCTCAGCACCCGTGCGGCGACCGCGGCGACGTCGGCGCGGTGCGCCTGCACGACGGTGCTCGCCGGCAGCGCGTGCCGGTACCGGACGAGCCCCGCGGCGAGCCGGACGGAGTGCGGGACCCGTCGGCGCTGGTCACCCGGGTCGAGCCGGACGACGGGCAGGAACCACACCACCCGCTCACCCACCCGGTGCTGCTCCCACTGGCCGAGCCGGCGGCCGTCGACGACGCCTCCGGCGTCCACCCCGACGATCGCGAAGGTGACGTCTGCCGGCGCGTGCCGGACGAGGCCACGGATGCACGTCTCGATCCCCCCGGGCGACTGGCGCGCGAGGTCGATCTGGTGGACCACGAGGCGGTCGACGACGTCCGGAGGAGCGGCCCGCACGACGGCGGGCTCGTCATCCTCCAGGAACGAGATGTCGGGCCGGGTCTCGGTCACGAGTACCTCCAGGTCCAGGGTGTGGTCGGGGCCGCGGTCGCGGGCGATCGGGTCAGTAGGCACCGCTGGGTCGCAGCACGGCCCGGAAGGTCTTCCAGAGGATGAGCAGGTCCATCGAGACGGACCAGTTGTCGACGTAGCGCAGGTCGAGCTTCACCGACTCCTCCCAGGACAGGTCGGAGCGACCGGAGACCTGCCAGAGGCCGGTCAGTCCCGGACGGACCCGGAGGCGCCGCTGGACGGCATCCGCGTAGGCGGCCACCTCCTCGGCGAGCGGGGGCCGCGGTCCGACCAGCGACATGTCGCCGCGGACCACGTTGAACAGCTGCGGGAGCTCGTCGAGCGAGTACTTGCGCAGCACGCGACCCACGGAGGTGACCCGTGGGTCGTGACGCATCTTGAAGAGGATCGCGTTGCCCTCGCTGGAACCCAGCAGCTCGGCGCGACGCCTGTCCGCATCGACGTACATCGTGCGGAGCTTCCACATGGTGAACTCCGCGCCGTCGACGCCGATCCGCGTCTGCTTGTAGAAGGCGGGCCCCGGGGACGTCAGCCGTACCGCGAGGGCGGCCAGGAGGATCACCGGCAGGGCCACCAGCATGATCAGCCCGCCGAGCGTCCGGTCCAGCGCCGTCTTGGCCGCCATCCGGCCGCGCGAGGCGCCCACCTCGACCTCGAGCAGCGAGAGGCCGCCCGTGGGCCGCATGGTCAGCCGCGGGGCGGCGATGTCCTCGAGGTCGGTGGCCATGATGAGCTGGGCACCGGCCCGGTCCAGCGCCCACGAGAGGCGCCGCAGGCCGTTGCCGCCGATGTACGAGCCCGCAACCACCACGACGTCCACGGAGCGGTCGACGACCACCTGCGGGACGTCGCACACCGCGCCGATCATCGGGGCGCCCGCGACGGTCTGCTGCGCGTCGACGCTGGGCAGGCACACACCGACCACCCGGTACCCGTGCGCCGGGTCGACCGCGAGGTCCTGCACCACAGTGGCCACCGGACCGGGCTCGCCGACGACGACCGTGCGCATCATGGCCTGCCCGTGCATCCGCAGCTTGGTCAGCGAGCGGCGCAGGACGAGCCGCGCGGCGACCGCGAGCAGCGCGGCGGCCGGCACGACGACGAACACGAGGAAGCGGGAGACCTCGGCCTTGAACGCGTAGCTGGCCAGGACCAGGACCACGACGCTCACCAGGCCGGCCCGGACGAGCACCCGGGACTCGGCGGCCGAACGGCCCAGGACGGCGTCGCCGTACCCGTGCAGGACGGCCACGAGGCCGACGAACCCGAGTGTCGCGCCGGCGATCATGAGTGCCGTCTGCGCTCCGGGCTCGTACAGCGCGACCATCACCGGCGTCGCGACGAGCAGGATGGCCACGAGGTCCAGCAGCGCGGCGTGCACCCGATAGGAGTGCACGAGCTGGCGCCACGAGCCGGCGACCGCGTCAGCCGAGTTGAACGGGGTGGCGCGGCGCTCGAAGGGCTCCGCAGAGGCCCAGGAGCGGCGCTGGCCGAGTCCGCGTCCACGACGGTCGCCGAGGCTCAGGTCCAGGTCGTCCACGATCTCTGCAGCCACAGCCCCACACCCCCGATCCGCCAAGTGGAATGGGCATGAGGCTATACGCGCCAATCGCGTAGTTCATCACCTTCTGTCCGGTTTCACCCGATGCTCGCGCAGGTGGGGGACGCCTTCACCCCTTCGTGTGAAACCTCAGCTGCGCGGCCTCGAGCCCGTCGCGGACGAGCAGCTCGACGGCGTCCGCCGCCGCGTCCAGCAGCCAGGGCAGGTCCTTCAGCTCGTTCTTCGCGAAGTCGCGCAGGACGAAGTCCGCCGGGTCCATCCGACCGGGCGGGCGGCCGACCCCCACGCGCACCCGGACGTAGTCCTTGGTGCCCAGCGCCTTCGTGGTGTCGCGCAGGCCGTTGTGGCCGCCCTCGCCGCCCCCGCGCTTGAGGCGGAGGTCGGCGAACGGGATGTCGAGCTCGTCGTGCACCAGCACGGTGCGCTCCGGGGGCACGTCGTAGTACTTCGCCAGCGCCGCCACGGGGCCGCCCGAGACGTTCATATAGGTGGTCGGCTTCGCCAGCACCACGCGCGGACCCGGGGCACCGCCCGGCAGCACCCCGAGGCGCCCCTCGGCGACCGCCGCCTGCGGCCGGCGCGAGAGCAGCCCGGACGCGCGGGCGCCGAACGTGGAGCCCGTCCGCCGGGCCAGCTCGTCGAGCACCATCTGGCCGACGTTGTGGCGGTTGCCCGCGTACTGCGGGCCGGGGTTGCCCAGGCCGATCACCAGCCACGGTCCGTCGCTCATCGGGTCTCCTCGTGCGGGGTACGTGCGGGAACGACGACGCCCGGCACCGTCAGGAACGGTACCGGGCGTCGCGCAGCGTGCTGGTGGGTCAGCTGCCCAGCTCGGTCTCGGAGGCGGCGGCGGACGCAGCGGACTGCGACGCGGCCAGGTCCGCCGCGGCGGCGTCGGCGGCGACGTCCTCGGCGGAGGCGTGCGGGACGCTGATCGCGATGACGGTGAGGTCGGGGTCGCTGAGCAGGGTGGCACCCTCGGGCAGCGTGATCTCGCCCGCGGTGATCGTCGAGCCACCGGTGAGGCCCTCGATCGAGACCTGGACCTCGGACGGGATGTGCGTGGCCTCGACCTCGAGCGACAGCGCCTGCGTCTCGAAGACGTGGATCGTGCCGGGGTAGGACTCGCCGACCACGGCGACCTGGACGTCGACGGTGACCTTCTCGCCGCGCGTGACGATGAGCAGGTCGACGTGCTCGATGGTGTTCTTCACGACGTCGCGCTGGACGTCCTTGGTGATCGCCAGCGTGGTCGTGCCGTCGAGCTCGATGGAGAACAGGGCGTTGGCCTGCTTGACCGCGAGCATCGTGGCGTGGCCCGGGAGGGCGACGTGCAGCGGGTCGGAGCCGTGCCCGTACAGGACGGCGGGGATCTGGTCGGCGCGGCGCAGGCGGCGCGCGGCACCCTTGCCGAACTCGGAACGGGTGGTGGCGACGAGCTTGACCTCGGACACGTGTACTCCCCAGTGCTGACGTCGGCGCAGTGTCGCCGACGTGACGGTGTGATGGCGTGGCGTGCGCGGCAGGAGCCGGCGACGCGGATCAGACAGGTGTGGTGGCCTCGACGCGGGACGCAGGACGGGCACGCGGAGGCGCTCGCCCAGTCGATCACGGAGCGCAGGTGGTCGTGGAACTTCGTCGACCGTCCTTCGTCCCTCGCCGAGGCAACCTGGAGAGCCTACCCGAGCGAGCGCGTGGATCCCAACCCGCGGGTCAGGGGGACGAGGCGTCCTCAGCCCACGCCCACCGCACGGTGACGTTCGCGGACACGGTCTGCTGGCCGGCCTCGACCGGGACGGACATCGCCTTGGCGGAGCCCCCCATCCAGTCCATCGCCATCGGCGCCCCCGCGGAGCCGCCCTCGGTCACCCACTGGACCTCGCCCAGCCGGCGGCCGGACAGCGTGGCCCAGTGCGTGGCGCGTGCCACCGCGTCCGCCCAGGCCGCCTCGCGCGCCAGGACCCGCGGCTGCGTGGGGTCGCTGACCTCGAGCCGGATGCCGTCCATCCGCGCGGGCTCGCCGCCGGCCACGACCGCGGCACCGACCACGTCGCCGGCGACCGCGACGTCGTGCAGCCGGACCTGGAGGCCCAGCCGCGCGACCACCCGCGACGACCCGCGGGCGGACCCGTCGGTCCACGTGCTCGACTGGGTGGTCCGCAGGAACCGGTCCTCGACCCCGGCCTCACGCAGCACGGCACGCATCCGGTCCAGGCACTCGCCGGCCTCGGCCAGCGCCCGCTCCGCGTCCACGGCCCGCGCCTCGGCCCCGAGGTCCGCGATCGCGACGTCCGGCACGGCCTCGGCCTCGCCGAACCCCGTGACGGTCACGCCGCCGCGCGGGCCGCGACGGCCGGCGTGCTCGTCGTCGCGTCCGGTCATCGGTCAGGCCTGGCCGTCGAAGAGGGAGGTCACCGAGCCGTCGTCGAACACCTCGCGGATGGCCCGCGCGATGAGCGGGGCGATGGAGAGCACGGTCAGCTGCGGGAAGCGCCGGTCCTCGGCGATGGGCAGCGTGTCGGTGATGACCACCTCGCGGGCACCACAGTTCTGGAGCCGGTCGACCGCGGGGTCGGACAGCACGCCGTGCGTGGCCGCGACGATGACGTCCTTGGCCCCGGCCTCCATGATCACGCGCACGGCCCCGGCGATCGTGCCGGCGGTGTCGATGAGGTCGTCGACGAGCACGCAGCTGCGGCCCTCGACGTCACCGACGACGCGGTTGGCGACAGTCTTGTTGGGACTGCGGATGTCGCGCGTCTTGTGCACGAACGCCAGCGGTCCGCCGCCCAGCTTGGCGGCCCACTGCTCGGCCACGCGGATGCGGCCGGCGTCGGGCGAGACGACCGTGACGTTGGAGGTGTCGACGCGGCTGCGCACGTACTCCGTGAGGATCGGCATGGCCCAGAGGTGGTCCACGGGGCCGTCGAAGAAGCCCTGGATCTGCGCGGCGTGCAGGTCGACGCTCATCAGCCGGTCGGCGCCGGCCGTCTTGAACAGGTCCGCCATCAGCCGTGCGGAGATCGGCTCGCGCCCGCGGTGCTTCTTGTCCTGGCGGGCGTACCCGTAGAACGGTGCCACGACCGTGATCGTCTTGGCGGACGCGCGCTTGAGGGCGTCGACCATGAGCAGCTGCTCCATGATCCACGTGTTGATGGGCGACGAGTGCGACTGGAGCACGAAGGTGTCGGCGCCGCGCACGGACTCCCCGAACCGGGTGTAGATCTCCCCGTTCGCGAACTCGTACGTGGTGGTCGGCAGCAGGTCGATGCCGAGGTGGGCCGCGACGCTCGTGGCAAGGTCGGGGTGCGCCCGTCCCGTCAGGAGCACGAGGCGCTTCTCGCCGTCCGAGGAGATGATCCCGGTCATCGTGCGGAGTCCTTCGGGTTCGAGCCGGCGGAGTCCGGCAGTGCAGGCGGCGGGGTCGGGGGTGCGTCGGCGGCTGCTGCGGTGGCGCGTCCGCGCTCGGCGCGGGCCTGCGGGGAGAGCTCGGAGTCGTCGCTGCCCGGCCGACGGACCACGGCCTCGGCGGCGGGCGTCCCGGCACGGGCGCGCGCGACCCAGCCCTCGATGTTGCGCTGGGCGCCGGCGCTGACGCCGAGGGCGCCCGAGGGCACGTCGCGGCGGATCACGCTGCCGGCACCCGTGTAGGCACCGTCCCCGACGGTGACCGGGGCGACGAACATGTTGTCCGCACCCGTGCGCGCGTAGGAGCCGATGGTGGTGCGGTGCTTGTTGACGCCGTCGTAGTTGACCGTCACCGACGCCGCACCGATGTTCGTGTGCTCGCCGATCGTCGCGTCACCCACATAAGAGAGGTGCGGGATCTTGGAGCCCGTGCCGATCTGCGCGTTCTTGGTCTCGACGAACGTGCCGATCTTGCCCTGGTCCCCGAGCACCGTCCCCGGCCGCAGGTAGGCGAACGGTCCCACGCTCGCGCCGGCGCCGATGACGGCCAGGTTCCCGTGCGTGCGCACGACGCTGGCCCCCGCACCGACCTCGACGTCCGTCAGCGTGGTGTCGGGGCCGACGGTCGCGCCCTCGCGGACCACGGTCGCTCCGTGCAGCTGCGTGCCGGGCAGGATCGTCACGTCCCGCTCCAGCTCGACGTCGACGTCGACCCACGTGGTGGTCGGGTCGACGACCGTGACTCCCTCGCGCATCCAGTCCTCGAGGATGCGGCGGTTCATCTCGGCCCGCAGCACCGCCAGCTGGACCCGGTCGTTGACGCCCTCGACGAGCACCGGGTCGTCGGTCCGCAGCGCGCGCACGTGGCCGCCGTCGGTCCGCGCGATCGCCAGCACGTCGGTCAGGTACACCTCGCCCTGCGCGTTGTCGCGGCCCAGCCGGCCGAGCGCACCACGCAGCACGTCGGCGTCGAACACGTAGATGGAGGAGTTGATCTCGGTGATCGCGCGCTGCGCGTCGTCGGCGTCCTTCTCCTCGACGATGCCGAGCACGTCGCCGGTGCCGGGCTCGCGCAGGATGCGGCCGTAGCCGGTGGGCTCCGCCACCTCGGTGGTGAGCACGGTGACCGCGTTGCCGTCGGCGTGGTGGGCGGCGAGCAGCTCGTGCAGCGTGGCGGCGTCGAGCAGCGGGACGTCACCGGCGATGACGACGACCGCACCCGCGACCTGCGCGTGCGTGGCCGAGCCGGCGGTCGTGTCGTTCGCGGCGTCGGCCTGGGCTGCGGCGTCGAGCGCCCTCATGGCCACCTGGACCGCGCGGCCGGTGCCGGGGATCGCGTCCTGGTCCGCCAGCAGCGCCTGCGGGTCGATCTCGGTCACGTGCGCGGCGACCTGCTCGCGCTCGTGCCGGACGACCACCAGGACGCGACCGGGCTCCAGGGCGCGGGCGGTGGCCAGCGCGTGGCCGAGCATGCTGCGACCGGCCAAGGTGTGCAGGACCTTGGGAGTCGCCGAGCGCATCCGGGTTCCTTCACCTGCGGCGAGGACGACGACGGCGGCCGGGCGGGGGAACGTCACCAGCGGGTGCTCCTCGCGGATCTGCCCGGGTCTCGGGCGGTGGATCTCGTGCGCACGGTGCACTCTACCCGGGCACGGAGGTGGCTCCCGACGGACCATGGTCCTCCGGCGCCTCCGCCGGGGCAGGGGTGATCCGGCGCGGTACGGGCGGCGGGATCCGTCTCCGACGGGCGATCAGCACGCCGGTGACCACGGCGCCGACAGCCGCCACGACGATCACGCCGGTGCGCACACCGACCTCCGTGGCACCCGCCAGGAGGTCGACGACCTGGGACACCACCGCGAAGAGGAGAACACCGAGCAGAAGGTACAGAGCACGCGTCGAACGCGTCGTCGCCATGCCACGCACCGTACCGCGTGGCTCCGCCCCCAGGATTCGAACCTGGACTGCACGGCTCCAAAGGCCGGCGTGCTGCCATTACACCA